>DASQBU010000001.1:0-11689 GCA_035635035.1 Pseudomonas sp.
GGGGTGGCCGGGCCGATCAGGATGCCGGCCAGCAGGTAGCCGACCAGCGCGGGCAGGCGCAGCCGCTCGGCGAGAAAGCCGAAGATCAGTGCCAGGCCGAAGCCGGCCGCCAGGGTGGTGATCAGGGTGACTTCATGTTCCATCCGCGCTCCTCAACGACCAAGGTTGCTCCGACGCAGACACACGCCGGCTTCCAGGCGGACAGCATCCCTGCCGGACGTCCGCGCGGTCGACCGGAAATCGCGGGAAATTCATGCAAAATGTTAGCGCCGCGCGGCGCAGAGGCTCACAGCAGGTCGATGCCGAAGCGCCGTACCAGCGCAGCGAAGGCGACGAAGCACATCAGGGTGATGACCACGCAGGCCAGCAGGGTCGGCCAGAAGCCCAGGCGCGGCAGCAGCGCCGGGAAGGCGAGGAACATCGGCAGGGTCGGCAGCACGTACCAGAAGGTGTACCAGGCGTGGTTGGCGATCTTCTCCGCCGGCTGCCGCTCGACGTACAGCCAGATCAGGCTGAGCACGGTGATCAGCGGCAGGGCGGCGATCAGGCCGCCGAGGCGATCGCTGCGCTTGGCCAGCTCGGTGACCAGCACCACCACGGCGGCGGTCAGGGCGTACTTGGTGATGATCCAGGACATGCGGACTCCACGGGCGCGGGCGCCAGCCCGCTGCCGGCGCCTGTTACCGAGTGTGAAGCGCGCCGCGCCGGCCGAGGCACAGCGCGCTCACGGGCGGCATCAGCTGCCGATCACCCCGCCGTCGTCCTTGGTGATCAGCACCGTGGTCGAGCGCGGGCGGGTCTTGCCGTCGCTGGCCGGGTAGCTCAGCCCCGGGTGCTGCACGTTGATCCACAGCGCCCGGTAATCCGGGCTCCAGGTGATGCCGGTGATCTCGCAACCCCGCGGGCCGACCAGGAAGCGGCGCACCTCGCGGGTCTGCGGATCGGCGCAGAGCAGCTGGTTGCAGCCCATCGCCTGCATCGCCGGCTCGTCGTCGCCGTAGTCGGTGGCGATCCACAGCCGCCCGGCATCGTCGAAGGCCAGGCCGTCCGGCGAGGAGAACAGGTCGCCGTTGATGGTGCCGGTGAGGTTGGCCGGCACCCGCTTGCCATCGGCGCCCTTGGCGCCGGGCTGCTCGCCGGCGAGCAGGAACAGCTCCCAGCGGAACTCGCTGGCGGTCGGGTCGCCGTCCTGCTCGTTCCAGCGCAGGATCTGCCCGTGCAGGTTGTGCGGGCGCGGGTTGGCCTGGTCCAGCGGCTGCTTGTCGCCGCGGGCGTCGTTGTTGGTCAGGCTGACGTAGACCTCGCGGCTGTGCGGATGCACGGCGACCCACTCGGGGCGGTCCATCGGCGTGGCGCCGAGGCGGTCGGCGGCGGCGCGGGCGTTGAGCAGCACCTCGGCCTGGTCGGCGAAGCCGTGTTCCGCGGTGAGGCCACCCTGCCCATGCACCAGCGCCAGCCAGCGGCCGTGGCCGTTGGCCTCGAAGCGGGCGACGTACAGGGTGCCCTCATCGAGCAGCTGGCGGTTGGCCTGGGGGTTGGCCGGATCGAAGCGCCCGGCCGGGACGAACTTGTAGACGTACTCGCCCTTGGTGTCGTCGCCGGAGTAGAAGGCCATGCGCCCGTCGGCGCCCAGCGACAGCACCGCGCACTCGCGGCAGAAGCGGCCGAAGGCGGTGCGCTTGACCGGCTGGCTCTGCGGGTCGAAGGGATCGATCTCCACCACCCAGCCGAAGCGGTGCGGCTCGTTGACGTAGCCCCCGTGCGGCTGGTCGGCCTGCGGGGTGGCGTCGAAGCGCGGATCGGCGGTTTCCCAAGCGTAGTACTGGCTGCGCGCGCCGTTACCGACGCCGTAGCGCCGGTGCGCCACGCGGCGCTCCCAGTCGGCGCGGTCGCGGTTGACGAAGTAGTGGTGCCAGTTCTCCTCGCAGGCCAGGTAGGTCCCCCACGGCGTGACGCCCATCGAGCAGTTGTTGAGGGTGCCGAGCACCTCGCGGCCCTCGGGGTCGGCGACGGTGCGCAGCGCCGCATGCCCGGCCAGCGGGCCGCCGATGGCCAGCGGCGTCAGCGCGCTGATCCGCCGGTTGTAGCGCGAGGGCAGCACGCGCTGCCAGTGGCCGGCGGCGTCCTTCTGCACCTCGATGACGCTCACCCCGTGCGCCGCCTGCTCCTTGCGCACCTCGGCCAGCGGGCGCTTGCCGTCGACGTAGGTCATGCCGTGCGGATGCAGGGTCGGGTTGACGTATTCGTGGTTGACCACCAGCAGGCCGTGGCGCTCCGGCGCGTCCGGGAAGGGGAAGAAGTGCATGCCGTCGTGGTTGTCGCCGGCCTGCTGGAGCTGGGCCTGCCAGTCGTCGCTGGCGTCGGGGTGCCAGGCCGGGGCGTCGGCGAGCACCGCATCGCCCCAGGAGAAGAACGGCCGCGCCGTGTAGCCCGGCGGCACGACGACCCGGTCGAAGTCCGCCGCGGTCTGCACCGGCACGCCCTCGAAGCCGAACAGCGCCGGGGCGGCGCGCAGCTCGCGACTGCCGAAGACGCCGCCGAACAGGCTCAGCGCGGCGAGGCCGAGACCGCCCTTGAGCAGGTTGCGCCGGCCGCGGTCGACCAGCTGGTCGAGGCTCGGGTTGCCGCTGGGATTGACCGCCTGGTCGTCGTGGGCGGCCAGGTGGGCGTGGAACTGCTGGAAATCCTGGGGCATGGCGAATCCTTGCTGATCGATACTGGCGCACGCTGGCGCAAATCCGTGTTTGTAGTCGGCAAGCATTACAGAAAGGTGAAGACTTGCGCAGCGGGATGGCCGCCGGAGCGGCCCGGATTGACGCGAGGGGCGGCGCTGCGGCACCGTGCAGACATCGGGCGCTGTCGCCTCGCTCGAGGCGGCCCTGGCCAGGAACTTGCAGCAAGAGCTTGCCACACCCGGCAGCTCAGGCATGTCACAAGAAGAAACCGGAGGAAGCATGAAGACCGTTGCGCAAATGCTCCGCGCCAAACCGAACCAGGACATCTACACCATCGCCCCCACGGCCACGGTGTTGCAGGCCCTGCAGCTGATGGCGGAGAAGAATATCGGCGCCGTGATCGTCACCGAAGGGGACGAGGTGATCGGCATCGTCAGCGAGCGCGACTACTCGCGCAAGATGATCCTGCAGGGGCGCTCCTCGTTCGCCACCCCGGTCAGCGCGATCATGGCCGCGCCGGTGGTCAGCGTGACCTCCGCCCAGAACACCCGCGACTGCCTGAAGCTGATGGGCCGCGGCCACCTGCGCCACCTGCCGGTGATCGACGACGGCAAGCTGGTCGGCCTGCTGTCGGTGAGCAACCTGGTCAAGGCGGTGCTCGCCGACCAGGACGAGATGATCCAGCAGCTCGAGCAGTACATCCGCGGCTGACCCGCCGGGCCGGCCCGCAGCGCTCGGCCCGCCGTTACTTGAGGCCCTTGCCGGAGAACAGCAGCACCTTGTCGTCGGCGAACTGGATGCTGATGTAGGCGGTCTTCTCGTCGCCCCAGCTGCAGCTGCTGAAACCCAGCGCCCCGGCGCACTCGACCGGCGCGCCGAGCAGTTGCTCGACCTCGGTCTTGCTCATGCCGGGCTTGAGCCGGGAGAAGTTTTCCTGGTTGACCTTGTTGCAGGCGGCCAGCAGCAGGCAGCAGGCGAGCAGGGCGAGGGGGCGCAGCGACATCGGGGAGACTCCTGAAAGGGGGGAATGCCGCCAGCATGGCACAGATGCCCGCCGCCGACCGGGATTGGACGGCAAAAGCGCCGGCGCGTTCCCCGCACAGCACGACGCCGGCACAGGGCCGGCGTCGTGGGGTACTGAGCGGGCGCGGATCAGGCGTTCTGGTGGTAGCCGGTGACGCGCTCGACCTCTTCCTTCGAGCCGAGGAACACCGCCACGCGCTGGTGCAGGGAGGTCGGCTGGATGTCGAGGATGCGCTGGGTGCCGTTGGTGGACGCGCCGCCGGCCTGCTCGATGATCATCGACATCGGGTTGGCCTCGTACATCAGGCGCAGCTTGCCGGGCTTCTCCGGCTCGCGGGCATCGCGCGGGTACATGAAGATGCCGCCGCGGGTGAGGATGCGGTGCACGTCGGCGACCATCGAGGCGATCCAGCGCATGTTGTAGTTCTTGCCCAGCGGGCCTTCCTTGCCGGCCAGCAGCTCGTCCACGTAGCGCTTGACCGGGGCTTCCCAGTGGCGCTGGTTGGACATGTTGATGGCGAACTCGGCGGTGCTCGCCGGGACCTGCATGTTGTCGTGGGTCAGCTCGAAGGAGCCCACTTCGCGGTCGAGGGTGAAGCCCTTGACGCCGTTGCCGAGAGTCAGCACCAGCATGGTCTGCGGGCCGTAGATGGCGTAGCCGGCGGCCACCTGCTCGGTGCCCGGCTGCAGGAAGGCGGCCTCGCCCAGCTCGCCGTTGCTCTCGAAGCCTTCCGGGCAGCGCAGCACGGAGAAGATGGTGCCGACCGAGACGTTGACGTCGATGTTCGAGGAGCCGTCCAGCGGGTCGAACACCAGCAGGTAGGCGCCCTTCGGGTACTGGCCGGGGATCTGGTAGGCGTTGTCCATTTCCTCGGAGGCCATGCCGGCCAGGTGGCCGCCCCACTCGTTGGCTTCGAGGAGGATGTCGTTGGACAGCACGTCGAGCTTCTTCTGCACCTCGCCCTGCACGTTCTCGGTGCCCATGCTGCCCAGCACGCCACCCAGCGCGCCCTTGGATACGGCGTGGCTGATCTCCTTGCAGGCGCGCGCCACCACCTCGATGAGGAAGCGCAGATCGGCCGGGGTGTGGTTGCTGCGGGTCTCTTCGATCAGGTAGCGACTGAGCGTAACGCGGGACATGGACGGCTCCGAAAAGGGGGCAAGGGAAAAAACGCGCCATTTTAACCCGAGTCGCGCCGCGCCGCCTCCTGCCGCATGTCAAAGCGTGACCATCCCGTCGACCGGCCGGCGAAAACTGCTGCACCCGGCGCACGGCGCGCTTATCATCGCGCGCCTTCCCCCCTGCAACCCTGCGAACTCCGATGACCCAACACCTGCTGCTGGTCGGCGCCGACCCCGATCGTCTGGAAACCTGGATCAAGTTTCCCGGCAACACCCTGTGCCACGAGTGCCGCGCCACCTGCTGCAGCCTGCCGGTGGAAGTGCGGGTCAAGGACCTGATCCGCCTCGGCGTGGTCGACGAGTTCGAGGCCGGCGAGCCGCCCAAGCAGATCGCCAAACGCCTGATGAAGGACGGCATCGTCGGCCGCTTCAACCAGAAGTCCGGCATCTTCACCCTGGAGCAGCACTCCAGCGGCGACTGCCTGTACCTGGACCAGAAGACCCGCCTGTGCACGGTGTACGCCAACCGCCCGGACACCTGCCGCAACCATCCGAAGATCGGCCCCAAGCCGGGCTACTGCGCGTTCCGGCCGAAAACCCTGCGCCGCTGAGCCCGCCCCTGCGTCGCGCGGGCGGGCGGTAAGCGCCCCCTCCCCGCGCGGCCTCAGCCCTCCCGCGGCGCCAGCGCCTCGTGCAACAGCTCGGCCAGGTGCCGCGGCCGGGCGTCGCCGTGGGCGCGCATCTGCTGACGGCAGGAGAAGCCGTTGGCCACCACCCGCGCCGCGGGCCTGGCACGCAGCGCCGGCAACAGGGCCTGCTCCGCCATGGCGCTGGCCATCGCCGCATGCTCCTGCTCGATGCCGAAGGTGCCGGCCATGCCGCAGCAACCCGACTCGATCAGGGAAAACTCATGGCCGGGGATCAGCTTGAGTACCCGACGCATGGCCTTCATCGCCCCCACCGCCTTCTGGTGGCAGTGGCCGTGGACCAGGGTTTCCGCCGCGGCCAGCGCCTGCAGCGGCAGGTCGAGGCGCTTGGCCGCGGCCTCGCGGGCGAGGAACTCCTCGAACAGCAGCGCCTGCCGGCCCACCCGCGCCAGCGTCTCGCCCAGCCCGAGGGCCTGGGCATCGTCGCGCAGGCCCAGCACGCAGGACGCCTCCAGGCCGACGACGGTGCGCCCCGCCAGTACGTGGGGCAGCAAGGCCAGCAGCAGACGCCGCGCCTCGGCCTGCGCTTCGGCCACCATGCCCTGGGCCAGGTAGGTGCGCCCGCAACACAACGGCCGCGCCGGCTCCTCGGCGGTGAGCGGCGGCTCGGCGACCCGCACCCGGTAGCCACCGGCCTGCAGCACGGCGAGGGCCGCGGCGGCGATCCCCGGCTCGAAATGGCGGGTGAAGGTGTCCACCAGCAGCACCACCTCGGGCCGTCCCGTGGCATCCGCCGCCGCAGCCGGCGCAGGCACGGGCGCGGCGAACGGCTGCGCCGCCGGCTCCGGCAGCGGGCGGTCGTGCGCCAGGCCGAGGGCCAGCCCCGACCAGCGCGCCAGCAGCGGGCTGGCGTTGCGCCAGCGCACCAGGGTCTTCAGCCAGGGCAGGCGGTGCAGCCAGCGCGGCGCGTGGGCGAACAGCCGGCTGCGCCAGCTCAGCCCCTGGCGGGCCGCCTGCTGGGCGAGGAACTCCGCCTTGAGCAGCGGCATGTCGACGTTCGCCTCGCATTCGCGCTTGCAGCCCTTGCACGCCACGCACAGCTCCATGGCCTCGACCAGCGCCGGATCGGCCAGCGCCTGCTCGACCAGCTCGTCGTTCAGCGCCGCCTTGAGCAGGCGCACCCGCCCGCCGGTGGACAGCTGCGGATTGCCGCTGACGCGAAAGCTCGGGCACATCACCTGCTTGCCCTCCGCCTCGCACTGCCGGCTGTTGATGCACACTGCCACGGCCTTGGCGAAGTCGCCGCCGTGGCGGGGAATGTCGGCGTAGGCATCGCCCATGCCGGCGTCCCGGTAGGCGGACCAGTCGAGGAAGGTTTTCATCGGCAGCGGCCCTCGCGAACGCGAGCGGGCGGTACACAGCAGGGCGGTGGGCAGGCGCGAAGGCACATGGCGCGGAGTCCGTGGCAAGGGGGCGAGCCCGCACTTGCAAGAAGCGCTCCGCCGCGCCCCGGCGGCGGCGATCCGGCCGCCGCGCGGGCGTCTCAGCCGCGGGGCGGCGCCGGGCGGTGCCGGTTATGCGACAAAGTCGCCGGCCCAGTAGGCCGGATTGTCGAGATCCCGACTGTCGTGGGCGAGGAGCAGCGGCAACTCGGTCTTGAGAAACTCGACCCAGGTCTTGATCTTGGCATCGAGGAAGCGGCGCGACGAATACAGCGCGTAGATGCTGCGCTCATGCAGCTGCCAGGTCGGCAGCAGGCGCACCAGGCTGCCCTCGCGCAGCGCCTTGGCGGCGATGAAGTTGGGCAGCAGGCAGACCCCCATGCCGGCCACCGCGGCCTGCACCATCGCCTCGGAGACGTTGACCTGGAAGCCCTGCCCGGGACTGATCACCTGCTGCGCGCCGTCGCGCTCGAACACCCAGTCGCCCGGATACACCGGATCGACCAGGCGCAGGCAGCGGTGCTCGCACAGGGCTTCGGGGGTCTGGGGAATGCCGTGCTGGCGCAGATAGGCCGGTGCGGCGCACACCACGCTGTAGATGCTGCCCAGGCGCTGGGCGACCAGGTCCGAATCGGGCAGCTCGCGGGAGTGGGTGATGACCACGTCGTGGCCTTCCTCGAGCAGATCGGGGGTGCGCTGCGACAGCGCGATGTCCAGGTCGACGTCCGGATAGGCCGCGGCATAGCGCGCCGCCAGCGGCATCAGGTACTGGATGCCGACGCTGGTGAAGGAATGCACGCGCAGGTGCCCCTGCGGCTTGAGGTGGGCACCGCTAGCCTCGGCGGTGGCCTCATCGACCTCGGCGAGGATCTGCCGGCAGCGCGCCAGATAGCGCTCGCCGACCTCGGTCAGCCGTAGGCGGCGGGTGGTGCGATGCAGCAGGCGGGCGCTCAGACTGGTCTCCAGGTCGGACACCAGGCGCGAAACCTGCGCGGTGGACAGTTCGAGCACCTGCGCGGCGGCGGTGAAGCTGCCCGCATCGATGACCCGGGCGAAGACGCGCATTGCCTGCAGGATATCCATCGTGAACCTTGCCTCCGGGACGATATGCCATCCAGCCGCACACCGACCGGAAAACCCAGAGCAATATACTGCAGCCCCCGCTCGCGCCCAAACGCCAGGCACGCCACGCGACTCAGGCGCACGGGTAACGACAGGAGGCCGGTAACGGGAGGCGCTGTTCGCCGGCGGCCGCGCAAGCGGGGGGCAGCCCAGCACGAGGAGAGGTTTCTGCGCGGGCACCAGGCCCGTGGGGCGGGAAGTCGCGGCTCAGCAGTCAGCGGCCCGCGACCGCAGGCGCCGTCCGCTCAGCGCGGGGCGCCTGCCGGCAGGCGGTCATCAGAAGCAGCCGGCATCCTGCTTGACGTAGCTGACGGTATGCACCTGGCCCTTGGAGTCGCGGTAGGTCAGCTTGGAATCGATCGGCTCGCAACGAGCATGCGGCGCTTCCTCGATGGAAACCACCTCGGCCACATCCAGGTTCATGCCGTAGGCGTATTCGTTGGCCTTGCTGTCGCCCTTGGCCGAAGCCTCGGCAGCGAAGGCGCCGGCCGCAGCCAGCATGGCCAGCAGAAACAGAGCCTTGTTATTCATGATTACTCTCCTCGGGGGAAGTGACTGCCCGGCGGCCTGATTGGCGTTGGGCCATGAGGTCATTGTCGAGGAGCGGGGGCCGCGGAAAAATCGCCGGGCGGACAAGCCAGCATTGCGCGAAACGCAACAATATGTGGGCAAAACGCACAGCTAACGCCCGATTAGCTGCCAATCATCCGCAACGAGCCGCTCTAGGCCGCGGGTCGCCAGGCGAGTGGCAGGGGACGGCACAACCGCCAGGAACGTCGCGCGCCCCACATGAAAAAGCCCCGCCGGACTCACATCCGGCGGGGCTTTTCAGTTCGGCTCAAGGCCGACTCGGCGATCAGACCTTGCTGCGCTCGTAACGCTTGCGGTCGTTCTCGTTGAGCACCTTCTTGCGCAGGCGGATCGACTTCGGGGTCACTTCCACCAGCTCGTCGTCGGCGATGAATTCCAGCGCCTGCTCCAGGGTGAAGCGGATCGGCGGAACCAGGGCGATCACCTCGTCCTTGCCGGAAGCACGCATGTTGTCGAGCTTCTTGCCCTTGGTGGGGTTGATCACCAGGTCGTTGTCGCGGCTGTTGATGCCGGCCAGCTGGCCTTCGTAGATCTCGTCGCCCGGGCCGAGGAACAGCTTGCCGCGGGCCTGCAGGGTCTCCAGCGAGTAGGTCAGCGCGGTACCGGTGGCCATGGACACCAGCACGCCGTTCTGGCGGTTGGTCACTTCGCCGGCCTTGATCGGGCCGTAGTGGCTGAAGGTCGAGGTCAGGATGCCGGTACCCGAGGTCAGGGTCAGGAAGTTGTTACGGAAGCCGATCAGGCCGCGCGCCGGAATGGTGTACTCCAGACGGACACGGCCCTTGCCGTCGGGGATCATGTTGGTCAGATCGCCCTTGCGCAGGCCCATCTGCTCCATCACCGGACCCTGGTGCTGCTCCTCGATGTCGATGGTGACGTTCTCGTACGGTTCCTGCTTCTCGCCGGCCTCGTTCTCGATGATCACCACTTCCGGACGGCCCACGGCCAGCTCGAAGCCTTCGCGGCGCATGGTTTCGATCAGCACCGACAGGTGCAGCTCGCCACGGCCGGAAACCTTGAACTTCTCCGGGCTCTCGCCCTGCTCGACGCGCAGCGCCACGTTGTGCAGCAGTTCCTTCTCCAGACGGTCCTTGATGTTGCGGCTGGTGACGAACTTGCCTTCCTTGCCGGCGAACGGCGAGTCGTTGACCTGGAAGGTCATGCTCACGGTCGGCTGGTCGACGGTCAGCGGCGGCAGGGCCTCGACGTTGTTCTGGTCGCACAGGGTGTCGGAGATGAACAGCTCGTCCATGCCGGACACGCAGACGATGTCGCCGGCGGTGGCTTCCTCGACCTCGACGCGCTGCAGACCGTGGTGGCCCATGATCTTCAGGATGCGGCCGTTGCGCTTCTTGCCGTCGGCGCCGATGGCGGTCACCGGGGTGTTGGACTTGACCTTGCCGCGGGCGATGCGGCCGATGCCGATCACGCCGAGGAAGCTGTTGTAGTCCAGCTGGGAGATCTGCATCTGGAACGGGCCTTCGACGTCCACCACCGGGGCCGGCACGTGGTCGATGATCGCCTGGAACAGCGCGTCCATGTTGTCGTCCATGGCCTCGTGGTCCATGCCGGCGATGCCGTTCAGGGCGCTGGCGTAGACGATCGGGAAGTCCAGCTGCTCGTCGGTGGCGCCGAGGTTGTCGAACAGGTCGAAGATCTGGTCGATGACCCAGTCCGGACGCGCGCCCGGACGGTCGATCTTGTTGACCACCACGATCGGACGCAGGCCGGCCTTGAACGCCTTCTGGGTCACGAAGCGGGTCTGCGGCATCGGGCCGTCCTGGGCGTCGACCACCAGCAGCACGGAGTCGACCATCGACATCACGCGCTCCACCTCGCCGCCGAAGTCGGCGTGGCCGGGGGTGTCGACGATGTTGATGTTGTAGCCGTTCCACTTGATGGCGGTGTTCTTCGCCAGGATGGTAATGCCGCGCTCTTTTTCCTGGTCGTTGGAGTCCATCACCCGCTCGCTTTCCGCTTCTTTGCGGTCGAGGGTGCCGGAGAGCTTCAGCAGCTTGTCCACCAGGGTGGTCTTGCCATGGTCGACGTGGGCGATGATGGCGATATTGCGCAGTTTTTCGATCACTTGAGTGTCTTCTCGATAGGTAACGCTTGAGTTCGGATGCCGGGCGGGATTATTCCCGCCTGCCGGCGACAGCTTGATTAACGTGATGGCCGGCGATCGGGAGGGCGATGGCGGATGCTGCCCCCCAGCAGGCCCGGCTGCTTAAGCCGGACGATAAACGCGCACATTGGCGTGTCCCTCGCTGAGCAGGTGGTGGGCATGCAGGCGGCTCATCACGCCCTTGTCGCAATACAGCAGGTACTGGCGATTGGCATCCAGCTCCTTGAAGCGGTTGTTGATCGCGTAGAACGGCAGGGCCTGCACCTCGATGCCGGGCAGCGCCAGCGGCGCGTCCTCGACGGCGTCGGGGTGGCGGATGTCGAGGACGATCTGCCCGGGCAGCGCCTCGCGCACTTCCTCGACCGGCAGGTCCTGGCCCAGCTCGTCGATCACCTTGTCGATCGCCACCCGCCGCGCGCGCTCCAGGGCGCGCTCGAGGATCGCCATGTCGAACTGGGTCTCCTCGTGCTCGACGCGGTAGCGCTTGGCACGGGTGGTCGGGTTCACCGAGATCACCCCGCAGTACTCGGGCATGTTCTTGGCGAACTCGGCGGTGCCGATGGCGGTGGCGGTGTCGATGATGTCCTGCTTGTGGCTGGCGATCAGCGGGCGCAGCACCAGGGTGTCGGTCACCGCGTCGATCACCGACAGGTTGGGCAGGGTCTGGCTGGACACCTGGGAGATCGCCTCGCCGGTGACCAGCGCGTCGATGTGCAGCTCTTCGGCGATTTTCGACGCGACGCGCAGCATCATGCGCTTGAGCACCACGCCCATGTGGCTGTTGTCGACCTTGGCGAGGATCTCGCCGACCACTTCCTCGAACGGCACGCTGATGAACAGCACGCGGTGCGAGCGGCCGAACTTCTCCCACAGGTAGTGGGCGACTTCCATCACCCCCAGCTCGTGGGCGCGCCCGCCGAGGTTGAAGAAGCAGAAGTGGGT
>DASQBU010000002.1:0-17429 GCA_035635035.1 Pseudomonas sp.
TGTGCAGTAGCGAACATTCAAGATCGTGATCAGGGATTGAACTACATTGGGCCGTATGCTTTTAACACCTTGGGCGAAGCCGAGGCCGCCCATGTTTCAGGTCTATGCTATGACGTGCCAGAATTCCTCACAGGGTGCAGATATTGGGATCGAGATTTCAGCGGTTATATAGCCAATGTCATCAGGGAAAATCTGAAGCCGGTCGTTGTGAAATTCAAAGCTCGCGTAACTGACGCCGATGACTATATCGCAAGCCTCTGGCATTACCTGTACAGAGTGGATTTCGGAATGGAGATCGTTCCTCTCACGCATTCTAAAAAAAGTGGGGAGGTGCTCCCTGAGGATATTCAGTCACTCTTCAATCTGCCGCTTCAAATTGCATAAGCGTCTCCTTAAATAAAAAACCCCGCACAAGGCGGGGTTTCGTTTTTCTCGCACTGCCCCAAAATCCATTTCAGGTAAAGCGCGCTGTCTTTCGGTCGTCGCCGTCTGGTATCAATCCCAGGCCAACGCCCCACCCGTCTGATATTCGGTGACGCGAGTCTCGAAGAAGTTCTTCTCCTTCTTCAGGTCCATGATCTCGCTCATCCACGGGAACGGGTTGCTGACGCCGGCGTACTGTTCCGGCAGGCCGATCTGGGTCAGGCGGCGGTTGGCGATGAACTTGAGGTAGTCCTCCATCATCGCCGCGTTCATGCCCAGCACGCCGCGGGGCATGGTGTCGCGCGCGTATTCGATCTCCAGCTGGGTGCCCTGGAGGATCATCTGGGTGGCTTCGTCCTTCAGTTCGGCATCCCACAGGTGCGGGTTCTCGATCTTGATCTGGTTGATCATGTCGATGCCGAAGTTCAGGTGCATGGATTCGTCGCGCAGGATGTACTGGAACTGCTCGGCGACGCCGGTCATCTTGTTGCGGCGGCCCATGGAGAGGATCTGGGTGAAGCCGCAGTAGAAGAAGATGCCTTCCAGCACGCAGTAGTAGGCGATCAGGTTCTTGAGGAACTGCTTGTCGGTCTCGACGGTGCCGGTGTTGAACTGCGGGTCGGAGATCGAGCGGGTGTACTTGAGGCCCCAGGAGGCCTTCTTCGCCACGCTGGGGATCTCGTGGTACATGTTGAAGATCTCGCCCTCGTCCATGCCCAGCGACTCGATGCAGTACTGGTAGGCGTGGGTGTGGATCGCTTCCTCGAAGGCCTGGCGCAGGATGTACTGGCGGCACTCGGGGTTGGTGATCAGGCGGTACACGGCCAGGGCCAGGTTGTTGGCGACCAGCGAGTCGGCGGTGGAGAAGAAGCCGAGGTTGCGCATGACGATGCGGCGCTCGTCCTCGGTGAGGCCGTCCTGGCTCTTCCACAGGGCGATGTCCGCGTTCATGTTGACCTCTTGCGGCATCCAGTGGTTGGCGCAGCCGTCGAGGTATTTCTGCCAGGCCCAGTCGTACTTGAACGGCACGAGCTGGTTGAGGTCGGCGCGGCAGTTGATCATGCGCTTCTCGTCGACGCGCACGCGGGCGGCGGCGCCTTCGAGGTCTTCCAGGCCTTCGCGGATGTCCAGCTCGTTGAGCGCGGCCTTGGCGCGGGCCACGGCGGCGGAGTCGTCGGCGGTGACCGCGCGGGCGTCGTGGGCGGCGGCGTCGCCGGCGCTGTCGAGCTTGTCGGGGGCGGCTGCGCTGGCGGCAGCCTGGGCCGCGGCCGGCTTGGCTGCGGTTTCTTCTTCGGTATCGAATTCGTCCCAGCTCAGCATGGTGCTTCTCCTGATCGGGGGGCCGGTGCGGGCCGGCCGGTGGTTCGGTGGCCCCTCTCCGCTGGGGAGAGGGGCGTGCGGATTACTGGCAGGCTTCGCAATCCGGGTTGTCGATGGAGCAGGCCTGCGGCACCGGGGCCGGCTTCGGCTCGGCGGCCGGCAGGCTTTCGTCGATCACCGAAGAAACGGCGTTGAGCTTGCCGGTGGTGATGGTCGACTTCTCGGTGCTGGTGGCGGCCAGCGCGCGGAGGTAGTAGGTGGTCTTCAGGCCGCGGAACCAGGCCATGCGGTAGGTCACGTCGAGCTTCTTGCCCGAGGCGCCGGCGATGTACAGGTTGAGCGACTGGGCCTGGTCGATCCACTTCTGGCGACGGCTGGCGGCCTCGACGATCCACTTGGTCTCCACCTCGAAGGCGGTGGCGTACAGGTCCTTGAGGTCCTGCGGGATGCGCTCGATCTGCTGCACGGAGCCGTCGTAGTACTTGAGGTCGTTGACCATCACCGGGTCCCACAGGTCGCGCGCCTTGAGGTCGTGGACCAGGTAGGGGTTGATCACGGTGAATTCGCCGGAGAGGTTCGACTTCACGTAGAGGTTCTGGTAGGTCGGCTCGATGGACTGCGACACGCCAACGATGTTGGAGATGGTCGCGGTCGGGGCGATGGCCATGATGTTGGAGTTGCGCATGCCCTTCTGCACGCGCTGGCGGATCGGCGCCCAGTCGAAGGTGCTGGAGCGGTCGACCTCGATGTACTTGGCACCGCGCTGCTCGGCGAGGATGTCCAGCGAGTCGAGCGGCAGGATGCCCTGGCTCCACAGCGAACCCTCGAAGCTCGAGTAGGCGCCGCGCTCCTCGGCCAGGTCGCAGGAGGCCTGGATGGCGTAGTAGCTGATGGCTTCCATCGACTGGTCGGCGAAGGCCACCGCGGCGTCGGAGCCGTAGGCGATGTGCTGCAGGTACAGGGCGTCCTGGAAGCCCATGATGCCGAGGCCGACCGGGCGGTGCTTGAAGTTGGCGTTCTGCGCCTGCGGCACCGAGTAGTAGTTGATGTCGATGACGTTATCGAGCATGCGCACGGCGGTCTTCACGGTGCGCGCCAGCTTGGCGCTGTCCAGCTTGCCGTCGACGATGTGGTTGACCAGGTTGATCGAGCCCAGGTTGCACACCGCGATCTCGTCGGCGTTGGTGTTCAGGGTGATCTCGGTGCACAGGTTGGAGCTGTGCACGACGCCGACGTGCTGCTGCGGGCTGCGCAGGTTGCACGGGTCCTTGAAGGTCAGCCACGGGTGGCCGGTCTCGAACAGCATCGAGAGCATCTTGCGCCACAGGTCCTTGGCCTTGATGGTCTTGTGCAGCTTGAGCTTGCCGTACTGGGTCAGGGCCTCGTAGTACTCGTAGCGCTCCTCGAAGGCCTTGCCGGTCAGGTCGTGCAGGTCCGGCACGTCGGACGGGGAGAACAGGGTCCAGTCGCCGTCCTCGAACACGCGCTTCATGAACAGGTCGGGAATCCAGTTCGCGGTGTTCATGTCGTGGGTGCGGCGGCGGTCGTCGCCGGTGTTCTTGCGCAGCTCGAGGAATTCCTCGATGTCCAGGTGCCAGGTTTCCAGGTAGGCGCACACCGCGCCCTTGCGCTTGCCGCCCTGGTTGACCGCCACGGCGGTGTCGTTGACCACCTTGAGGAAGGGCACGACGCCCTGGCTCTTGCCGTTGGTGCCCTTGATGTAGGAGCCCAGTGCGCGCACCGGGGTCCAGTCGTTGCCCAGGCCGCCGGCGAATTTCGACAGCATGGCGTTGTCGTGGATGGCGTTGTAGATGCCCGACAGGTCGTCCGGCACGGTGGTCAGGTAGCAGGAGGACAGCTGCGGACGCAGGGTGCCGGCGTTGAACAGGGTCGGGGTGGACGCCATGTAGTCGAACGACGACAGCAGGTTGTAGAACTCGATGGCGCGGGCTTCGCGGTCCTTCTCCTCGATGGCCAGGCCCATGGCCACGCGCATGAAGAACACCTGCGGCAGCTCGAAGCGTACGTCGTCCTTGTGCAGGAAGTAGCGGTCGTAGAGGGTCTGCAGGCCGAGGTAGGTGAACTGCTGGTCGCGCTCGTGATCCAGCGCGGCGCCCAGCTTGGCCAGGTCGTAGTCGCGCAGTTTCGGATCGAGCAGTTCGAACTCGATGCCTTTCTCGATGTACACCGGCAGGGCCTTGGCGTACAGGTCGGCCATCTCGTGGTGGGTGGCGCGCTCGGCGATGCCGAGGAAGCCCAGCGCTTCGGCGCGCAGGGTGTCCATCAGCAGGCGGGCGGTGACGTAGGAGTAGTTCGGCTCGCGCTCGACCAGGGTGCGGGCGGTCATCACCAGGGCGGTGTTGACGTCCTGCTCGGACACGCCGTCGTAGAGGTTCTTCAGGGTGTCGCGCTGGATCAGGCTGCCGTCCACTTCGGCGAGGCCTTCGCAGGCTTCGCTGATGATGGTCTGCAGGCGGCCGAGGTCGAGCGGGATCTTCTCGCCGTTGGCCAGGGTGACGCGGATGCTCGGGTGCGGCTGGGCCACTTCGCCGGCGGCGCTGCGCTTGGCGCGCTCCTGGGCGCGGGCTTCGCGGTAGATCACGTAGTCGCGGGCGACCTTCTGCTCGCCGGCGCGCATCAGGGCCAGTTCGACCTGGTCCTGGATTTCCTCGATGTGGATGGTGCCGCCCGAGGGCATGCGGCGCTTGAAGGTGGCGGTGACCTGTTCGGTCAGGCGGGCGACGGTGTCGTGGATGCGCGACGAGGCGGCGGCATTGCCACCTTCCACGGCGAGGAAGGCCTTGGTGATGGCGACGGTGATCTTGTCGTCGGTGTACGGGACGACAGTACCGTTGCGCTTGATCACGCGCAGTTGGCCAGGGGCGGTGGCCGCCAGGTCCTGGTTGGCCGTCGGGTTCTCGCGAGTGGTGTCGGTGTGCATCGGTGACTCCGCAGTCTGAGTTTTCGGTTTGGACGCCTGAGGTGCCGGCCTGGCTGGCCGTATGCCGCAACACCTCGGTAGGGCCAGGTGGAGGCGGCACGGACAAGCGCCTTGTCTGTACGCGGTCCCTGTGACAAATGAGCGGGTCATCCTGTCTGCAGGGCACTATATGTTGTGTTTTGCCTTCATGGGCTCTTGCCGCCGCGCCGGAGGACGGGGAGAGCCTAGCAGTCCAGCCGGGTGGGTGGCATGCGATTGGGTCGCAGTGGCTGCGTGACGGCGGTCAAAGAGCGGGCGCTTGGTGCGCGAAAAAATTACGCCAAACACTATATCTAGTGTTTGGCGATCGCTATCGCTACAGCATAGGGCGCGGTTTGCGGTTGTGCAAACGCGCGCTGTGGATAGTCTTGTGGATAAATTGTGGGCCGGCTGTGGGCTTTCCCGCTGGCGCTGGCCTAGGCCGCAGTCGCGCTGCTTTTTGCCGTTCGTCGCCTTTTGAGGGGGGCGTAATGTGCCTGCCTGCCGGCGAAGGGCGCGCAAATTAACACAATATCTAGTGTACGGGCAGGCTTGGAAAATCGCCGCGATTGTGCGAGGCGCCTCAGCGCGCAGGGATGCTCACCAGGCTCAGCAGGCGCTCCTCGCGGATGCCGTACTGGCCTTCCAGGCAGGCGCCGACGGTCCATTCGGCGTCCAGATCCTCGCGCAGTTGCAGGCGTACCTGGCCGTTGTCGGCCTGTTCGACCAGGGCGGCAGCGTGGAAGTAGAAGCGGCGCCGGACCAGCGGATAGAGCGCCTTGAACAGGCTTTCCTTGAGCGAGAAGCACAGGGTCAGGTAGGTCCCGCGCGCGGCGACGGGCAGGCGCTGGAAGTGCTGCAGTTCGGCGGGGGTGAGGATCTCGCCGGCCAGGCGTTCGGCGCGGTCGCTGCTCAGCAGGTTTTCCGCATCCAGCCCGAGGCCGCGCCAGGCGTCGCTAGGGCCGACCAGGGCGGCGGCCCAGCCGTGGCTGTGGGTGATGCTGCCGGTGGTGCCGGCCGGCCAGCAGGGCGCGTCGTCCGCGCCGCGGGCCGGGAAGCTGGCGTGGCCGCTGAGCTGGCGCAGGGCGCTGGCCGCGCACAGGCGGCCGGCGAGGAACTCGCTCTGGCGTTTGTGCGCCGCGCGGGCGATGGCCGGCGGCGGGGTCAGGCCGCTGCGGGCGAAGTCGCCCTCGGTGAGCCGCGCGGGGTCGAAGCGGCAGCTGTGCAGGATCAGGCCGGGCAGTGCCTGCGGCAGCGGCCAGTCGGCGACCGGGGTGCTGCAGCAGGCGGGCGGGAGGGGCGTGGAGGCGGTCATGCGGCCAGTATGGCTCAGGCGGGCGCGGCTCAGATGACCTTGTCGCGCAGCTTTTCCGCGGCCTGCTGCAGGGCGTGGATGACCCGTTCCTTTTCGTAGTTCTGCACGCTGTTGAGGTCGAGGTACATGGAGAAGCCCTGCAGTTCGTGCTCGACGTAGCTGGAGGAGGCGCCGAGGTCGCGGCGGAAGTCGACCACCTGGTAGATCTGCACCGGGCGGGAGAAGCCCTTGACGCTGATCTGGCCCTTGTCGCGGCACATGATCACGTCCTTGATCAGCGAGTAGGTCTCGTGGGAGATGAGGATCTCGCCGGATTCCGAGGCGCTTTCCAGGCGGCTGGCGAGGTTCACCTCGCGGCCGATGATGGTGTAGTCCATGCGCGTGTCGGCGCCGAAGTTGCCCACGGTGCAGTAGCCGGTGTTGATGCCCATGCGGATTTCCAGCGGCTTGGTGATGCCCTGGCTGCGCCACTGCTGGCGCAGTACCTTCATGTGCTTGCGCATGGCGATGGCCATGGACACCGCGGCCACGGCGTCCTTCTTGGCGCCCTGGGTGGTCGGGTCGCCGAAGAAGATCATCACCGCGTCGCCGATGAACTTGTCGATGGTGCCGCCGTACTTGAGGGCGATCTTCGACATCTCGTTGAGGTAGGTGTTGAGCAGGTCGGTCAGCGCCTCGGCTTCCAGTTCCTCGGACAGCTCGGTGAAGCCCTTGATGTCGGAGAAGAACACGGTGAGCTTCTTGCGCTGGGTCTCCAGGCGCACGCTCTTCTTGCCGCTGAAGATCGATTCCCAGACCTGCGGCGACAGGTACTTGGCCAGGTTGCGCGCCAGGCTGGCGGCCTTTTCCTGCTCCTTCTTGACCTCCTCGCGGGCCAGGGCCAGGCGGATGGCCTGCTCGTGGACCAGGAAGGCGGCGATGCACAGGTAGAGCAGGGTGAAGGCGATGCTGACCGCGGACACCAGCGGCGGGGTGGCCAGCTTCAGTTCGGGGCCGACCGCCACGAAGCTGAGTACCGCGCCGCACAGCGCGCCGAGCAGGGCGATGGTGAGCGTGCGCAGGCCGCCGATGATCAGCGCGCTGAAGCTCAGGGTCAGGGCGAACATCAGGCTCGGCACCAGCGAGTAGCCGAGCAGGGTCATGCCGGCGCCGGCATGCACGGCGTCGATCAGCAGCAGGGCCTGGTCGGTCTGCTGCGGGTGGCTGTGCTTGAAGCGCTGGCTCAGGCGGTGGGCCAGGTGCGGGTAGAGCAGGGTGTAGGGCACCAGCCAGAGGATGTCGTAGCTGAAGTGCTGGCTGTAGGTGCCGGCGGCGATGCTGGCGGCGGCGGCCAGGTAGGCCAGGACGCGCGACTGGTATTCGCGCAGGCGGGGGTCCGGCAAGCGCTTGGTCTGGCGTCCGGGGATGGAGAATTTCATGGGGTCGGGGGCTTCCCTGACAAGGCCTGCACCTCTGGCGGGTGCTGCTGGCTGGACGGGCCACCGACAGACGGTGGCGGACGCCGGATCTTAGCCGAGAGACCGGTCGGGCGCAAAGTTCCTGCGCGGGCTGCGACAGGTTGCCACTGGTGGCCGGATGCCAGCACGTAGCGCGGCGCTCGCCGCCGTTCGCCGCTTTCAGTGCCGCCAGAACGCCGGGGTCAGCAGCACCAGGATGGTGACGATTTCCAGGCGGCCGAACAGCATGCCGAGCGACAGCAGCCACTTGGCGCTGTCCGGCAGGGTGGCGAAGTTGCCTGCCGGGCCGATGATCGGGCCGAGGCCGGGGCCGACGTTGCACACCGCGGTGGCGGCGCCGGTCAGTGCGGTGACCCAGTCCAGGCCGAGCAGCGCCAGCCCCAGGGCGAGCACGCCGATGGTGATGGTGAAGAAGAACGAGAAGGTGATCAGCGAGCGGACGATGTCGTCGTCGATCGCGTGGTTGTTGTACTGCTGCTTGATCACCGCGCGCGGGTGGATCATCTGCTGCAGGTTGGCCTTGAGCATCACGTAGGCGACCTGGAAGCGGAAGATCTTCAGGCCACCGGCGGTGGAGCCGGAGCAGCCGCCAATGAAAGTCAGGTAGAAGAACAGCAGGATCGAGAAGCCGCCCCACAGGGTGTAGTCGCCCAGGGCCAGACCGGTGGTGGTGACCACCGAGGTGACGTTGACGGCGACGATGCGCACGGCATCCAGCCACTCGTTGTCGGAGTTGAACCACAGCCAGGTGCCGAACACCAGCCAGGTGATCAGCAGGAAGCCGAGGAAACCGCGCACCTGCTGGTCGCGGAACAGTGCCTTGCGGTGGCCGCGCAGGAAGGCCACGTAGAGGGTGAAGGGCAGGCTGCCGAGGATCATCACCACTACGGCGACCCAGTGCACCGCCGGTTGCGGCCAGTGCGCCAGCGAGGCGTCGGAGGTGGAGAAGCCGCCGGTGGAGATCAGCGACATCGAGTGGTTGATCGCCTCGAACGGGGTCATCCCGGCCCACCAGAAGGCCAGGAAGCCCAGGGTGGTCAGGGCCACGTAGATGGCGAGGATGTACTTGGCCACCATGTGCGAGCGCGGCATGACCTTCTCCGACCAGTCGGAGGACTCGGTCTGGAACAGGCGCATGCCGCCGACGCGCAGCAGCGGCAGCACGGCCACGGCCATGCCGATGAAGCCGATGCCGCCCAGCCAGTGCAGCATCGAGCGCCAGATCAGCAGGGCCGGCGAGGCGTGATCGAGACCGGTGAGCACCGTCGAGCCGGTGGTGGTGATGCCCGACATGGTCTCGAAGAAGGAGTCGGTGTAGTTGATGTGCTGGATGAACACCATCGGCAGGGCGGCGAAGCCGCACACCACGACCCAGCTGGAGGTGGTCAGCATGTACATGTCGCGCGGGCGCAGTTGCACGTGCTTCGGCTGGCCGGGCAGGACCATGGCCAGGCCGCAGCCGAGGGTGATCACGGCCGGCCAGACGAAGTCCGACAGGCGCTCCTGGCTGGCCATGGTCAGTTCGACGACGATCGGGATGACCATGCTGATGGCCAGGGTGATCAGGAATATGCCCAGGATGAAGGCGATCATGCGCAGGGCGGGCAGGGCCATGGTGACGGGACTCGCTGTCTTTTGAGTGCGGCATTCTGCACGGGGGCAAAATGCCTGTAAATGCTGGGGCGATTCTGCCGGGCGGACTTTTCAGGCCGATTCGCCACTCGCTAGAATCGCCGCCTCCCGCCGGCAGTCGCCGGTTCCTGCGGTGTTGCACCGAATGTCCGATTCCAATCCCTGTCTTACCTGCGGCGCCTGCTGCGCGTACTTCCGTGTCTCCTTCTATTGGGGCGAATGCCAGTCGGCCGGCGGCATCGTCCCGGACGAGCTGGTCGAGCAGATCAGCCCCTACCATGCGGCCATGCGCGGCACCACCAGCAAGCCGGCGCGCTGCGTCAGCCTCGAGGGCGAGGTCGGCTGCGGCGTGCGCTGCACCATGTACGAGCAGCGTTCCTCGCCGTGCCGCGAGTTCGAGGCGTCCTGGGAGCATGGCGAGCACAACCCGCGCTGCGATGCCGCCCGCGCCGCCCACGGCCTGCCGCCGCTGGCGCCGCCCGAGCGCGTCGCCTGAGTCCCCGGCGCGCCGGCTCGCCTAGAATGCCGGCTGTCCCCCTTTTGGAGATGTGCCATGGAAGCACTTGATGCCCTGCTCCAGCGTGTCTCGGTGGCGCGCCTCGGTGAGCCGGCGCCGACGCCGGCGCAGCGCGAGCTGCTGTTCCGCGCCGCCCTGCGCGCCCCCGATCACGGCCAGCTGCGGCCGTGGCGCTTTCTCACCGTGGAGGGCGAGGCCCGGGTGGCGCTCGGCGAGCTGCTCGCCCGCGCCCAGCTGGCCCGCGACCCGCAGGCGCCCGCGGCGCTGCTCGACAAGGCGCGCGCCATGCCGCTGCGCGCGCCGCTGCTGATCGTGGCGATCGCCTGCCTCAAGGATCATCCCAAGGTGCCCGAGTCGGAGCAGCTGCTGGCCGCCGGCTGTGCCGCCCACGGCCTGCTGCTGGCCGCCCATGCCCAGGGCCTCGGCGCGATCTGGCGCAGCGGCGAGCTGTCCCACGATCCGGTCGTGGCGGCCGGGCTGGGCCTGGCTGCGCATGAGCGGATCATCGGCTTCCTCTATCTGGGCACGCCGCTGGGCGAGCGGCGCACGCCGCAGCCGCTGGCGCCGGCGGACTTCGTCGCGGCCTGGACCTCAGACCTCTCCGTCGCCGGCTGACGGCAGCTCCAGGCGGGCGACGAAACCGCCTTCCGGGTGGTTGGCCAGCACCAGCTGGCCGCCATGGCGCTGCGCCGCGCGGCGGGCGATGGCCAGGCCGAGGCCGTGGCCTGCGCCGCTCTGGCCGGGGGCGCGGAAGAACGGCTCGCCGAGCTTGGACAGGTGTTCCGCGGCCACGCCGGGGCCGTGATCGCGCACCTCCAGCAGCAGGCGTTCGCCTTCGCGGCGGGCGCCGATCTCCAGCGGCTGATCCGCCGGGTTGAAGCGCAGGGCGTTGCGCAGCAGGTTGTCCAACGCCCGCTCCAGCAGCTCCGGCCAGCCCGACAGGCGCAGCCCCGGTTCCACCGCCAGGCGGATCTCCTGCTGCGGCGCCAGCAGGCGCGCATCCTCGCGCAGCTTGCCGAGCAGTGCCGGCAGGTCCACCGGCTGGCGCTGGCCGGTTTCGGCGTCCACGCGCGCCAGGACCAGGATCTCGCTGATCAGGGCTTCCAGGCGGTCGCACTCCTGCGCCAGGCGCGGCCACAGCCGCGCGCGCTCGTCGTCGCCGGCGCGTTCGGCCAGTGCCAGGGCCACGCGCAGGCGCGCCAGCGGCGAGCGCAGCTCGTGGGACACGTCGCGCAGCAGCTGGCGCTGGCTGCCGATCAGGTCCTGCAGGCGCGCGCCCATGCGGTTGAAGTCGCGCGCCAGGGTGCCCAGCTCGTCGCGCCGGCGCGCCAGGCGGGCCAGGCTGTGCTGCTGGTAGGTGGTCTGGCCGAGGTCGTGCACCGCGCCGCGCAGGCGGTCGAGCGGGCGGGTGATGGACAGGGTCAGCAGCATGCTCAGCAGGCCCAGCACCACGCCGGCGATGACCAGGGCACTGAGCGGCCAGAGCAGGCTGTCGCGATGCCAGGCGGCCAGCTCGGGGTAGGGGATGCGGTAGATGAGCAGGTAGGTCTGGCCGCTGTCGGGGCTGCGGTATTCCTCGGTCAGCCGGCGCCAGGGCAGGCGCTTGTGGTTGTGCTGGCGGGCCTCGAAGGCGGCGGCGCGCGGCGGGAAGGTGCCGCGCACCAGGGGTTCGCCGGTTTCGTCGAGCACCTGCACGTCGACGTGCTGGCGGTGCTTGTGCTGTTCGAGGAATTCCTGGGCCGCCTGCGGACCCTCCCGCTCGAAGCGCGTGGTCCATTCGGCGGCGACGCTGCGCACGCCCGGGTGCCGGGCGAGGATCCAGCGGTCCTGGTTGAGCGCCTGGCCGAGCAGCAGCGACAGGCCGGCCACCAGGGCGATGGCCAGCCAGAACATGGCGAAGATGCGCCAGAACAGTGAGCGCATGGGGCGATCCGGAATGATTGGGGAGGGTAAAAAGCAGCGGGGCATCCGTGTGGATGCCCCGTGCGGGTGTTACTGGGCCTTCTTGGCGCGCTCGGCCTTCCAGGTCTCGAATTCGGCCTGCTCGGCGCGGCGCTTTTCCAGGTTCTTCTGCAGTTCGTCGAACTTCTTCTGCTGCTCGGGCGTCAGGGTGTCGCGGATCGCCTTCTGCTGCTTGTCGCGGTTGGCATCCAGTTCCTTCTTCATCGCGGCCTTGTCGGCGGCCGGCAGCTTGTCCAGATAGCGCTGGAGGATCTCGTGGCGGGTCTGCATCTGCTCGCGCATGGCGTTGCCGACCTTCTGGCGCTGCTCGGGGGTCAGGTTGAGCTCGTGCAGCATGTGTCCGCCACGCGGGCCGTCGCCGTGCATGTGGTGCGGGCCGTCGGCGTCCATGGCGGGAGCGGCGATGGCCAGGGTCGGCAGGGCGGCGGCGAACAGCAGGGCGGTCAGGGTCTTGCGCATGATCTGTTTCCTTCTCGATGACGGCGTGGTCGCCGGATGAGTTCAGTCTAGGGCGTGCAAGGTCAACGGCGGTCAGGCCAAGGTAAAGACAGGGTAAAGGCGGCGACCCGGCGACAGGTTGGACCGGCGGCGCCGGCGACGGTTCAGGGCGTGTAGTAGTAGCCGCGTCCGCGGCTGGCGAGGATGCGCGGGCGGCCGTCGGCGTGCGGGCCGAGTTTCTTGCGCAGGTTGCTGACGTGCATGTCCAGGCTGCGGTCGTAGAGGGTCAGCTTGCGGCCGAGGGCGAGCTGGGCCAGGGCCTGCTTGTCCAGCGGCTCGCCCGGCTGGCGGAGCAGGGCCTCGAGGATGTGGCTTTCCGAGACGGTCAGGGCGATTTCCTGCTCGCCGAGCATGGCCACGCCGCGATTCGGGCTGTAGCTGAGGTCGCCCAGTTCCAGGCGGGTATTGGCACTGGCCGGGCTGCCGGCGCCGCCGGGTTGCACCCGGCGCAGCACGGCGCGCAGCCGCGCGGTCAGCTCGCGCGGGTCGCAGGGCTTGGCCAGGTAGTCGTCGGCGCCCAGCTCCAGGCCGAGGATGCGATCGAGCGGCTCGCCGCGCGCCGAGAGCATCAGCACCGGCAGCTCCGGGTGGTCGCCGCGCAGCTGCCGGAGCAGCTCCAGGCCGCTGCCGTCGGGGAGCATGACGTCGAGCACCACGGCGTCCGGCGCCTGGCCGGCCAGCGCCCGGCGCGCGCTCTCGCCGTCGTGGCAGGCCTGCACGCGAAAGCCCTCCTGGGCCAGCCAGGCGGCCAGCAGGTCGGTCAGTTCGCGGTCGTCGTCGATCAGCAGCAGGTCGGGCATGGGGCGCTCGAGTGGCGCGCCGGCGGGCGCGCCGGGTGGCTCAGGGCAGGGTCTGGCGGAACGGCTTGACCGTCACTGCGGCGTAGACGCCGGCGGCGCAATAGGGGTCGGCGTCGGCCCAGGCGCGGGCGGCCTCGAGGGAGTCGAACTCGGCGACGATCAGGCTGCCGGTGAAGCCGGCCGGGCCGGGGTCGTTGCTGTCGACGGCCGGGTGCGGGCCGGCCAGTACCAGGCGGCCGGCGTCCTTGAGCGCGTTGAGCCGCGCGAGGTGCTCGGGGCGCGCAGCCAGGCGGGCGTCGAGGGAGTTGGGAGCGTCTTGGGCGATGATGGCGTAGAGCATGTCAGTCCTTGCTGGCGGGTTTTTCCGGGGTGGCATCGTGCATGTGGCGGGCGAGGAAGACGCCCTGGCCGACCATGAACAGCAGGGTCATGCCGAGGCTGCCGAACACTTTGAAGTCGACCCAGAACCGCTGGAAGGTGAAGGCCACGTACAGGTTGGCCAGGCCACAGACCAGGAAGAACGCGATCCAGGCGAGGTTCAGGCGGGTCCACAGCGGCGCCGGCAGCTGCACGGCGTGGCCGATGATGCGCTGGATCAGCGGGCGGTCGCCGATGAAGTGGCTGGCGGCGAAGCCGGCGGCGAACAGCCAGTTGACCACCGGGGCCTTCCACTTGAGGAAGGTTTCGCTGTGGAAGGCCAGGGTCATGCCGCCGAACACCAGGCAGGCGAGCAGGGTGATCCACTGGCCCTTCTCCAGGCGGCGCTGGGTGGCGAAGATCAGCCCGTAGACCACCAGCGAGGCGCCGATCAGCACGGCGGTGGCGCTGAAGATGCCGCCGACGCTCAGGCTGTGGCCGGCCAGTTCGAGCACGCGCGGCTCCATCTTGTAGACGATGAAGAACAGCAGCAGGGGGATGAAGTCGATGAATTGTTTCACGGCGCGCGCCACAGGCAGGATGAGAGGGGCATAATAACAGACCATAAAAGAGGGAAAAGCACCGCTCATGTACGTCGATCTGCACTGCCACAGTACCGCTTCCGACGGCTTGCTGACGCCGGCCGTCCTGCTGGAGCGGGCGCGCGAGCGGGGTATCGGTGTGCTGGCGCTGACCGACCACGACACCCTCGATGGCCTGGCCGAAGCGCGCCAGGCCGCCGAGCGTTTCGGGATCGAGCTGATCGACGGCATCGAACTGTCCTGCACCTGGAACGGCGCGACCATCCATGTGCTGGGCTACGCCTTCGACCCCGCCGCGCCGGCGTTGCAGCGCGCGCTGAGCGATCTGCACGAGGGGCGCTGGGCGCGGGCCGAGGAAATCGGCCGGCGCCTGGCCGCCAAGGGCATGCCCGGCTGCCTGGAGGGCGCGCGCGAGGTGCAGCAGGCGCGCGGCGAGAGCGGCAACGCGCCGTCGCGGCCGCACTTCGCCGAATTCATGGTGCGCGCCGGCTACGTCAAGGACCACGCCCAGGCCTTCCAGCGCTGGCTGGGCGCCGGCAAGCTGGGCGACGTCAAGCAGCACTGGCCGACCCTGGAGAGCACCCTCGAGACGCTGCGCGACTCGGGCGCCTGGATCAGTCTGGCGCACCCGTGCCATTACGACTTTACTCGAACCAAGCGGCGCAAGCTGGTGGCGGCCTTCGTCGAGGGCGGCGGGCATGCGCTGGAAGTGTCCAACGGTCCGCAGGTGGACAGCCAGATCGGCATGCTGGCCAACACCGCCCGCGAGTTCGACCTGCTGGCCAGCGCCGGCAGTGATTTCCATGGCCCGCGGCAGTGGTCCGAACTGGGCAGCTACCGCGCGCCGCCGACCGACCTGGCGCTGCTCTGGCCGCGACTGACGCGCCAGGAGCACCCGATTGCATAAGGAACAGCGATGAGCCAGTTCATCCAGATTCATGCGGAAAACCCGCAGCCGCGGCTGATCAAGCAGGCCGTGGAGATCATCCGCGAGGGTGGGGTGATGGTCTATCCGACCGACTCCTCCTATGCCCTCGGCTGCCGGCTCGGCGACAAGGCGGCGCTCGAACGCATCCGCCAGCTGCGCCGGCTGGACGACAAGCACAACTTCACCCTGGTGTGCCGCGACCTGTCGCAGCTCGGCGAGTACGCCAAGGTCGACACCAGCGCCTTCCGCCTGCTCAAGGCGCACACCCCGGGGCCCTACACCTTCATCCTCGACGCCACCCGCGAAGTGCCGCGCATGCTGCTGCACCCCAAGCGCCGCACCCTCGGCCTGCGCGTGCCGGGCAACCCGATCGCCCATGAGCTGCTGGCCGAGCTGGGCGAGCCGCTGATGAGCGTCAGCCTGATCATGCCGGGCGAGGAGCATCCGCTGAGCGATCCCTACGAGATCCGCGATCGGCTGGAAAAGCTGGTCGACCTGATCATCGACGGCGGCTACGGCAGCCTCGAGCCGTCCACCGTGGTCAGCCTGCTGGGCGGCGAGCCCGAGGTGATCCGCGAAGGCTGCGGCGATCCCGAGCCGTTCCGGGTACCGGCCTGATGGGGGCGAGGGTTTCCGGTGACTGATCCGCAACTGGCTGCCGAGGCGCCGGGCAGCGAGGCCGCGGCCCCCGAGCAACTGCCGCTGGCGCTGGTCTACGGCGAGGCGTTCACCGAGCTGCCGCAGGACCTGTACATCCCGCCGGATGCCCTCGAGGTATTCCTCGAGGCCTTCGAGGGGCCGCTGGACCTGCTGCTGTACCTGATCCGCAAGCAGAACATCGACATCCTCGACATCCCGGTGGCCGAGATCACCCGCCAGTACATGGGCTACGTCGAGCTGATGAAGGCGGTGCACCTTGAGCTGGCCGCCGAGTACCTGGTGATGGCGGCGATGCTCGCCGAGATCAAGTCGCGCATGCTGCTGCCGCGCTCCAGCGAGGCGGCGGACGACGAGGAAGACCCGCGCGCCGAGCTGATCCGTCGCCTGCAGGAGTACGAGCGTTTCAAGCAGGCCGCCGAGGAGCTGGATGCCCTGCCGCGCCTCGGCCGCGACCTGCACGTGGCGGTGCTGCCGGCGCCGGAGGCGCGCGCGCGCACCCTGCTGCCGGACGTGGGCCTGGACGAGGTCCTCCTGGCGATGGCCGAGGTGATGCGTCGTGCCGAGCTGTTCGAGAGCCACCAGGTCACCCGCGAACTGCTCTCTACCCGCGAGAGGATGAGCGAGGTGCTGGCGCGCCTGCAGGGTGGCGGCTTCGTGGCCTTCGTCGCGCTGTTCGCCGTCGAGGAGGGCAAGCTCGGCGTAGTGGTGACATTCATGGCCATCCTCGAACTGGTCAAGGAGTCGCTGGTCGAGCTGGTGCAGAACGAGCCGTTCGCGCCGATCCACGTGCGCCTGCGCGGCGAGGCGGTCGAGACGAGCGAATTTGTGGAGAGCGTTGACGAATGAACCTGGCCGATCCCCGCCAACTGGCCCCGGTGCTCGAGGCGATCCTCCTGGCGGCGGGCAAGCCGCTGGCCCTGGAGCGCCTCGCCGAACTGTTCGACGAGCACGAGCGGCCGTCGCCCAAGCTGCTGCGCGAGGCGCTGTCGGTGCTGGCCGGCTCCTGCCTGGGGCGCGGCTTCGAGCTCAGCGAGGTGGGCTCCGGCTACCGCCTGCAGGTGCGCGAGCGCTTCGCGCCCTGGGTGGGCCGGCTGTGGGAGGAGCGTCCGCAGCGCTATTCGCGCGCGCTGCTGGAGACCCTGGCGCTGATCGCCTACCGCCAGCCGATCACCCGCGGCGAGATCGAGGAGGTGCGCGGCGTGGCGGTCAACAGCAACATCGTCAAGACCCTGCTCGAGCGCGAGTGGATCCGCGTGGTCGGCTACCGCGAGGTGCCGGGACGCCCGGCGATGTTCGCCACCACCCGCGAGTTCCTCGACTACTTCAACCTGAAGAACCTCGACGAGCTGCCGCCGCTCGCCGCGCTGCGCGAGCTGGAACCGCGCCTGCCGGCCGAAGACCTCGACCCCGAAGTGCCCGCCGAGCTGCAAGCGCGCGCCGACCTGGCCCTGGCCGACGACGAGGCGGCAGCGGAGCCGGACGAGCCGCGCAGCGAAACCAACTTCCGCAGCCTGCTCGCCGAACTGGATGCCATGGAGCAGGGCCTGAAGAGCGATTTCGACGATCTGCCCTTGGCGCTCGGCGAGGCGGAGGAAGCGCTCGCCGAGCTGGATGGCGAGGTCGAGAACTCTTCGCCGCAGGGCCACTGACCCGCCTTGCCGCCCGGCTGTCGGGCGTTTCGCCGCACCCCCTGGGCGGTGCGGACTTGCCTTCGGTCAAGAAATGCTCACGACGCCTGGCCTATTGTCTGGCCAGGCGTGGCGCCGGGCGCGCGGGTACCGGGTGTCGCCGAAGCCATGCCGAGTGCCAATGCTGTGGCGCCTTGCCACCGGTTGATCGAGGAAAGTGATCAACGGCCATTGGCTTTCTTCTGGAGTGTCTTTCGGGATTGCGCATATGAAAGTCGAGTTGGAAGAAGTTCAGGGACTGTCGGGCTGTGTCGTCAAGCTGGATACCTGCCAGGTGAATTTCCGGCACCGGGATGAGGCGCATGCCTTCG
>DASQBU010000003.1:0-2971 GCA_035635035.1 Pseudomonas sp.
CCGCCGCGAGACCATGGAGCTGCGCCGCGACCCGGTGCGCGCCCTGCTGGCGATGCTCGGCACCGTGCTGCTGATGTTCATCATGGGCTACGGAGTCAGCTTCGACGTCGAGAACCTCAGCTACGCGGTGCTCGACCGCGACCAGACCAGCACCAGCCAGCACTACCTGCTGAACATCGCCGGTTCGCGCTACTTCAGCGAGCAGGCACCGCTGGCCAGCCACGCCGAACTGGATCGGCGCCTGCGCAGCGGCGCGATCAGCCTGGCCATCGAGATTCCGCCCGGCTTCGGCCGCGACCTCAAGCGCGGCGCCCGCCCGCAGGTGGCGTTCTGGATCGACGGCGCCATGCCGGTGCGCGCCGACACCATCAAGGGCTACGTGCAGGGCCTGCACGCCAGCTACCTGCAGGAGCTGGCCCGCGAGCACGGCGTGGACAGCCCGGCGCTGGCCGAGGTGGCCATCCGCTACCGCTACAACCCGGACGTGCAGAGCCTGCCGGCCATGGTCCCGGCGATGATCCCGATCCTGCTGATGATGATCCCGGCGATGCTCACCGCCCTCGGCGTGGTGCGCGAGAAGGAACTGGGCTCGATCACCAACTTCTACGTCACGCCGACCACCCGCCTGGAGTTCCTCCTCGGCAAGCAGCTGCCGTACATCGGCCTGGCCATGGTCAACTTCTTCACCATGGTGCTGCTCGCGGTGTTCGTCATGGGCATCCCGATCAAGGGCAGCCTGCTCACCCTGACCTTCGGCGCGCTGCTCTACGTGACCTGCTCCACCGGCCTGGGCCTGTTGATGTCGTCGATCCTCAACAGCCAGATCGCGGCGATCTTCGGCACCGCCATCGCCACCCTGCTGCCGGCCATCCAGTTCTCCGGGCTGACCCACCCGGTGTCGGCGCTGGAAGGCAGCAGCGCGCTGATCGGCGAGATCTACCCGACCAGCCACTTCCTGATCATCAGCCGCGGGGTGTTCTCCAAGGCGCTCGACCTGCGCGAGCTGCTGCCCTACTTCCTGCCCCTGCTGCTGGCCGTGCCGCTGCTGACCCTGGCCAGCGTCGCCGGCCTGCGCAAGCAGGAGAAGTGACATGCGCGCCCTGTCCAACATCCTCCAGCTCGGCCTCAAGGAACTGCGCAGCCTGTACCGCGACCCGGCGCTGGTGGCGCTGATCGTCTACTCCTTCACCCTGGCGATCTACTCCAGCGCCACGGCGATCCCCGAGGCGCCGCACCGCGCCACCATCGCGGTGGTCGACGAGGACCGCTCGCCGGCCTCGCAGCGCATCGTCAACGCCTTCCAGCTGCCCTACTTCGTGCCGCCCGTGTACATCGACCAGGCGCAGATGGACAGCGGCATGGACGACGGCCGCTACACCTTCACCCTGGACATCCCGCCGCGCTTCCAGGAAGACCTGCTGGCCGGCCGCGCGCCGGCCATCCAGCTCAACGTCGACGCCACCCAGGTCAGCCAGGCGTTCACCGGCGCCGGGCACATCCAGCAGATCATCGCCGACGAGGTGGCCGAGTTCGTCCAGCGCTACCGCAGCGCCACGCCGCTGCCGGTCGAGGCGGTGGTGCGCACCGCCTTCAACCCCAACCTGACCCGCGCCTGGTTCGGCGCGGTCAACGAGGTGGTCAACCAGATCACCATGCTGGCGATCATCCTCACCGGCGCGGCGCTGATCCGCGAGCGCGAGCACGGCACCATCGAGCACCTGCTGGTGATGCCGGTCACCCCGCTGGAGATCATGCTCGGCAAGGTCTGGGCGATGGGCGCGGTGGTGCTCGCCGCCGCGGCCTTCTCGCTGGCCTTCGTGGTGCGCGGCTGGCTGGACGTGCCGCTGCAGGGCTCGCTGGCGCTGTTCATCGGCGGCGCCGCGCTGCACCTGTTCGCCACCACCTCGATGGGCATCTTCTTCGGCACCGTGGCGCGCTCGATGCCGCAGCTCGGCCTGCTGACCATCCTGGTGATGATCCCGCTGCACATCCTCTCCGGCGGGGTCACCCCGCGCGAGAGCATGCCCGAGCTGGTCCAGCAGGTGATGCTGGTGGCGCCGACCACCCACTTCGTCCAGCTGGCCCAGGCCATCCTGTTCCGCGGCGCCGGCGCCGACATCGTCTGGCCGCAGCTGCTGGCGCTGGCTACCATCGGCGCAGCGTTCTTCGTCGGCGCCCTGACCCGCCTGCGCAAGTCGCTGCAGTAACGGATACTGCGCATGACGCGCTCCCCCATAACAGAACAAGGAGTCACGCCTTGAACAGGACCCCCGGCATTCTGCACAGGCTCGCCCTGGCCATCGCCCTCGGCGGCGCCCCCGGCCTGCTGCTGGCCGAGCAGGCGGCCCAGGCACCCCGGGCCGACCTGATGGGCGTCTACCAGCAGGCCGTCGACAACAATGCCGACCTGGCCGCCGCCCGCGCCGACTACCTGGCGCGCAAGGAAGTGGTGCCGCAGGCCCGCTCCGGCCTGCTGCCCCAGCTCAACGGCGGCGCCACCCTCAGCGATTCGCGCACCGACGTGGACCAGCCGGCGATGACCCTCGACCGCAGCGGCACCGTCTACCAGGTCAGCCTCAGCCAGGCGCTGCTGCGCGCCGACCGCTGGTTCCAGCTGCAGGCCGCCAAGGCAGTGAGCAGCCAGGCCGCGCTGGAGCTGTCGGCGGTGGAGCAGAACCTGATCCTGCAGAGCGCCGACGCCTACTTCGGCGTGCTGCGCGCCCAGGACACCCTGGCGGCGACCAAGGCCGAGGAAGCGGCCTTCCAGCGTCAGTTCGAGCAGGCCAGCGCGCGCTTCGAGGTCGGCCTGTCGGATCGCACCGAGGTGCTCGAGACCCAGGCCGGCCGCGACACCGCGCGCGCCAACCGGCTGATCGCCGAGCGCCGGGTGGAGGACGCCTTCCAGGCGCTGACCACCCTCACCGACCGTCACTACCGCTTCGTCGAGGGCGTCCGCCACGAGCTGCCGATC
>DASQBU010000004.1:0-25189 GCA_035635035.1 Pseudomonas sp.
CTGGCCTACGGCACCGAGAGCGTGCCGCAGGTCGACAAGATCGTCGGCCCGGGCAACATCTACGTGGCCACCGCCAAGCGCCACGTGTTCGGCCAGTGCGGCATCGACATGATCGCCGGTCCCTCGGAGATCCTCGTGGTCTGCGACGGCCAGACCGATCCGGACTGGATCGCCATGGACCTGTTCTCCCAGGCCGAGCACGACGAGGACGCCCAGTCGATCCTGGTCAGCCCGGACGCTGCCTTCCTCGACCAGGTGGCCGAGAGCATCGCCAGGCTGCTGCCGACCATGGAGCGCGCCGAGATCATCCGCACCTCGCTGGAGGGCCGCGGCGCGCTGATCCAGGTCGCCGACATGGAGCAGGCCATCGCCGTGGCCAACCGCATCGCCCCCGAGCACCTCGAGCTGTCGGTGGCCGATCCGCAGGCCTGGCTGCCGAAGATCCGCCACGCCGGGGCGATCTTCATGGGCCGCTACACCGCGGAAGCGCTGGGCGACTACTGCGCCGGTCCCAACCACGTGCTGCCGACCTCCGGCACCGCGCGCTTCTCCTCGCCGCTGGGGGTCTACGACTTCCAGAAGCGCTCGTCGATCATCTTCTGTTCGGCCGACGGCGCTTCCGAGCTGGGCAAGACCGCGTCGCTGCTGGCCCGCGGCGAGTCGCTGACCGCCCACGCGCGCAGCGCCGAGTTCCGCATCAAGTAAGCCGTAGGGTGCGCGCCGCGCACCCGCAACCTTCCGGTGCGCGCGGCGCACCCTACGCATGCGAGGAGAGAAGGGCGTGAGCAAATTCTGGAGCCCCTTCGTCAAGGACCTGGTGCCCTACGTGCCGGGCGAGCAGCCGAAGATGAGTCGGCTGGTCAAGCTGAACACCAACGAGAACCCCTACGGCCCGTCGCCCAAGGTGCTGGAGGCGATCCGCGGCGAGCTGGACGACAGCCTGCGCCTGTACCCGGACCCCAACGCCGAGCGGCTCAAGCAGGCCATCGCCGACTACTATGGCGTGCAGCCGGCGCAGGTGTTCGTCGGCAACGGTTCCGACGAGGTGCTGGCGCACGTGTTCCACGGCCTGTTCCAGCACGGCCAGCCGCTGCTGTTCCCGGACATCAGCTACAGCTTCTATCCGGTGTACTGCGGTCTGTACGGCATCCCGTTCGAGCCGGTGGTGCTGGACGAGCAGTTCCGCATCAATGTCGACGACTACGCGCGGCCCAACGGCGGGATCATCTTCCCCAACCCGAACGCGCCGACCGGCTGCCTGCTGTCGCTCGGCGAGATCCGCCGCCTGCTGGAGAGCAATACCGAATCGGTGGTGGTGATCGACGAAGCCTACGTCGACTTCGGCGGCGAGAGCGCCATCAGCCTGGTGGATCGGTACCCCAACCTGCTGGTGACCCAGACCCTGTCCAAGTCGCGCTCGCTGGCCGGGTTGCGCGTCGGCCTGGCGGTCGGTCATCCGGAGCTGATCGAGGCGCTGGAGCGGATCAAGAACAGCTTCAACTCCTACCCGCTGGATCGCCTGGCGCTGGCCGGCGCGGTGGCGGCGTTCGAGGACCGCGACTACTTCGAGCAGACCTGCCAGGCGGTGATCGCCAGTCGCGAGCAGCTGGTCAGCGAGCTGCAGGACCTCGGCTTCGAGGTGCTGCCGTCGGCGGCCAACTTCGTCTTCGCCCGTCACCCGCAGCATGACGCGGCCTGGCTGGCGGCAGCCCTGCGCGAGCAGGGGGTGATCGTGCGTCACTTCAAGCAGCCGCGCATCGCCCAGTTCCTGCGCATCACCATCGGCACCGCCGAGCAGAACATGGCGCTGCAGGAGGCGTTGACCGGCCTGGTGCAGTGAGGTCGAGCCACGCGCAACGAAAAACGGCGCCCCGCGGGGCGCCGTTTTTCGTTCCTGCAGGTCGTTATTCGCTGGCGACCGGCGGACGCAGGCCGACCTCGGCGTCCAGACGACGCTTCTCGCCGCCACGCAGGATGTCGATGTGCACCACCTCGCCCGGCCGCTTGCGCGCCACCTGGTTCATCGCCCGGCGGCCGTCGCTGGCCGGCTCGCCGTCGATGGCGAGGATCACGTCGCCCGGCTGCAGGCCGGCGCGCAGCGCCGGGCTGTCGCGGTAGATGCCGGCGACGATGATGCCGGCCTGGCCCTGCAGGCCGATGGACTCGGCCAGCTCCGCGGTCAGCGGCTGCACCTCGAGGCCGAGCCAGCCGCGGATCACCTGGCCGTGGGCGATGATCGCCTCCATCACCTCCAGGGCCAGCTTGGTCGGGATGGCGAAGCCGATGCCCTGCGAGCCGCCGGAGCGGGAGAAGATCGCCGTGTTGATGCCGATCAGGTTGCCGCGCGCATCGATCAGCGCGCCGCCGGAGTTGCCCGGGTTGATCGCCGCGTCGGTCTGGATGAAGTCCTCGTAGGTGTTGAGGCCGAGCTGGTTGCGCCCGGTGGCGCTGATGATGCCCATGGTCACCGTCTGGCCGACGCCGAACGGGTTGCCGATGGCCAGCGCCACGTCGCCGGTGCGGATGTGGTCGGAATGGCCGAGGGTGATCGCCGGCAGGTCGGGCAGGTCGATCTTCAGTACCGCCAGGTCGGTTTCCGGGTCGCTGCCGACCAGCCGCGCCAGGGTCTCGCGGCCGTCCTTGAGGGCGACGATGATCTGATCGGCGCCGGCGGTGACGTGGTTGTTGGTCAGCAGGTAGCCCTGCGGGCTCATGATCACCGCGGAGCCGAGGCTGGACTCCATGCGCCGCTGGCGCGGCAGGTTGTCGCCGAAGAAGCGGCGGAACTGCGGATCGCCGAACAGCGGGTGACTGGGCTTCTCCACCACCTTGGTGGTGTACAGGTTGGCCACCGCCGGCGCGGCCAGTTCCACCGCATCGCTGTAGGACACCGGGCCGAGGCTGGGCAGGCCGAGGGCCGGGGCCTGATGCAGCTGGAGTTCCGGCTGGCCGCGGCCGACCCACTGCGGGAACAGCTGGATCGCCAGCAGGGCCAGCAGGAGGCCGGCGACAACCGGCCAGGCGAGATAGCGCAGCGCCTTGTGCATCGGGGGAGTCCTTGGGCTTGCGGGGGGCGAGGGGGCCACTTAAGGTGGCGGCATTATACGAGCCTGGCGCGCGCGAAAGCAGTCGCCGACTGTTACGGAGAATCTCATGGCTGTCGCCCTGCATACGCTGGTTGGCGAAACCGACCGCTTCCTGGATGCCGCGTGCATCAATGACTACTGCCCCAACGGCCTGCAGGTCGAGGGGCGCGGCGAGGTGCGCCGCATCGTCAGCGGGGTGACCGCCAGCCAGGCGCTGCTGGATGCCGCGGTCGAGGCGCAGGCCGACCTGGTGCTGGTGCACCACGGCTATTTCTGGAAGAACGAGAATGCCTGCATCGTCGGCATGAAGCAGCGCCGCCTGAAGACCCTGCTGAGCCACGACATCAGCCTGGTCGCCTACCATCTGCCGCTCGACCTGCATGCCGAGGTGGGCAACAACGTGCAGCTGGCCCGGCGCCTCGGCCTCGCCGTCGAGGGCAGCCTGGAACCCGGCAATCCGCGCGCCATCGGCCTGGTCGGCAGCCTGCCGCAGGCGCTGGCGCCCCAGGCCTTCGCCGCGCAGGTGCGCGCCGTCCTCGGTCGCGAGCCGTTGCTGGTGCCGGGGAGCGGGCCGATCCGCCGGGTCGCCTGGTGCACCGGGGCGGCGCAGGGCTACATCGACCAGGCCATCGCCGCCGGGGTCGATGCCTACCTGACCGGCGAGGTTTCCGAGTCCACCGTGCATAGCGCGCGGGAGAACGGCATCAGTTTCCTCGCCGCCGGCCATCACGCCACCGAGCGCTACGGCGTGCAGGCGCTGGGCGAGTGGCTGGCGCAGCGCTTCGGTCTCGAACACCGTTTCGTCGATTGCGACAACCCGGTGTGACGGCAAGCGCTTGGGTATATTTATAGAATGATTGGGTCTATCTCGCCGCCTTATTAGAAGATGGGCTGCATGGTATCGTGCCTCAACGTCCGCGGCCCGTTAGGCCGCCCTAGTCATTCGTGAGTAGCCATGGTCGACAAACTGACGCATCTGAAGCAGCTGGAGGCGGAAAGCATCCACATCATCCGCGAGGTAGCCGCCGAGTTCGACAACCCGGTGATGCTGTACTCCATCGGCAAGGATTCCGCCGTCATGCTGCATCTGGCCCGCAAGGCCTTCTTCCCCGGCAAGCTGCCGTTCCCGGTGATGCACGTCGACACCCAGTGGAAGTTCCAGGAAATGTACCGGTTCCGCGACAAGATGGTCGCCGAGCTGGGCCTGGACCTGATCACCTACGTCAACCCGGAAGGCGTGGCGCAGGGCATCAACCCGTTCACCCATGGCAGCGCCAAGCACACCGACATCATGAAGACCGAGGGCCTCAAGCAGGCGCTCGACAAGTACGGCTTCGACGCCGCCTTCGGCGGCGCGCGCCGTGACGAGGAGAAGTCGCGCGCCAAGGAGCGCGTGTACAGCTTCCGCGACAGCAAGCACCGCTGGGACCCGAAGAACCAGCGTCCCGAGCTGTGGAACGTCTACAACGGCAAGGTCAAGAAGGGCGAGTCGATCCGCGTGTTCCCGCTGTCCAACTGGACCGAGCTGGACATCTGGCAGTACATCTACCTGGAACAGATCCCGATCGTGCCGCTGTACTTCGCCGCCGAGCGCGAAGTGATCGAGAAGAACGGCACGCTGATCATGATCGACGATCAGCGCATCCTCGACCATCTGTCCGATGAAGAGAAGGCGCGCATCCAGAAGAAGATGGTGCGCTTCCGTACCCTCGGCTGCTATCCGCTGACCGGCGCGGTGGAGTCCACCGCCACCACGCTGCCGGAAATCATCCAGGAAATGCTCCTGACCCGCACTTCCGAGCGCCAGGGCCGCGTCATCGACCACGATGGCGCCGGTTCGATGGAAGAAAAGAAACGTCAGGGCTACTTCTAAGGGCTACGCACCATGTCGCACCAATCCGAACTGATCAGCGAGGACATCCTCGCCTACCTGGCCCAGCACGAGCGCAAGGAGCTGCTGCGCTTCCTGACCTGCGGCAACGTCGACGACGGCAAGAGCACCCTGATCGGCCGCCTGCTGCACGACTCCAAGATGATCTACGAGGACCACCTCGAGGCCATCACTCGCGACTCGAAGAAGGTCGGCACCACCGGCGACGAGGTCGACCTGGCGCTGCTGGTCGACGGCCTGCAGGCCGAGCGCGAACAGGGCATCACCATCGACGTGGCCTACCGCTACTTCTCCACCGCCAAGCGCAAGTTCATCATCGCCGACACCCCCGGCCATGAGCAGTACACCCGCAACATGGCCACCGGCGCCTCGACCTGCGACCTGGCGATCATCCTGATCGACGCCCGCTACGGCGTGCAGACCCAGACCCGCCGGCACAGCTTCATCGCCTCGCTGCTGGGCATCAAGCACATCGTGGTCGCGGTCAACAAGATGGACCTGATGGACTTCGACCAGGGCGTGTTCGAGGCGATCAAGGCCGACTACCTGCAGTTCGCCGAGCGCATCAACCTCAAGCCCAGCTCGCTGCACTTCGTGCCGATGTCGGCGCTCAAGGGCGACAACGTGGTCAACCCGTGCGAGCGCGCGCCCTGGTACCAGGGGCCGACGCTGATGGAGATTCTCGAGACCGTCGAGATCGCCGCCGACCGCAACCTGACCGACATGCGCTTCCCGGTGCAGTACGTCAACCGGCCGAACCTGAACTTCCGCGGCTTCGCCGGCACCCTGGCCAGCGGCATCGTGCACAAGGGCGACGAAGTCGCCGTGCTGCCGTCGGGCAAGACCAGCAAGGTCAAGTCGATCGTCACCTTCGACGGCGAACTGGAGCAGGCGATCCCCGGCCAGGCGATCACCCTGACCCTGGAAGACGAGATCGACGTGTCGCGCGGCGACATGCTGGTGCACGTCGACAACCGTCCGCAGGTCACCGACAGCTTCGACGCCATGCTGGTGTGGATGGCCGAGGAGCCGATGCTGCCGGGCAAGAAGTACGACATCAAGCGCGCCACCAGCTACGTGCCGGGCAACATCGTCGCCATCGAGCACCGCGTCGACGTCAACAGCCTCGAGCAGCTGGCCGCCAGCGAGCTGAAGCTCAACGAGATCGGCAAGGTGCGCGTCAGCCTGGATGCGCCCATCGCCCTGGACGGCTACGCGTACAACCGCACCACCGGCGCGTTCATCGTCATCGACCGCCTGACCAACGGCACCGTCGGCGCCGGGATGATCATCGCCGACCCGCTGGCCGGGCAGAACAGCCTCGGTCACCACGGCCGCGAGGCCCACGTCGCCGCCGAGGAACGCGCCGCGCGCTTCGGCCAGCAGCCGGCCACCGTGCTGTTCTCCGGCCTTTCCGGCGCCGGCAAGAGCACCCTGGCCTACGCCGTGGAGCGCAAGCTGTTCGACAGCGGCCGTGCGGTCTACGTGCTGGACGGCCAGAACCTGCGCCACGACCTCAACAAGGGCCTGCCGCTGGATCGCGCCGGGCGTGCCGAGAACTGGCGGCGTGCCGCCCACGTGGCCAAGCAGTTCAACGAGGCGGGGCTCTTGACCCTGGCCGCCTTCGTCGCCCCGGATGCCGAGGGCCGCGAGCAGGCCAGGGCGCTGATCGGCGCCGAGCGGCTGATCACCGTCTACGTGCAGGCTTCGCCGCAGGCCTGCCGCGAGCGCGATCCGCAGGGCCTGTACGCCGCCGGCGAGGACAACATCCCCGGCGAGTCCTTCCCCTACGACGTGCCGCTGGATGCCGACCTGGTGATCAACACCCAGTCCACCCCGGTGGAGGAGGGCGTCAGGCAGGTGCTGGCACTGCTGCGTTCGCGCGGCGTGATCTGACTCCACCGCCCTGCAACAACCAAGGCCCCGGCAACTGCCGGGGCCTTGGCGTTTCTGGCGCCTGAGTCGCGGATGCGGGGGGCAGTGGCTTTCGGCGCCGCTACCCGGTAGCCGGACAAAAAGAAGCCCCGCATGGGCGGGGCTTCTCGGGGGAGGGCGATCAGGCCTTCTTCACTACCGGCTCGTCGCTGAGCACGCCGGAGTGGCCGGGGGCGTAGTCCTTCGGCGGCTCGGTGGCGCTGGCCGGGCTGCTCAGGCGCTCGCGCGCCGGCTGGGCGCTGTCGCTCAGGGCGGCCAGCAGGCGCTGGCGGGACAGCTCGTCGAGGGCCAGGCGGCTGGCGCCCTCGGAGAGATGTTCCTGGATGTCCTGATAGTTCTGGCTCAGCTTCTGCATCAGGCTGGCGGTGGTGTTGAAGTGACTGACCACCTCGCTCTGGTAGGACTCGAAGCGCTCCTGCATCTCGTCCAGCTGGTGCTGGACGCGGGTGGGGGCGGTGCCCGGCAGCAGGCGGGCCAGCAGGAAGCCGATGCCGACGCCGGCCACCAGGGCCAGGGCTGGCAGCAGCCAGGCGGTGAATGACTGTTCCACGAATCCTTCCTCTATAGACGGGATTTGCATTACGTTAACGGCTCGCGCCGGCGCTGTATAGCACTGGCCGCGCAACCTGCTAGACGAAGCGACCCTGCAAGGGGTCACGGAGCCCCCTGTGTCACTGACCGAAGTCCCCCTGTTGCTCGACGGCCCCTGCGGCGCGCTCGAGGCGCTGTACCTGGATCGTCCCGAGCCCCGCGGCCTGGCGCTGATCTGCCATCCCCATCCGCTGTTCGCCGGCAGCATGCACAACAAGGTGGTCGCCACCCTGCAGCGTGCCGCGCGCGACGCCGGCTACGCCACCCTGCGCTTCAACTTCCGCGGCGTCGGCCAGAGCGCCGGCGAGCACGCCCACGGCGAGGGCGAGATCGACGACGCCGAGGCGGCCGCGCGCTGGCTGCTGGCGCGCCATCCCGGCCTGCCGCTGACCCTGCTCGGCTTCTCCTTCGGCTCCTGCGTGGCGGGCTGCCTGGGCGGACGCCTGGAAGGGCAGGGCGTGGCGATCCAGCAGCTGTTCATGCTGGCGCCGCCGGTCGAGCGCTTCAGTGTCGATGGCCGCCTGCCGCAGCAGTGCCCGCTCACCGTGATCCAGCCGGAGGACGATGAGGTGGTCACGCCGGCCGCGGTCTACGCCTGGTCGACGTCACTGGAGCGTGCCCATGAGCTGCTCAAAGTGGCAGAATGCGGCCACTTCTTTCACGGCAAGCTGAACGAGCTGAAAGAGCTGGTCTTGCCGCGCCTCCAATCCTGATGCAGTCCGACAAGCGATCGACCATGACCACCCGTATTCTCACCGGTATCACCACCACCGGTACGCCGCACCTGGGCAACTACGCCGGTGCCATCCGCCCGGCAGTCCGCGCCAGCCGCGCGGACAACGTGGACTCCTTCTACTTCCTCGCCGACTACCACGCGCTGATCAAGTGCGACGACCCGCAGCGCATCCAGCGCTCGCGCCTGGAGATCGCTGCCACCTGGCTGGCCTGTGGCCTGGACCCCGAGCGAGTGACCTTCTACCGCCAGTCGGACATCCCCGAGATTCCCGAGCTGACCTGGCTGCTCACCTGCGTGGCGGGCAAGGGCCTGCTCAACCGCGCCCACGCCTACAAGGCGGCGGTGGACAAGAACGTCGAGGCCGGCGAGGACCCGGACGCCGGGGTGACCATGGGCCTGTTCAGCTACCCGGTGCTGATGGCGGCGGACATCCTGATGTTCAACGCCCACCAGGTGCCGGTCGGCCGCGACCAGATCCAGCACGTGGAGATGGCCCGCGACATCGGCCAGCGCTTCAACCACCTGTTCGGCAACGGCCGCGAGCTGTTCACCCTGCCCGAGGCGCTGATCGAGGAGAGCGTGGCGACCCTGCCGGGCCTCGACGGGCGCAAGATGAGCAAGAGCTACGACAACACCATTCCGCTGTTCGGCTCGAGCAAGCAGCTCAAGGAGGCCGTGGCGCGCATCGTCACCGACTCGCGCCTGCCGGGCGAGCCCAAGGATGCCGAGGGTTCGCACCTGTTCACCCTCTACCAGGCCTTCGCCACGCCCGAGCAGAGCGCCGAGTTCCGCGCTGCGCTGGAAGGCGGCCTGGCCTGGGGCGAGGCCAAGCAGCGCCTGACCGCCCTGCTGGAGGATGAACTGGGCGCGGCCCGCGAGAGTTACAATGCGCTGATCGCCAAGCCCGCCGACCTGGAGGACATCCTGCTCGCCGGCGCGGCCAAGGCGCGGCGCATCGCCACGCCGTTCCTCGGCGAGCTGCGCGAGGCGGTGGGCCTGCGTTCGTTCCGCAACGAGGCGCAGGTCGCCGCCAGCGGCAAGAAGAAGGCTGCCAAGGGCGCGCGCCTGGTCAGTTTCCGCGACGACGACGGCAGCTTCCGCTTCCGCCTGCTGGACGCCGACGGCGGCCAGCTGCTGCTCTCGGTGCGCTTCGCCGACGGCAAGAGCGCCGGGGCGGCGAGCAAGCGCCTGCAGGCCGGCGAGCTGGACCTGCGTGCCGAGGGCGAGTCTTTCGTGCTGTGCCTGGACGACCAGCCGGTGGCGCACAGTCCCGAGTATGCCGACGCCGGCGCGCGCGAGGCCGCGATGGCCCGCGTGGTCGAGGCGCTGACACCGCAGGAGGCGTGATGCCCGGCCGCGCCGGCGGTCACGAGCCGCCGGCGCAGGCCCAGGGTTGCCAGGGAGACGGCCCGAACCTTGCGAGCCCCAGATGTGGGAGGTACGTGTTGAACGATCTGCGTAAATTGCCAACGGCCGAGGCCGCCGTTAAAGTGACGGCCCCGTTTTCCTACCCCGACTCCGCCATGACTCCGCTCCAGCGCTACCAGGCCGACCTGAAACGTCCCGACTTCTTCCACGATGCCGCACAGGAAAATGCCGTGCGTCACCTGCAGCGGCTGTACGACGACCTGGTCAACGGTCATCAGGACTCCGGCCTGCTGGGCAAGCTGTTCGGCCGCAAGAAGTCCACCGAGCCGGTCAAGGGGCTGTACTTCTGGGGTGGCGTGGGCCGTGGCAAGACCTATCTGGTCGACACCTTCTACGACGCCCTGCCGTTCAAGCAGAAGATGCGCACCCACTTCCACCGCTTCATGAAGCGCGTGCACGAGGAGATGCGCACCCTCAAGGGCGAGAAGAACCCGCTGACCATCATCGGCAAGCGCTTCGCCGACGAGGCGCGGGTGATCTGCTTCGACGAGTTCTTCGTCTCCGACATCACCGACGCGATGATCCTCGCCACCCTGCTCGAGGAGCTGTTCAAGAACGGCGTCAGCCTGGTGGCGACCTCCAACATCGTGCCGGACGGCCTGTACAAGGACGGTCTGCAGCGCGCGCGCTTCCTGCCGGCGATCGCCCTGCTCAAGCAGTACACCGAGGTGGTCAACGTCGACAGCGGCATCGACTATCGCCTGCGCGCCCTCGAGCAGGCCGAGCTGTACTACAGCCCGCTGGGCGCCGAGGCCGACGCCAGTCTGGAAAAGAGCTTCCGCAGCCTGCTGACCGAGAACTGCACGGTGCAGGAAAACGAGGCGCTGCTGATCGAGAACCGCGAGATCCGTGCGCGCAAGGTGGCCAACGACATCGCCTGGTTCGAGTTCCGCGAGCTGTGCGACGGCCCACGCAGCCAGAACGACTACATCGAGCTGGGCAAGATCTTCGATGCGGTGCTGCTCTCCAACGTCGAGCAGATGGGCATGGCCAAGGACGACATGGCGCGCCGGTTCGTCAACCTGGTGGACGAGTTCTACGATCGCAACGTCAAGCTGATCATTTCCGCCGAGGTCGAGCTGAAGGACCTCTACACCCGCGGCAAGCTGGAGTTCGAGTTCCAGCGCACCCTCAGCCGCCTGCTGGAAATGCAGTCCCACGAGTATCTCAGCCGGGCGCACAAGCAGTGACTGTCGGACAAGGGCGCCTCGGGCGCCCTTGTCGTTTCCGGGAACCGTCGGCGCCGGCGGTGGTCGCAGTGGGCATGCCGTTTGTCGCGGCGCCTGGTGTGGCTTGGGTATACTGCCGCCACTTCCTGTCTTCCCTATGTTCCGGAGAGATGAACATGCTGCCACGTCTGCTGTTTGGCCTGATCGCTGCTGCCAGCCTGAGCCTGGTGGGCTGCGCCCACAGCCCGCAACAACTCACCGTGCAACCTGTGGTCACCGCGCAACTCGCCCCGATCGGTCAGGGCCAGCCGGTGCTGGTGAAGGTGGTCGACGGCCGCTCCTCGCCGGTGCTGGGGACCCGCGGCGGCCTGTATCCGGAAACCAGCACCATCAGCGTGGACAGCCAGAGCCTGGTGACCCGCCTGCAGGGCCAGGCCGAGGCCGCCGTGCGCCTGCTCGGCTTCACCCCGACGCCCAATGCCTACGGCGCGCCGCAGCTGACCCTGACCGTGACCGACATGAAGTACGTGTCGCCCAAGGACGGCTCCTACGTCACCGAGGCCAACATCAGCGCCAACATTCGTGCCGATGTGCAGAACAGCGCGCGCCGCTACAGCGGTCGCTATGGCGCCTCGCTGGACCAGCGCTTCGGCATGGCCCCGAACCAGGAGACCAACAGCAAGCTGGTCAGCGATGTGCTCAGCGATGCGCTGACCCGGGTGTTCAAGGACCCGACCATCGGCCAACTGCTGAACAATCGCTGACCCGCGCCAGCGAGTCCTCCAGGGCGGTGGCATGGCCACCGCCTTTTTTCTGCCTGGCGGTCGCTGCGCTGGTCGGAAACGCGGTGAGTGCTGGGCGGCCGAGCGTTAGACTGCAAACAGTTGTCTGGCTATCGGCTTGGCCGATGCCGAGATCTTGCCGCAGGTCCGCCGTCTGGAGGGTGTTGATGTCGTTGCCGATGTTGTGGGCGTTGTGCCGGGACTATCCGTCCCAGGCGATCAATGGTCTGGCGCTGTTCCTGGCGCTGGCCGGGGGCTGGCTGCTGTTGGCCACCCGCTGGCGCGAGCAGCGCGCGGCAGCCCGTGTGCTGGATGGCGGGGTGTGCGATGCGCTGGATACGGAGGCGCTGGCCGGCTATGCCCAGGTCGAGCGCTTGAACCGCTTCTTCTACGGTTTTGGCGGGTTGAGCCTGTGCAGCGCCCTGCTGCTGTCATGGCTCAGCACGACGCTGTCGCCGCTGCCGCTGTCCTGAGTATTGCCACCACGGGCGCAGGCCGCGCCCGTGGCTGATTGTTCCGCGGGGTTTTACAGGCGGCCGGCGCGGCAGCGGTACTGGTTGCGTACCGGGTTGGCGTATTGCATGACCAGATACGGCCGCTGCTCCGGCGGGCAGGCGGCCAGGCGGCGCTGCCATTCCGCCTCGGCCCGCGCCAGTTCGGCGCTGTCGAACAGCTCGGCGGCGCTGGGCACCTGCAGGTCCGGGTCGCGCTCTTCCCACATGGCATAGGCCAGGTAGTTGACCGGGAACAGGTGGTAGTTGCCGAGGATGCTGCGGTCGATGCGTTGCGCCAGCAGCTTGGCATCGCCGTCCGGCGCCGTGACTTCGGCGTTGAAGTCGATGTGCACCCGGCCCTTGTAGCCGGTGATGCCCAGCGCGATGCTGGCGTCGTCCTCGCCCGGCGCCTTGCTGTAGCTGCCGGTGCTGGCGCGTATGTACAGCTCGCGGGCCTTGGCTTGGTCGCAGGGGTCGTATTCGTAGCTGATCGAGATGGGCACCAGATGCAGGTCACCCATCACCGCGGCGAAGTCCTCGTCCTTGCGGCTCATGTGGAACATCTTGAGGATCGCCGAGTCGGTGCGATCGTCGCCGTCCTTGGCCCGGCCTTCGGCCTGGGCGATCCAGATCGAGCTGCCTTCGCTGCGGATCGAGTGGTTGATGTAGGCCGACAGGGTCTGGAACGCCGCCAGCTTCTCGCGGCGGCCGGTCAGCGAGCGGTGCACGATGAAGCTCTTGTTCAGGCGCATCAGGTCGCTGACGAAGGGCTTCTGCAGCAGGTTGTCGCCGATGGCCAGGCGCGGGGTGGGCATGCCGGCGTGGTACAGGGCGTAGTTGACGAACGCCGGGTCCATCACGATGTCGCGGTGGTTGCTGAGGAACAGGTAGGCGCGCCCCTTCTGCAGGCGCTCCAGGCCGGAATAGCTGATGCCGTCGCTGGCGTGTTCTATGCTGCGGTCGACGTAGGGCTCGATCTTATCCTGCAGTTTCGCCACGCTGTCGACGCCGTGGATCTCGCGACGCAGGTAATGCGCGATCACCGGCTTGAGCAGCCAGCCGAGCGGGCCGGCCAGGCGCGGGAAGCGATAGCGGGTGAGGATGGAAAGGAAGGCATCGTCGGCGAGCAGGCGCTCGAGGACGGGACGCACTTCGGCGTCGGCATAGGGTCGGATGGCTTCGAACTCGCCCATTATGGTCTCTTGAGCCGGGGAAATCGGTGGTGCGGCAGGCGGAGGCTCTGCCTCGCGGGCTGGCAAGTATAAACGAAGCGCGACGAAAGGCGTGGCTGCTGGCGCTCGGGTCTGGTCGTGCTGGCGGACGGTTGCCGGGATCCGATCCGTTCAGGGGCGGGCCATGCCAGGGCGGGGCGAGTCCGGTATGCTGCCGGTCGACCGTTTCCGGCCGTGTGCCGCCGTGGGTGTCGCCCCTGGCGGGCGCTCCCTGGATCCGCGCCGTACCGGGGGCGCGCGGTCGAACTCCATCTGCTGCGGGTAACCTTGTCGTCATGTGTGGACGTTTCGCCCTGTTTCGCTGGCCGCCGGCGCTGAGCGCGCTGCCCGGCTTTCCTGAGCGGCTCGAGCCGCGCTGGAATATCGCGCCCGGTCAGCCGGTGCTGCTGGTGCGTGCCGCTGCCTGCGGGCGGGAGGCGGCGCTGGTGCACTGGGGGTTGACCCCGCCCTGGCTGGCCGACCTGTCGCGGGCGCCGGCGCAGGCGCGCGCCGAAACCATCGCCGAACAGCCGGTGTTCCGTGAGGCTTTCCGCGCGCGGCGCGGGGTGCTGCCGGCGAACGGTTTCTACGAGTGGCGCGGGCCGCGCCGGCGGCCGTTCTGGATGACCGCGGCCGAGAGGCCGTTGCTGTCGCTCGCGGCGCTGTGGGAGGCCTATCCGGTGAGCGGCAGGGTGTACCTGAGCGCGGCTGTGGTCACGGTGGCGGCCGGCGGGCAGCGTCGGCCGCTGCTGCTGGATGCCGCCGGCGAGGCGGTGTGGCTGGACCCGGCGGCCACCACCGAGGACCTGCAGGCGCTCCTGGTCGCGCCGCCCCTGCCGCTGCGCGAGCGCCTGCTCGCCGGGCTTGGCAATCGACCGCAGGAAGAGGGGCCGCAGTGCCTGACGCCGGCCTGAACTCGCCCGGCCGCCGGTGGTCTGAGAAAAAAATCGAGCCCGCTATGCCGGGCCGGCGTTTTCGGGAGTGCTATTCCATGAATCGAGTGTTTCGTCTTGCCGGCGTGGTCGGGATGCTGCTGCTGGCCGGCTGCCAGGCCGTGAATACCACCAGCGGTGGCGCCGTGGGGGTCAATCGCCCGCAGTACATGTTCAGCGGTCTGTCCAGCGCGGAGCTGAACCAGCAGTACGCCCAGTCCTATCGGCAAACCCTCAGCAAGGCGGCCAGCAGCGGCCAGCTCGACCGCAACAGCGCACTCGCCCAGCGGGTGCACAACGTCACCCGGCGGCTGATCGCCCAGGCGCCGGTGTTCCGCCCGGATGCCGCCGGCTGGAAGTGGGAAACCAACGTGATCACCAGCAAGGAGCTGAACGCCAACGCCGGTCCGGGCGGCAAGATCATCGTCTACAGCGGGCTGATCCAGCAGCTCAACCTGAGCGACGACGAGCTGGCGGCCGTGCTTGGCCACGAGATCGCCCACGCCCTGCGCGAGCACAGCCGCGAGGCCATGTCCAAGGCCTACGGCGCCGAGCTGGCCAAGCAGAGTGCGGTGGCGCTGCTCGGCCTGGGCCAGCTGGGTGACGATCTGGCCGGCGCGGCGGTGCAGTACGGCATGACGCTGCCCAACAGTCGCGAGAACGAGAACGAGGCGGACCTGATCGGCCTGGAACTGGCGGCGCGTGCCGGCTACGACCCGAACGCGGTGATCAGCCTGTGGAACAAGATGAGTCGGGCCGGTGGCGGGGCGCCGCCGGAGTTCATGAGCACTCACCCGTCGTCCTCGACGCGTATGGCCAACCTGCAGGCGGCCATCCCGCGGGTCATGCCACTGTACCTGCAGGCGCGCGGGCGGCGCTGAACAGGCTTGTATTTTTTGTGCGAATCGGTAAAATTCGCCAGCTTTCGTGACGGGGGATGCCTAGCCCGTCCTGCTCGGTGGGAATGCCTAACCCGCCGATTTCGCCAAAGCAGACGCACTGACCCGAGCCCCCGATTAGTGTCTGCAGAGGCCATCGTTGCCTTGTGAAAGGCAAGTACTGTCCAGTAAGATTCGCCGCTCAAAACTTTGGGTGGCCTCTGAGGCTATAACGAATGAAAACTTTCTCTGCGAAACCGGAAACTGTTAAGCGCGACTGGTACGTCGTCGACGCTGCTGGCAAGACCCTGGGTCGTCTTGCCACTGAAATCGCCAGCCGTCTGCGCGGCAAGCACAAGCCCGAGTACACCCCGCACGTCGATACCGGCGACTACATCGTCGTGATCAACGCCGAGCAGGTGCGTGTAACCGGTGCCAAGAGCTCCGACAAGATGTACTACCATCACTCCGGTTTCCCGGGTGGCATCAAGTCGATCAACTTCGAGAAGCTGATCGCCAAGGCGCCCGAGCGCGTGATCGAGACCGCGGTCAAAGGCATGCTGCCGAAGAACCCGCTGGGTCGCGACATGTATCGCAAGCTGAAGGTGTACGCCGGTGCCAGCCACCCGCACACCGCTCAGCAGCCCCAAGAACTGAAGATTTAACGGAATAGGCTCAATATGTCGGCGACTCAAAACTACGGCACCGGCCGTCGCAAGACCGCTACCGCGCGTGTCTTCCTGCGTCCGGGTACTGGCAAGATCTCCATCAATAACCGCAGCCTGGATCAGTTCTTCGGCCGCGAAACCGCCCGCATGGTGGTGCGTCAGCCGCTCGAGCTGACCGAGAACGTCGAGAAGTTCGACATTTTCGTCACCGTCGCCGGTGGCGGCGTCAGCGGTCAGGCCGGTGCGATCCGTCACGGCATCACCCGCGCCCTGATCGAGTACGACGAGACCCTGCGCAGCCCGCTGCGCAAGGCCGGCTACGTCACCCGCGATGCGCGCGAGGTCGAGCGTAAGAAGATCGGTCTGCGCAAGGCGCGCAAGCGTCCGCAGTACTCGAAGCGTTAATCGACTACGCTTCAACGAAACGCCCAGCATCCCTCCGGATCTGGGCGTTTTTTTATGGTTCGGATTCGGCTGCGACGGTCTGTCGCAGCTGTGGATGGCGCGTGCTGCAAGGGTGTGCCGGCAATTGTTGCCAGTTATTGCCTTGTCAGGAAAGGGCCTTTTCATTACCATCTGGCGGATTTTTTGCGCAGCTGGTTTTAACTAATGTGCCCGCCTGTGCGGGTTACAGAAGCTGATGGGAGACGACTGAATGAGTAATGACGGCGTGAATGTGGGCCGGCGTCGGTTCCTCGTCGCCGCCACTTCGGTGGTGGGGGCGGCTGGAGCTGTCGGTGCTGCGGTCCCGTTCGTGGGGTCATGGTTCCCCAGTGCCAAGGCCAAAGCGGCCGGTGCTCCGGTGAAGGTGAACGTGAGCAAGATCGAGCCCGGTCAGCAGATCGTTGCTGAATGGCGCGGCAAGCCGGTGTTCATCGTACGCCGCACCCCGGAGATCCTGGCCAATCTGGCCAAGACCGAAGGTGCCGTGGCGGATCCGGAGTCGAAGGCATCGGTGCAGCCGACCTATGTGGACCCGAAGGTTCGCTCGATCAAGCCCGAGCTGCTGATCCTCGAAGGTCTGTGCACCCACTTGGGCTGCTCGCCGTCCTTCCGTCCCGAAGTTGCCCCGGCTGATCTGGGCGCCGACTGGGTGGGTGGCTACTTCTGCCCCTGCCACGGCTCGCGCTACGACCTGGCCGGCCGTGTCTACAAGGCGCAGCCTGCGCCGCTGAACCTGCCGGTCCCGCCGCACTCGTACGAGTCCGCTGACGTGATCGTCATCGGTGTGGATCAGGAGAAAGCCTGATGAGCAAATTCATGGAATGGGTCGATGCCCGCTTCCCCGCCACCAAGATGTGGGAAGACCATCTGAGCAAGTACTACGCGCCGAAGAACTTCAACTTCTGGTACTTCTTCGGTTCGCTGGCGCTGCTGGTGCTGGTCAACCAGATCCTCACCGGTATCTGGCTGACCATGAGCTTCACGCCGTCCGCGGAAGAAGCCTTCGCGTCCGTCGAGTACATCATGCGCGACGTGGAGTACGGCTGGATCCTGCGCTACATGCACTCCACCGGCGCTTCGGCGTTCTTCGTGGTGGTGTACCTGCACATGTTCCGCGGCCTGATGTACGGCTCCTACCAGAAGCCGCGCGAGCTGGTGTGGATCTTCGGCATGCTGATCTACCTGGCGCTGATGGCCGAGGCGTTCATGGGCTACCTGCTGCCGTGGGGCCAGATGTCCTACTGGGGCGCCCAGGTGATCATCTCCCTGTTCGGTGCGATCCCGGTGATCGGGGCTGACCTGACCCAGTGGATCCGCGGTGACTTCCTGATCTCCGGCATCACCCTGAACCGCTTCTTCGCCCTGCACGTGATCGCTCTGCCGATCGTGATCCTGGGCCTGGTCGTGCTGCACATCCTGGCACTGCACGAAGTCGGCTCGAACAACCCGGACGGCGTCGACATCAAGAAGAAGAAGGACGAGAACGGCGTACCGCTGGATGGCATCGCCTTCCACCCCTACTACACCGTCAAGGACATCGTCGGCGTGGTGGTGTTCCTGTTCGTGTTCTGCACCGTGATCTTCTTCTTCCCGGAAATGGGCGGCTACTTCCTCGAGAAGCCCAACTTCGAGATGGCCAACCCGTTCAAGACTCCGCCGCACATTGCTCCGGTGTGGTACTTCACCCCGTTCTACGCCATCCTGCGCGCCGTACCTGACAAGCTGCTGGGCGTGATCGCCATGGGCGCTGCCATCGCCGTGCTGTTCGTGCTGCCGTGGCTGGATCGCAGCCCGGTGCGTTCGATCCGCTACAAGGGCTGGCTGAGCAAGATCTGGCTGGTGGTCTTCGCGGTGTCCTTCGTGGTCCTCGGCTACTTCGGCGCCCAGGCTCCGACCCCGACCGGTACCATCCTGTCCCGCGTGTGCACCATTCTGTACTTCGCCTTCTTCATCCTGATGCCGTTCTACACCCGGATGGAGAAGACCAAACCGGTTCCGGAAAGGGTGACTGGCTAATGAAAAAGCAAATTGCCGCACTGATTTTTGCTGTACTGCCAGCCTTTGCTTTCGCGAGCGGTGGTGAAGAACTGCACCTGGACAAGGTCGACATCGACCTGACCGACAAGGCCGCCCTGCAGGACGGCGCGCGTACCTTCGCCAACTATTGCATGGGTTGCCATAGCGCGCAGTTCCAGCGTTACGAGCGCGTGGCCAAGGACCTGGACATCCCGGAAAAGCTGATGATGGAGAACCTGGTGCTCACCGGGGCCAAAATCGGCGACCACATGTCGATCGGCATGAAGCCGCAGGACGCCAAGGTGTGGTTCGGTGCCGCGCCGCCGGACCTGACCCTGGTGGCCCGCGTGCGCGGCAGCGATTGGCTGTACAGCTACCTGCGCTCCTTCTACGAGGATCCGACCCGTCCGTGGGGGGTGAACAACAAGGTATTCCCGAACGTCGGCATGCCCAACGTGCTGGCCGGCCTGCAGGGTCGCCAGGTGGTCGGCTGCAAGCAGGTGCAGGTGGTCGAGGACGGCAAGAAGGTCTTCGATCCGCTGACCGGTACTCCGGTGACCAAGGAAGGCTGTCATGAGCTGACCGTGGTGCCGAAGAGCGGCAAGCTGAGCGAGGCGGAGTTCGATGACAAGGTGAAGAACCTGGTCACCTTCCTGACCTACTCGGCCAACCCGGTCAAGCTGGAAAGCCAGCGTATCGGTACCTATGTGCTGCTGTTCCTGGTGTTCTTCTTCGTGTTCGCCTATCTGCTGAAGCGTGAGTACTGGAAAGACGTACACTGATCCGTCGCTCCTTTGCTCATGACATGCGCGCCCTCCGGGGCGCGCATGTGTTTCTGCCGTCGGTAAATGCCTTGTCTGGAGGGGCCCATGGCAGTAATCAATCGCCTGGCCTGTTATTCCGATCCCGCCGATCACTACTCCCATCGCGTGCGCATCGTGCTCGCTGAGAAGGCGGTGAGCGCCGAGATCATCGACGTGCCGCGCGGCCAGTGCCCGCCGCAACTGGCCGAGGTGAACCCCTACGGCAGCCTGCCGACGCTGGTGGACCGCGATCTCGCCTTGTACGAACCAACCGTGGTGATGGAGTATCTGGACGAGCGCTATCCGCATCCGCCCTTGTTGCCGGCGTATCCGCTGGCGCGGGCCAACACGCGTCTGCTGATGCATCGCATCCAGCGCGACTGGTGTTCGCTGGTCGATCGCGTGCTGGATGTGCGCACGCCAGAGAGTGGTCGGGTGCAGGCGCGCAAGGAGTTGCGCGAGAGTCTGACCGGGGTGGCGGTGTTGTTCGCCGACAGGCCGTTCTTCCTCAGTGACGAGTTCGGCATGGTCGACTGCTGCCTGCTGCCGATTCTCTGGCGCCTGCCGCTGCTGGGGATCGAGCTGCCGCGCCAAGCCAAACCGCTGCTGGACTACATGGAGCGGCTGTTCGCCCGCAACAGCTTCCAGGCCAGTCTGAGCGTCACCGAGCGCGCCATGCGCTGAGGATTAGATGATGAATTCGAATCGCCCCTACCTGTTGCGTGCTCTCTACGAGTGGATCGTCGACAACAACTGTACTCCCCACATCCTGGTGGCGGCCGAGTATCCCGGTGCGCGAGTGCCGGCCGGTTATGCCAAGGATGGGCAGATCGTGCTCAACGTGTCGCCGAGTGCAGTGCGCTACCTCGAGATGGGCAACGAGGTGTTGACCTTCGAGGGCCGCTTCGGCGGCGTGGCGCAGAGCCTGTACATCCCGGTTGCCGCGGTGCTGGCCATCTATGCCCGCGAGAACGGCCAAGGCATGGCTTTCGATCTGGAGGAACCCGAGGAGGGGGCGCCGGAGGAGGGGCCTTCCGGCGACGACGAGCCGCCGCGCCCCTCCGGGCGGCCGAGCCTGAAAGTGGTGAAGTGAGCCGCACGCGGTGCAGGAAAAACAAAGGCGACCCGTTGGGTCGCCTTTGTTTTTGCGCGAGCGAAAAGCTGCGTCAGTCGGTGTACTCGAACAGGCGCACGATGCCCTGTACGCCGCCGATGCCCTGCACCACGCTGGTGGCGTGATTGGCCTCGGCGTGGGAAACCAGGCCGAGCAGGTAGACGATGCCGTTCTCGGTCACCACCTTGATCTTCGAGCCGGGGACGGCGCTGTCGACCAGCATCGAGGCCTTGATCTGGCTGGTCAGCAGGCTGTCGGTGCTGCGCGCGGCCAGCGACGAGGGTTGCAGGATCTGCAGCTGGTTGTGCACGATCCGCACCCCCTGCACGCGGCGGGCGGCCTGTTCGGCGAGGCTCTTCAGTTCGGCGCGCGGGGTCTGGCCGGCCAGCAGGACCACGCCGTTGTAGCTGGTCACCACGATGTGCGAGGTGGTGTCGCTGAGATCGGCATGGCTGCGGCTGATCTCGTTGCTGACTTGCGGCGCGATGAACTGGTCATCGATCTTGTTGCCGAGGCTGCGGGCGCCGCAGCCGGCCAGGGCCAGGCTGAGGGCCAGTGCGGCAAGGAACAGGGGGGATCGCTTCATTCTTCACTCCCGAACAGTTGGCGGTCGATCAGGTCGCACAGGCAGTGGATGGTCAGCAGGTGCACTTCCTGAATGCGGGCGGTGACTCGGGCCGGCACGCGGATCTCCACGTCTTCCGGCAGCAGCAGCGAGGCCATGCCGCCGCCGTCGCGGCCGGTCAGGGCGACCACGGTCATCTCGCGGTCATGGGCGGCCTGGATGGCCTGGATGACGTTGCCGGAATTGCCGCTGGTGGAGATCGCCAGCAGCACGTCGCCGGGCTGGCCGAGGGCACGGATCTGCTTGGAGAACACCTCGTTGTAGCTGTAGTCGTTGGCGATCGAGGTGATGGTCGAGCTGTCGGTGGTCAGCGCCACGGCCGGCAGGCTGGGGCGCTCGCGCTCGAAGCGGTTGAGCAGCTCGGAGGAAAAGTGCTGGGCGTCGCCGGCCGAGCCGCCATTGCCGCAGGACAGGATCTTGCCCTCGCTGAGCAGGGCGTTGACCATCACCTGGCTGGCCTGCTCGATGTGCGGGATGAGGACCTCCATGGCCTGGCGTTTGGCTTCGATGCTGTCCTGGAAAAGCTGGCGGATACGGGATTGCATGTCCATGGGTGACCTTTGGTGGGGCGCGTCTCACGCGTCGAACGCGCCGCGGATCCAGTTCAGTCGCGGCGGGGAGCTGCTGTCGGCAGGGGCGACCGCGACCACGTCGAACCGGCAGGGGCTGCGTGCCCAGCGCGGTTGCTGTTGCAGGAAAACCTGGGCGGCGGCCGTCACGCGGGCACGCTTGCGCGCGTCGATGCTGCCTTCGGCGCCGCCCCAGGCGCTGTGGCGCCGGTACCGCACTTCGACGAATACTACGGTATCGCCGTCGAGCATGACCAGATCCAGCTCGCCGAGGCGGCAGCGCCAGTTGCGCGCCAGCAGGCGCAGGCCGTGCTCCTCCAGATGGGTCTGTGCCCAGCCTTCGGCGGCCTGGCCAATGGCCTGGCGCGGGGAGTCGCTCACTGGGCGGTCGACTCCAGGCGGTAGACCTGGCCGTTGCGGTATTCGGCCCAGGGCAGGCGGCGGGCGATGCGCTGGCCGGGGGCCAGACTCAGGCTGCCGGTCAGGCCGTCCAGGCGGGTGCTCGGCAGGGCCTGCAGCTGGCTCAGGCGCGGGGCCAGGCGATAGGCATCGGCACCCATGGCGTACAGGCGGCCCAGGCTGCTGCCGGCGGCCGGCCACTCGCCGACGACCTGGCGGCGCAGCGGATCGTTGCCGTCCAGCAGCCAGGGGGTCTCGCAGAAGCGGATGCCGTCCAGGTCGAGAGCCTGGTTGGCCTCGCTGGTACCGGTGAACAGGTGCGAGGTGGCGTAGACCGGCAGGTCGCCGGCGTACTGGAAGGACAGGGTCGGCTTGATCTGGCGGGCCTGCGCCGGGGTGGCGGCGAGGAACACGAAGTCGACGTCCTGGCGGCGGGCCGGCTGGGCCTCGACCGGGCTGCCCAGGGCTTCTCGCAGGCGTTTGGCGCGGGCTTCGCTGTCGCGCAGCTTGAGCAGGTCGGCGATCTGCTGGGCCAGGCGCACCGGCTGGTCGATGTGCTCGGTGGCGATCAGGCTGCCACCGCGGGCTTCCCAGTCCTTGCGGAAGGCGGCCAGCACGCGGTCGCCCCACTCGCCGCTCGGCACCAGGGCCACGGCGCGGCGCATGCCGTCCTCCCAAGCGCGCTGGGCCACCTCGCGGGCCTCGTCCTCGGCGGCCAGGCCGAATTGGAACAGTTGCGCGGAGCCTTCGCTCCGGCCTTCGCTGTAGTTGAGGGCCAGGGTGGGGATCGGCAACTGCTGGCGCTGGCTGAGCTGGTTGACCAGCGGCTTCTCCAGCGGGCCGACGACCAGCTGCACGCCTTCGGCCTGGGCCTGGCGGTAGAAGGCGTCGAGGTCGGCCAGGCTGCTGCTGTCGTGCAGGCTGATGTTCAGGGTGTTGTCGCCGCTCTGGTAGTGGGCGGCGAGGAAGCCGTCGCGCAGGGCCTTGCCGACGCTGGCGAGCTGGCCCTGTTCGGGCAGCAGCAGGGCGATGCGGGTCAGCGGCCGGGCGGCGATCTCCTGCAGCTTGACCAGGGCCTGTGGCAGCCGGCGAGCGGCCGGGTGCTGCGGATTGCGTTGCTGCCATTCGGCAATGCTGGCGACCTGCTGCGCTGGAGAGGCATTGCTGCGGGTCAGGCGGCTCAGTTCCAGCCAGCCGGCGAGGTCGTCGCCGGACGTCCCGCTGCTGTCCAGTTGGCTGAGGGGGAGGGCGGCAACCAGGGCCCAGATGGCTTCATGGTTGCTGGCGGCGGCCTGGTCCTTCAGCAGGGGGGCGATGAACACGCGCTCGCGGGCGGCGGCCAGCAGCTGCTGGTCGGCCTGCAGGGCGTTGGCGCGGGCCAGCTGGCTGCGCACCTGCTGGTTGATCGGCAGTTCGCCCAGGCGCGCGAAGCTCGGGTGCTGCAGGGCCTGCAGGGCGGTCTTGGGCTTGTTGCGGGCCAGTGCCAGTTCGGCGCTCAGGGTGCTGGCGAATATCTGCTGCGCCGGCAGCAGCTGGTCCAGCTTCAGCGTCTCGAGGATCTGCTGGGCTTGGGCCAGGTTGTGCTGGCTCAGGGCCTGGTCGGCTGCGGCCAGGCGCAGGAGGACGGCCTCTTCCGGCTTGCCCTGTTGCGCCTGCTGCAGGAGTTGTTCGGCGCTGGCCTGCGGCGTGCTCGGCAATTCGCCGAGGCCGGAGGTTTGCTTGCCGGCACAGGCGGCCAGCAGGCCGGCCAGGCAGAGGACGGAAAGGGGGCGCAGTCTGGCGATCATGTCAGGGATTCCGCTTCGCAGGCTTGAAAGGGGGCAATTGTACCCAAGCCCCGGTATGGGTGCGATCTTGCCGCAGCGAAACCCGTTACAATGGCGCACTTTGACTGGCGATGGGATGGCGATGTGAACGCTCCGGGGACTCTTTATGTGGTGGCCACGCCGATCGGCAACCTGGATGACATCAGTGCGCGCGCCCTGCGGGTGCTGCGCGAGGTCAAGCTGATCGCCGCCGAGGACACCCGCCACAGCGCCCGCCTGCTGCAGCACTTCGGCATCGCCACGCCGCTGGTGGCCTGTCACGAGCACAACGAGCGCGAGCAGGGCTCGCGGCTGGTGCAGCGCCTGCTGGGGGGCGACGATCTGGCGCTGATCTCGGATGCCGGCACGCCGCTGATCTCCGATCCGGGCTATCACCTGGTGCGCAATGCACGTGCCGCCGGTGTGAGGGTCGTGCCGGTGCCCGGGGCCTGCGCGCTGATCGCCGGATTGTCGGCCTCGGGGCTGGCGTCCGACCGCTTTGTCTTTGAGGGCTTCCTGCCGGCGCGCGCCACGGCGCGCCGCCAGCGCCTGCAGGCGCTGGTCGAGGAGCCGCGCACGCTGATCTTCTACGAGGCGCCGCACCGGCTGCTGGAGTGCCTGGCCGACCTGCGCGAGCTGTTCGGCACTGAGCGCCCGGCGGTGCTGGCGCGCGAACTGACCAAGGCCTTCGAGACCATCAAGGGCGCACCGCTGGGCGAGCTGCATGACTGGGTAGCGGCCGATGCCAACCAGCAGCGCGGCGAATGTGTGCTGCTGGTCGAGGGCTGGCAGGCGCCGGAAGGCGATGAGGCGCTGAGTGCCGAGGCGCTGCGCGTGCTCGATCTGCTGCTCGCCGAGCTGCCGCTCAAGCGGGCGGCGGCGCTGGCGGCGGAGATCACCGGGGTGCGCAAGAACCTGCTCTACCAGCAGGCATTGGAGCGACAGAAAACCGCGGATTGAGCTTGTTATCCGGCGGCGCAGTGAGTACCCTGCGCGCCGGAGAGTCGGCCGGACAGTCGCTGCCCTGCTTGCAGGGGGGAGGAAAGTCCGGGCTCCATAGGGCAGAGTGCCAGGTAACGCCTGGGAGGCGCGAGCCTACGGAAAGTGCCACAGAAAATAACCGCCTAAGCGCGCAAGCGCCGGTAAGGGTGAAAAGGTGCGGTAAGAGCGCACCGCACGGCTGGCAACAGTTCGTGGCTAGGTAAACCCCACTCGGAGCAAGACCAAATAGGGATCCATTGGCGTGGCCCGCGCTGGATCCGGGTAGGTTGCTTGAGGTCGTCAGCGATGGCGATCCTAGAGGAATGACTGTCCTCGACAAAACCCGGCTTACAGGCCGGCTCTCCACTTACCCCTCCTTTCATATTGTTATTTCTCGGCATTTTTAATGTCGAAAAGATATCAATCTTCATAAGGCACTTTAATTTCGCGCTGCTACGCGTTGTGCCGTCTCAAGTTTGATTCCCGCGATTCTTCCCGCGTTTGCCCCGTTCGTCCGCCTTTTCTCTAAGTTGCGGTCCAGTAAGGTTTTTTCCCGCCGTGCGCGCCTTGACTGGGCTGCTATGGCGTTTCTATAGTGTTTGATAGTGGGAAAAAGTGGGTAGAAGTGGAAG
>DASQBU010000005.1:0-4105 GCA_035635035.1 Pseudomonas sp.
CTGGCCAGCCCGGAAGCCGCCAAGCGCTTCGGCCTCAAGGCCCGCGGCCGCGTGGTGGCGATGGCCAGCGCCGGCGTCGAACCGCGCATCATGGGCATCGGCCCGGTGCCGGCCACCCGCAAGGTGCTGGAGCTGGCCAACCTGAGCATGGCCGACCTGGACGTGATCGAGCTGAATGAAGCTTTCGCCGCCCAGGGCCTGGCCGTGCTGCGCGAGCTGGGCATCGCCGACAACGATGCGCGGGTCAACCCCAACGGCGGCGCCATCGCCCTCGGCCACCCGCTGGGCATGAGCGGCGCGCGCCTGGTCACCACCGCGCTCAACGAGCTGGAGGAGCGCCAGGGCCGCTACGCGCTGTGCACCATGTGCATCGGCGTCGGCCAGGGCATCGCCATGATCATCGAACGCCTGTAACTGAACAGAACAGCAACAAGAAAATGCGCGGCCCCGCCCCGGCCGCGCGGCTCGACACAAAAACAATACGAGTGACGCCATGAACGCCCTGAACCCTGCCTGCGCACAGAACGCCCTGATCGACCCGATGGAAACCGCCAGCCTCGACCACCTGCGCGCCCACCAGCTGGAGCGCCTGCGCTGGACCCTGCTGCACGCCTACGACAACGTGCCGGTGTACCGCCAGAAGTTCGATGCCCTCGGCGTGCACCCCAGCGACCTGAAGTCGCTGGAAGACCTGGCCAAGTTCCCCTTCACCGGCAAGAGCGATCTGCGCGAGAACTACCCGTTCGGCATGTTCGCCGTACCGATGGACAAGGTCTCGCGCATCCACGCCTCCAGCGGCACCACCGGCCAGCCCACCGTGGTCGGCTACACCGCCAACGACATCGACACATGGGCCAACCTGGTGGCCCGTTCGATCCGCGCCGCCGGCGGCCGCCCGGGGGATCGCATCCACGTCGCCTACGGCTACGGCCTGTTCACCGGCGGCCTGGGCGCCCACTACGGCGCCGAGCGCCTGGGCTGCACGGTGATCCCGATGTCCGGCGGCCAGACCGAGAAGCAGGTCCAGCTGATCAAGGACTTCCAGCCGGACATCATCATGGTCACCCCCTCGTACATGCTGAACATCGCCGACGAGCTGGAGCGCCAGGGCATCGACCCGCACAAGCTGCCGCTGCGCCTGGGCATCTTCGGCGCCGAGCCGTGGACCGGCCAGCTGCGCGGCGAGCTGGAGAGCCGCCTGGGCATCCAGGCCATGGACATCTACGGCCTGTCCGAGGTGATGGGCCCGGGCGTGGCCATGGAGTGCGCCGACAGCAAGGACGGCCCGACCATCTGGGAAGACCACTTCTACCCGGAGATCATCGACCCGGTGACCGGCGCAGTGCTGCCGGACGGGCAGATGGGCGAGCTGGTGTTCACCTCGCTGAGCAAGGAAGCACTGCCGATGATCCGCTACCGCACCCGCGACCTGACCCGCCTGCTGCCGGGCACCAGCCGCGCCATGCGCCGCATCGACAAGATCACCGGGCGCAGCGACGACATGCTGATCATCCGCGGGGTCAACGTGTTCCCCACGCAGATCGAGGAGCAGGTGCTAAAAATCAAACAGCTTTCCGCACAGTACGAGCTTCACGTGTATCGCAATGGCAACCTCGACGGCATGGACGTGCACGTCGAGCTCAAGCCGGAGTTCGCCAGCCTCGGCGACAACGAGCGCAACGCGCTGGGCCGCGAGCTGGCCCACCACATCAAGAGCAGCGTCGGCATCAGCACGCGCATCAACATCATGCCGGCCTTCGCCCTCAAGCGCTCGGAAGGCAAGGCCTGCCACGTGATCGACAAGCGCAAGAGCGCCTGACCCGCGCCCCCTGCGAGCCCCGCTTCGGCGGGGCTTTTTTTCGTCTGCAGGAAGCTGCGTAGGGTGGGTTAGCCGCAACGCGGCGTAACCCACCAACGATGCCGCCAGGCATCGCCATGGCCGGCCTGGCGGCCGGTTGGCGGGTAATCGCTGCGCGAGTTACCCGCCCTACGGCCCCACGCAACACGTCGCTCTGAAAACGCTCCCGGTCATCGCCACAACACACAAAGCGACACTGAAAAACATTGTTTGATTTTGCTTTATGTATCATATAAAAATACAGAAAGCCCGGGGCCGTCCCGCCCGCAACCATGGCCGAGGAAAACAACAACATGTACGCCCAACTCGTCGAAACCGGAGTCAAGCGCGTCAAGGACCTCGAGGAGATGACTCCCGAGGAGCGCGCCTTCCAGGAACGCATCGATGCCGAGATCAAGATCGAGCCGAAGAACTGGATGCCGGACGCCTATCGCCAGACCCTGATCCGCCAGATCTCCCAGCACGCCCACTCGGAAATCGTCGGCATGCTGCCGGAAGGCAACTGGGTCACCCGTGCCCCGACCCTCAAGCGCAAGCTGCAGCTGATGGCCAAGATCCAGGACGAGGCCGGCCACGGCATGTACCTGTACAGCGCCATGGAAACCCTCGGCGCCGACCGCGACGAGGAGATCGACAAGCTGCACGCCGGCAAGGCCAAGTACTCGAGCATCTTCAACTACCCGACCCTGAACTGGGCCGACATGGGCGCGGTGGGCTGGCTGGTCGACGGCGCGGCGATCGTCAACCAGGTGGTGCTGCAGCGCACCTCCTACGGCCCCTACTCGCGGGCGATGATCCGCATCTGCAAGGAAGAGAGCTTCCACCAGCGCCAGGGCTACGAAATCCTCCTGACCATGATGCGCCACGGCAACCAGGCCCAGAAGGACATGGTCCAGGACGCCATCAACCGCCTGTGGTGGCCGGCGCTGATGATGTTCGGCCCGAGCGACGCCGACTCGCCGAACAGCGCCCAGTCGATGGCCTGGAAGATCAAGCGCATGAGCAACGACGACCTGCGCCAGCGCTTCATCGACCAGACCGTGCCGCAACTGGAATTCCTCGGCTGCACCGCGCCCGACCCGGACCTCAAGTGGAACGAGGAGCGCGGCCACTACGACTTCGGCCAGATCGACTGGCAGGAGTTCTACGACGTGCTCAAGGGCAACGGCCCGTGCAACCGCGAACGCATCGCCACCCGCCGCAAGGCGCTCGAGGATGGCGCCTGGGTCCGCGAAGCCGCCGTCGCCCACGCCGCCAAACGCCAACAAAAACAAAACGCAGCCTGAACACAGGCCAGGTGAAAGCGTCGCGAGCGAAGGTCAGGCAAGGCGGAATCAGGCGAAGAAGCGGAGTTTACGAGGTGTAAATGAGCATTCTGAGCCTGATTCCAACGCAGCATGACCGAGCGCAGCAGCTTTCACACAGCCTGTCGCCTGAACCGGAGAACCCCGCCATGTCCCAATGGATCCTTTTCGAAGTCTTCGTCCGCTCCAAGCACGGCCTGAACCACAAGCACGTCGGCAGCGTGCATGCCGCCGATGCGCAGATGGCCCTGGAAAGCGCCCGCGACCTGTACACCCGCCGCAACGAAGGCGTGAGCATCTGGGTGGTGCCGTCGGCACAGATCACCGCCACCGCCGGCGACGAGAAAGAGCCGTTCTTCGACCCGTCGCAGGACAAGGTCTACCGTCACGCCAGCTTCTACGAGCTGCCCGACGAAGTCGGGCACATGTGAGGAAGCCGGTCATGACTGATAACAACAACGACCTGATCGAATACCTGCTGCGCCTTGCCGACAACGCCATGATCAGCGGCCAGCGCCTGTGCGAGTGGTGCGGCCACGCCCCGGCCCTGGAAGAGGAAATGGCGTTGATGAACGTCGCCCTTGACCTGGTCGGCCAGGCGCGCAACTGGTACGAGTACGCCGCCGAGCTGCTGGCCGACGGCCGCGACGCCGACCAGCTGGCCTTCCGCCGCGACGAGCGCGCCTTCCGCAACACCCTGCTGGTCGAGCAGCCCAACGGCGACTACGCGGTGACCACCGCCAAGCTGTTCCTGTTCGACGCCTGGCACCTGCACACCCTGCAGGCACTCAGCGCCTCGCGCGACGAGCGCATCGCCGCCATCGCCGCCAAGGGCCTCAAGGAAGCCACCTACCACCTACGCCGCTCCGGCGAGTGGGTCGAGCGCCTGGGCGACGGCACCGAGGAAAGCCGCCAGCGCATGCTCGCCGCCATCGACGAGCTG
>DASQBU010000006.1:0-4496 GCA_035635035.1 Pseudomonas sp.
CTGCAGGCGCGCTGCCGCGGCACCCTGCTGATGGCGATCTCCAACAAGAAGGGCTACCTGGTGCTGACCACCGGCAACAAGAGCGAGGTGGCGGTGGGCTACTGCACCCTGTACGGCGACATGGCCGGCGGCTTCGACGTGCTCAAGGACGTGCCCAAGACCCTGGTGTTCCGCCTCTGCCAGTACCGCAACAGCCTGGCCGGCGAGGTGATCCCGCAGCGGGTGATCGACCGTCCGCCATCGGCCGAGCTGGCGCCGGACCAGAAGGACGAGGATTCGCTGGCGCCCTATCCGGTGCTCGACGAGATCCTGCGCCTGTACGTCGAGGAGGACCTGTCGGCCGACGCCATAGTCGCGCGCGGCTTCGCCGCCGACACGGTGCGGCGGATCCTGCGCCTGGTCGATCTCAACGAATACAAGCGCCGCCAGGCCGCGGTCGGCCCGCGCATCACCCAGCGCGGCTTCGGCCGCGACCGGCGCTACCCGATCACCTCGGGCTGGCGGATCGGCGAGTAGGCGGCGGTGCGTCGAGGGGATTGCACGCAAGGCTGCAATCCCCCACCGGCCGGGAGGGGGCTGCAGCGCGCTTGCCGGGCATGAAAAAGGGAGGCCATGGGCCTCCCTTTTGGGTTTGTCGCTGCCGATCGGCCTCAGTCGAACAGGCCGAAGGTCAGGCGGCTCCACCAGGAGCGCTTGCGCGGGGCACTCTCTGCGTCCGGCTGCTCGGAGGCGTCCGCGGCGTGTCCCGGCTGCAGCTCCTCGGGAACCGCGTCCAGCGCCTGCTGGTACTGGCGCTCCATGTCCTGGCTGGCGCGGGTCTGGCCGGGCGGCAGCGGCGTTTCGGTACCGATCAGGCCCAGGGTGGCCTTGCTCAGCCAGGAGCGGCTGTCGGCTTCTTCCTCGCGCGGCACGAACTGGCCGTTCTCCAGGGTCGGGTGATCGGGGTAGTTGAGCTTGAGGGTGGCCAGGCTGGTGGCGTACAGATCCTCCAGCCCCATGCGCTGGTAGGCCTCGGTCATCACGGCCAGGCCGTCGCCCACCGCCGGGGTTTCCTGGAAGTTCTCCACCACGTAGCGGCCGCGGTTGGCGGCGGCGACGTAGGCGTGGCGCTTGAGGTAGTAGTGCGCCACGTGGATCTCGTAGGCCGCCAGCAGGTTGCGCAGGTAGATCATCCGCGCCTTGGCGTCGGGGGCGTAGCGGCTGCTGGGGTAGCGGTTGACCAGCTGGGCGAACTCGTTGAACGAGTCGCGCGCGGCGCCCGGGTCGCGCTTGGTCATGTCCAGCGGCAGGAAGCGCGCCATCAGGCCGCGGTCCTGGTCGAAGGAGGCCAGGCCCTTGAGGTAGTAGGCGTAGTCGGCATCCGGATGCTGCGGATGCAGGCGGATGAAGCGGTCGGCGGCGGCGCGGGCGGCTTCCGGCTCCTGGTTCTGGTAGTAGGCGTAGATCAGCTCGAGCTGCGCCTGTTCGGCGTAGCTGCCGAACGGGTAGCGCGACTCCAGGGCCTTGAGGGTGTCGACCGCGCTGCTGTAGCTATGCTGTTTGAGGTGGTCCTGCGCCTGCGTGTACAGCTCGCCCTCGCTGAGGTTTTCGTCGACGACATGCTTGGTGGTCGAGCAGGCGGCCGTGAGGGCTAGGGTGGCGATCAGCAGCAGGCGTTTCACGTGCATGGCGCTTGGGTTCCCTGAGGCCGGGTGCGGGACAAGGGCCGGCCTGTTATGATTGACGACCCAGAATCCTCTGGGGCAAAGACTCCGTATTTAACCACAAGCCCGAGGCCGAAACCAAAGCCGCACGGCCCTCTCCGATGTCCACCATGTCCGAAATCATTCAATTGCGTGCCGAGGTGCCGTCCGAGCTGGGCGGGCAACGGCTTGACCAGATCGCTGCCCAGGTCTTCCCCGAACATTCGCGCTCGCGCCTGGCTGGCTGGATCAAGGATGGCCGGCTGACCGTCGATGGCGCCGTGCTGCGTCCGCGCGACATCGTCCACGGCGGCGCCGTGCTGCAGCTGGAGGCCGAGCGTGAGGCGCAGGTCGAATACCAGGCCCAGGACATCGCGCTGAACATCGTGTTCGAGGACGAGCACCTGATGGTGATCGACAAGCCGGCCGGCCTGGTGGTGCACCCGGCCGCCGGGCATGCCGACGGCACGTTGCTCAACGCCCTGCTGCACCACGCCCCGGAGCTGGCCAGCGTGCCGCGCGCGGGGATCGTCCATCGCCTGGACAAGGACACCACCGGCCTGATGGTGGTGGCCAAGACCCTCGAGGCACACACCCAGCTGGTCGCCCAGTTGCAGGCGCGTAGCGTCAGCCGCGTCTACGAGGCCATCGTGCAGGGCGTGGTGACCTCCGGCGGCAAGGTCGACGCGCCCATCGGCCGCCACCCGCAGCAGCGGCAGAAGATGGCGGTGACCAGCACCGGCAAGGCGGCGGTCAGCCACTACCGCGTGCTCGAGCGCTTCCGCGCGCACACCCACGTGCGGGTCAAGCTGGAAACCGGGCGCACCCACCAGATCCGCGTGCACATGGCCTACGTCAATTTCCCTCTGGTCGGCGACCCGCTCTACGGCGGTCGCTTCCGCATTCCGCCGGCGACCAACCCGGTACTGGTGCAGGCCTTGCGCGACTACCCGCGCCAGGCCCTGCACGCGCGCTTCCTCGAGCTGGATCACCCGGTGACCGGCGAGCGCCTGGGCTGGGAATCGGAGCTGCCGGACGACTTCGTCGAGCTGCTCAACCTGCTGCGCGGCGACCGCGAGGCGTTCATCGGATGAGCCTGCGCTGGGCCGACCTGCTGCTGCCCGACTGGCCGGCGCCGGCCAACGTGCGCGCCTGCGTTACCACCCGCGCCGGCGGCGTCAGTGTGGCGCCGTTCGACAGTTTCAATCTCGGCGATCATGTTGAGGACGATCCTGTCGCAGTGGCCGAGAACCGCCGCCGTCTGCAGGCACTGCTCGGCTGCCGGGCTGCCTGGTTGCAGCAGGTGCATGGGGCTGCCGTGGTCGAGGCCGACCCGACCACCCTGGCGGTGGCCGACGCCAGCTGGAGTTCTACTCCTAGCGTGGCCTGCGCGATCATGACCGCCGACTGCCTGCCGGTGCTGTTCTGCGACCGCGCCGGCCGTCGCGTGGCGGCGGCGCACGCCGGCTGGCGCAGCCTGGCCGGCGGCGTGCTGGAGGCCAGCGCCGCGGCGCTGGACTGCCCGGCCGAGCAGGTGCTGGTCTGGCTCGGTCCGGCGATCGGCCCGCAGGCCTTCGAGGTCGGCGCCGAGGTGCGCGAGGCCTTCGTCGCCCGGCACGCCGAGGCGGCGGCGGCCTTCGTGCCCAGCGTCAATCCCGGGCGCTTCATGGCCGACCTGTACCAGCTGGCGCGCATCCGCCTGGCCGCGATCGGCGTCATGGCCGTCTATGGCGGCGGGCTGTGCACCTTCAGCGATACCGAACGCTTCTATTCCTATCGCCGCGCATCGCGCACCGGGCGCTTGGCCAGCCTGATCTGGCTGGAGCCGGCACAGCCCTGAATGGGCGTAGGGAGGTTACTCGCGAAGCGATTACCTACCACCGAGGCCGCATCCATCCCATCGGTAGAAGATCGCTGTGCGAGTCTTCTACCCTACGAGTCCCTGCGCACTGGCTTGACCCCGGTCAAATCCCGCCCCCTTGAATCGCCGTTAATCGTCCACATCTATCCTGCAACCCAATTCCCAGAGCGGATTCGCCCAGCCGATCCGCCGTTGCATGCGAAGGACGACCCCATGCGTATCGACCGTTTGACCAGCAAGCTGCAACTGGCCCTTTCCGACGCCCAGTCGCTGGCCGTGGGCCGCGACCACAGCGCCATCGAGCCTGTGCACCTGATGTCCGCCCTGCTCGAACAGCAGGGCGGCTCGATCCGCCCGCTGTTGATGCAGGTCGGCTTCGACATCGCCGCCCTGCGCCAGGCGTTGGGCAAGGCCCTGGATGACCTGCCGAAGATCCAGAACCCCACCGGCGACGTGAACATGTCGCAGGACCTGGCGCGTCTGCTCAACCAGGCCGACCGCCTGGCCCAGCAGAAGGGCGACCAGTACATCTCCAGCGAGCTGGTGCTGCTCGCCGCGCTGGACGGCAACACCCGGTTGAGCAAGCTGCTGCTCGCCCAGGGGGTGAGCAAGCAGGCGCTGGAGAACGCCATCGCCAACCTGCGCGGCGGCGAGGCGGTCAACGACCCCAACGCCGAGGAGTCGCGCCAGGCGCTGGACAAGTACACCATCGACATGACCAAGCGCGCCGAGGACGGCAAGCTCGACCCGGTGATCGGCCGCGACGACGAGATCCGCCGCACCATCCAGGTCCTGCAGCGGCGCACCAAGAACAACCCGGTGCTGATCGGCGAGCCGGGCGTCGGCAAGACCGCCATCGTCGAGGGGCTGGCCCAGCGCATCGTCAACGGCGAGGTGCCGGACGGCCTCAAGGACAAGCGCCTGCTGTCGCTGGACATGGGCGCGCTGATCGC
>DASQBU010000007.1:0-5056 GCA_035635035.1 Pseudomonas sp.
CGACGTTGTCGGCGAAGGCGCTGGGATCGGCGAAGTGATCGACCATCACCGAGTGGTCGATCACCAGGTCCACCGGCGACAGCGGGTTGATCTTCTGCGGATCGCCGCCAGCGGCGGCCATGGCGTCGCGCATGGCCGCCAGGTCGACCACGCCGGGCACGCCGGTGAAGTCCTGCATCAGCACCCGCGCCGGGCGGAACTGGATCTCGCGCTCCGAGCTGCGCGTCATCAGCCAGTCGACCACCGCGCGGCAGTCGTCGGCGGTGACGCTGTGGCCGTCCTCGCAGCGCAGCAGGTTTTCCAGCAGCACCCTGAGCGAGACGGGCAGCTGGTGGATATCGCCCAGCTGGCGCGCGGCCTCGGGCAGGCTGAAGTAATGGTAGCTGTGGCCGTCGACCGTGAGGCTGCGGCGACAGGCGAAACTGTCCGGGTGGGTCATGCTGGCGTTCTCCGGCGGGAGCGGGCTTGACCTGTAAGCCTAGTCCGTCCGCCGCCGCTCGGTTGGCCGCCGGGGCACTTTGCGCGACAATGCCGGCCTGTCCCGCGGAGTCCCTTCATGTCCCAGCAACCCGACGCCATTCTCGACGCCACCGGCCTCAACTGCCCCGAACCGGTGATGATGCTGCACAACAAGGTGCGCGACCTGCCGGCCGGCGGCCTGCTCAAGGTGATTGCCACCGACCCCTCGACCCGCCGCGACATCCCCAAGTTCTGCCTGTTCCTCGGCCACGAGCTGCTCGAGCAGCAGGAAGAGGCGGGCACCTACCTGTACTGGATCCGCAAGAAGCTCGACTGAGCCTGGCCTGCGGTAGGGTGGAAAACCGCGTAGCGTTTTCCACCGCTGTGCCTCTTTGGTGGGAAATGCCTGCGGCAGTTTCCCACCCTACCCGGGTGCGCGGATCTGCCGGCGGGCGATGCGCTGCAGGCGCACGCCGAGCAGCAGCGCGGCGCAGGTCAGCCCCACGACCAGCCCCTGCCACAAGCCCTGCGGTCCGCTCGGCGGGCCGAACCAGTGGCTGAGCCCCAGTCCGTAGCCGATCGGCAGGCCAATGCCCCAGTAGGCCAGCAGGGTGATCAGCATGGTCGCGCGGGTGTCCTGGTAGCCGCGCAGCGCGCCGGCGGCGGTGACCTGGATGGCGTCGGAGAACTGGAACAGCGCCGAATACATCAGCAGGGCGCCGGCCACCGCCAGCACCTCGGCGTCGGCGGTGTACAGCCCGGCGATGTCCGCGCGCAGCCACAGCATCAGGCTGGCCGAGCAGCAGGCGTAGGCCAGCGCGGTGGCCATCGCCACCCCGGCGCCGAAGCGCGCCTCGCGCGGCGCCCCGCGGCCGAGCGCCTGGCCGACGCGCACGGTGGCGGCCATCGCCAGCGAGTAGGGGATCATGAACACCATCGAGGAGAAGTTCAGGGCGATCTGGTGGCCGGCGACCACATTGGCGCCCAGGCTGCCGATCAGCAGGGCGATCACCGAGAAGATGCTGGCTTCGGCGAAGATGGCGATGCCGATCGGCAGGCCGACCGCCAGCAGGCCGCGGATCGCCGGCCAGCGCGGCGGCTCCAGGTGTTCGAACAGCCGGCTGCTCTGGTAGCGCGGCGCCCAGTGCACCCACAGCAGCATGGCGCCGAACATGAACCACATCACCAGCGCCGAGGCCCAGCCGCAGCCGATGCCGCCCATGGCCGGCAGGCCGAGCTTGCCGTAGATGAACACATAGTTGAGCGGGATGTTCAGCAGCAGGCCGAGCAGGCCGATCACCATGCTCGGCCGGGTGCTGCCCAGACCATCGCTGAAGCCGCGCAGCGCCTGATACAGCGCCAGCGCCGGAAAGCCGAAGGCGATGGCCTGCAGGTAGCCCCGGGCGGTCTCGGCCAGCGACGCCTCCACCTGCATCAGCGCCAGGACCGGCTCGGCGCCGTGCAGCAGCAGCGCGGCGATCAGGCCGATGCCCAGCGCCAGCCACAGCGCCTGGCGCACCAGCGGGCCGATCAGTGCGTAGTGGCCGGCGCCGACCTTGCGCGCCACCTTGGCGGTGGTGGCCAGCAGGATGCCGTTCATCAGCAGCAGCACCGGTACCCAGATCGAGTTGCCCAGCGCCACCGCGGCGAGGTCGTGCGGGCCGACCCGGCCAGCCATCACGGTATCGACGAAGCCCATGGCGGTATTGGCCAACTGGGCGACGATGATCGGTCCGGCGAGGGCGAGCAGTGCCTGGATTTCGTTCAGGGTGCGGCGGGGGCGGGAGATGGCGGGCGAAACGGGCGGGGTGGACATCGGGGAGCCTCGACAATCAGCCGGCAAGTCTACGCCGCGCCTCGGGAGGGGGCCAGCGGGAACCGCGCCGTGGCGGCCGATGGGGTAAAGTGTCGCGCATTGACCGACTCTTCGATGGACACGCCCATGCGCCTGCTGGCCGACGAAAACATCCCCTTGCTCGATCCCTTCTTTGCCGCCTTCGGCGAGATCTGCCGCCTGCCCGGGCGGGCCATCGACCGTGCTGCCGTGGCCGACGCCGACGCGCTGCTGGTGCGCTCGGTGACCCAGGTCGACCGCGCCCTGCTGGCGGGCAGCCCGGTGCGCTTCGTCGGCACCTGCACCATCGGCACCGATCACCTCGACCTCGACTGGTTCGCCGAGGCCGGCATCGCCTGGGCCAGCGCGCCGGGCTGCAATGCCCGGGGGGTGGTGGAGTACGTGTTCGGCGCGCTGCTCGACCTGGCCGAGCGCCACGGCGCCGACCTGGCTGCGCGCACCTACGGGGTGGTCGGCGCCGGCCAGGTCGGCGGCCGGCTGGTCGAGCTGCTGCGCGGCCTGGGCTGGAACGTGCTGGTCTGCGATCCGCCGCGCCAGGCGCGCGAGGGCGGCGACTTCGTCAGCCTCGACGAGATCCTGCGCCGCTGCGACGTGATCAGCCTGCACACGCCGCTGAGTCGCGACGGCGCCGACGCCACCTGGCACCTGCTGGACGGCGAGCGCCTGGCGCAGCTGCGCCCCGGCTGCTGGCTGATCAACGCCAGTCGCGGGGCGGTGGTCGACAATGCGGCGCTCAAGGCGCACCTGCAGGGCGGCGCCGATCTCGAGGTGGTGCTGGACGTGTGGGAAGGCGAACCGCAGGTGGATGTCGAGCTGGCTGCCCTGTGCCGGCTGGCCACCCCGCATATCGCCGGCTACAGCCTGGACGGCAAGCTGCGCGGCACCGAGCAGATCTACCAGGCGTTCTGCGCCTGGCGCGGCGAGCAACCGCAAGTCGAGCTGGCGCAGCTGCTGCCGCCGGCCTGGCTGGACGAGCTGGTGCTGCACGGCGCGGCCGATCCGGCCTGGGCGCTGGCCACGGTGAGCCGCGCGGTGTACGACCCGCGCCGCGACGATGCCGCGTTCCGGCGCAGTCTGCTGGGCGATGCGCCGCAGCGCCGTGCCGGCTTCGATGCCTTGCGCAAGGATTACCCGATGCGCCGGGAATTGCCCGGGCTGCGGGTGCGGGTGACGGGGGAGGCCGAGCTGCTGCGCCGCCAGCTGGCGGCGCTGGGGGTGAGTCTGGCTTGATCAGCCGAACAGGCGGCGGTAGGGCTTGGCGTCCTGCTCCAGCTGGCGGCAGGCCTGCAGGATCATCTGCTCGGTGATCGGGATTTCCCGTCCCTGGGCATCGATGATGGCGCCCAGATGCATGTGGCGCAGTTTCTGTGCGGTGTGCTGGTGGCTGTGCGTGCTGCGCATCTTGTTGTGCATGACATGCTCTCCTTGAGGGTCAATGAGAGCAGTCTAGAAGAGCCAGATGAAGCCAGGGTGACAATTTCCCTGTCCCGGAAAGACGAATGCCCGCAACCGGTGCGGGCATTCGCGGGACATGCGCCCGGCCGGCGCTGCCGGCCGGTGCCGCCGGCACTCAGCGGTATTCGCAGAGGTAGGCGGTGTCCTGGGCGACCTTGAGCTGGAACTTGCTGTCGGCCGGCACGTTGAACTTGCTGCCGGCGGCGAAGGTTTCCCAGGCATCGCTGCCCGGCAGCTTGACGGTCAGGGCGCCGGCGATCACGTGCATGACCTCGGCCTTGGCGGTGCCGAATTCGTACTCGCCGGGCGCCATCACGCCGACGGTGGCCGGACCTTCGGTCATTTCGAAACCGATGGATTTGACGGTGCCGTTGAAGTATTCGTTGACCTTGAACATGCGGGTCTCTCCATAAAGGGCAAAAAAAGGCGCGCCAGTATGCCCAAGGCAAGAGGGCGCGTCACCAGTGCGCGGTCGACCTGCGTCCAGGTGCCTGTCCGGGCTGCCGTTCTTGTTCTATACGGCAATAGATTGTGAACTGGTTCTTTGCTCGCCAGTTCACGGACAGACTCTTAGAATCGCGCCACTCATCCGACTAGGAATAGGCTCCATGATGTACCGCGCGTTGCTCGCCGTCCTGCTGTCGTTGATTGGCGGGATGCTGCAGGCTGCCCAGCCTGTGTCCTACAGTCGCGATGTCCAGCCTATCCTGACCCGCAAGTGCGTGGCCTGCCATGCCTGCTATGACTCGCCCTGCCAGCTCAACCTCGGCAGCGGCGAGGGTATCCAGCGCGGTGCCACCCCGTTGCCGGTGTACAACGGCCAGCGGACCAAGGCCCAGGCCACCACCCGGCTGTTCCTCGACGCGCACAGCGAGGCGGCCTGGCGGGCGCGTGGCTTCCACTCGGTACTCGGTGGCGGCGATACCGCGCTGGTGGCGCGGATGATCGAGCTCGGCCATGCCCAGCCGCTGCCGCCCAACCACAAGCTGCCGGAAGACCTGGATATCAGCATCAACCGCGAGAACATGTGTCCGCGGCCCGACCAGTTCGACGAGTTCAAGCACAAGAACCCCGGCATCGGCATGCCGTTCGCCGTGACCGGCCTGGATCGGGGCGAATACACCACCCTGCGCCGCTGGCTGGCCGAGGGCGCGCCGCTGGATGGCGAACCGTTGCAGCCGACGGCCGGGGAGGCGCGCCAGATCGTCGACTGGGAAGCACTGTTCAACCGCCCCGGCGCCCGCGAGCAGCTGGTGGCGCGCTGGCTGTACGAGCACCTGTTCCTCG
>DASQBU010000008.1:0-9130 GCA_035635035.1 Pseudomonas sp.
CAACTGCGGCTGCTGCAAGGACTGGATCAAGTACCTGGAGGCCAACGGCTTCCAGGTGCACGACCACGTCGAGCCAAACATGAGCGCGGTCAAGCAGCGCCTGGGCGTGGCGCCGCGTCTGGCCTCCTGCCATACGGCGGAGATCGACGGCAAGTTCGTCGAGGGCCACGTGCCGGTGGCGCAGATCCTCGAACTGAGGAAGCGCCCCGACCTGCTCGGCGTCGCCGTGCCCGGCATGCCGGCCGGCTCGCCGGGCATGGCGTACGGCAACCGCAAGGATGCCTACCGGGTGGTCGGCCTGACCAAGGCCGGCACCGACGCGGTGGTGGCGGACTATCCTGCGGAGTGACCCGGCTGCGCTGCCCGAGCGCAGCGCTCCTGCCGAGGAGGCCCCTATGAAATACCTGCACACCATGGTCCGCGTCACCGATCTGGAACGCTCGCTGCACTTCTACTGCGACGCCCTCGGCCTCGAGGAGCTGCGCAAGAGCGAGCACCCGGGCGGACGCTTCACCCTGGTCTACCTGGCCGCCCCCGGCGACCATCAGGCGCAGATCGAGCTGACCTACAACTGGGACCCGGAACAGTACGGCGGCGGACGCAACTTCGGCCATATCGCCTACGAGGTGGACGACATCTACACGCTGTGCGAGCGCCTGCAAGCCCACGGCGTGACCATCAGCCGCCCGCCGCGCGACGGCTTCATGGCCTTCATCCGCTCGCCGGACAACATCTCCATCGAGCTGCTGCAAAAGGGCAAGCCGCTGCCGCCGGCCGAGCCGTGGAAGTCGATGGCGAACGTCGGCAGCTGGTGAGGTGCAGGCCCAGCGCGCGAAGGCTGGGCTGACGGGCCGCGCCGGACTTCCAGTCACAGCACGATGGGCCGATCGGGCAACTCGTTGACCCGCTCGCCCGTCGCCGGGAAATGCTGCGCCAGCAGACGGGTAACCGCATGGATGCCCTCCAGCGCGCCCGCCCTGAAGCGCTGCTGGCCGAAGGCCGCCTCCATCTCCCGGCAGATATGTTTCCACTCGGCTGGCCGGACGCGGGCATGGATGCCGCGATCGGCGACGATTTCCACGTCGCGGTCGGCCAGCAGCAGGTAGATCAACACGCCGTTGTTGTGCTCGGTATCCCACACCCGCAGCTGCGAGAACACCTCCAGCGCCCGCTCGCGGGCCGGCTGGCCACGCAGCAGCGCGCCCACCGGCAGCGCCCCCTCCACCGCCAGGCGCACCTGCCCGGCATGGCTGCGCTCGCCGGCGGCGATCGCGGCCTGGATCGCGTGGAGGGTCGGCGGCGCAAAGGCGCTCCTGAGCTGCCAGGGCGTCATCAGCAGGTGGCGGGCCAGGCGCCGCCAGTCGTTGCTCACCATCGTCCCGATGCTCCTCCGCCGCCGAAACCACCCCCGCCACCGCCGAAGCCGCCCCCGAAGCCCCCGCCGGACAGGCCGCCACCGCTGTGCCAGCCCCCGCCGCGGCCGATACCGCCGCCGAGCAGGGTGAACACGAAGGCGATCAGCCCCGCGCCCAGCGCGGCCCAGAGCACGCCGACCAGCAGCCAGGACAGCACCGCCACGCCCGTGCCGGTCAGCAGCGCCGCCGGCAGGCGCCCGAGCAGCGCCCGCAGCATCCCGCCCAGGACGAAGACCACCATCACCACCACCGGGATGAGCTGGGAAAACTCGCCGCCGCCCTCGTTCGCCGCGCCTTCGGGCGCCGGCAGCGGTTCGCCGCTGACCACCCCGATCATGCGCTCGAGGCCGGCCTCGATGCCGCCGGCGAAATCGCCCTGCCGGAACCGCGGCACGATGATTTCGCTGATGATGCGCTTGCAGGTCGCATCGTTCAGCGCGCCCTCCAGGCCATAGCCCACCTCGATGCGCAGGCTGCGGTCGTTCTTCGCCACGATCAGCAGCGCGCCATCGTCGACGTTCCTGCGCCCCAGCTTCCACTGCTCGACCACCCGCAGGGAGTACTGCTCGATGGTCTCCTCACCGGTGCTCGGCACGATCAGCACGGCCAACTGGCTGCCCTTCTGCGCCTCGAAGCGTTGCAGCCGGCCTTCGAGCGCCGCGACCTGGGCGGGCGTGAGGGTCGCCGTCAGGTCGGTGACCCGCGCGGTCAACGGTGGCACCGCCACCGTCTGGGCCACGGCCGCCAGGCACCAGCCGAGGACCAGCGCCAGCAGCCCGGCCCGCGCCACGCTGAAGGCGCCCATCAGTAATTCGACTGCGGCGCCCCACCCTGCGGCGCGGCCGGCGGGGTGGTACCGAAGTCGACCTTGGGCGGGGTGGCGATGGCCCGCTCGTTCTCCACGGTGAAACTGGGCTTGACCTTGAAGCCGAAGACCATCGCCGTCAGGTTGGAGGGGAAGCTGCGCACCGTTACGTTGTACTCCTGCACCGCCTTGATGTAGCGATTGCGCGCCACGGTGATGCGATTCTCGGTGCCCTCCAACTGCGCCTGCAGGTCGCGGAAGGCGGCATCGGCCTTCAACTGCGGGTAGTTCTCCGACACCACCAGCAGCCGCGACAGCGCGCCGGACAACTGGGCCTGGGCCTCCTGGAAGCGGGCGAAGGCCTGCGGGTCGTTGACCAGCTCCGGCGTGGCCTGGATGCCGCCGACGCGCGCGCGGGCCGCCGTCACCTGCTCCAGCACCTCCTTCTCATGGGCGGCATAGCCCTTGACCGTGTTGACCAGGTTGGGCACCAGATCGGCCCGCCGCTGGTACTGGTTGAGCACCTCGGCCCAGCTCGCCTTGATCTGCTCGTCGCTGGACTGCAGCGTGTTGTAGCCGCAGCCGGACAGGCCGAGAAGCAGCACGGCGAACAGCAGGTTCCACAGTTTGTGCATTTGCGATCTCTCCCAATGAGTCGGCGCTGCCTGCAGGTATAGCAGCAACGCTACGGTTTCAGGCGCCCAGCAGGTAAAGAAGAAAGGCCACCCCCACCCCCACGGCGATCAGGCTGGCGACCAGCACGGCGCCGGCCGCGATGTCCTTGGCCGCACCGATTTCCGGATGACGCTCGGGATGGAGGTGGTCGACCAGGGTTTCCAGGGCGGAGTTGAGCAGCTCGGTCACCAGCACGAGGCCGGTCGCCAGCGCCAGGAGCCCCCACCAGACCGGCGCCGGGCGCAGCGCCAGCAGCACGGCCAGGACGGCGCCCGCCGCCAGCAGATGGGTCCGGAAGCTGCGCTCGCGGCGCAGCGCCAGCCGGAGGCCATGCCAGGCGAAGCCCAGCCGCTTGATGAACGCCTGCCCCTTCACCTCCGGTCCTCCCGAAACCACTCGGCGGCGCCCCACCAGCCGAACGCCCAGGCCGCGCCGGCAGCCCAGCCGGCCAGCACGTCGGTGGGCCAGTGCACGCCGAGATAGACCCGGCTGACCCCGATGCTCACCGTGAGCAGCAGCGCCACGCCCAGGACATGGATCTTCAGCCGGCGCCGCGGCGCCAGGCCCGCCAGCACGCCCCCGACCGTCAGATACACCACGGCGGACAGCATGGCATGGCCGCTCGGGAAACTCGCCGAAGCGACATACTCCCCGTGCATGAACAGGTCGGGCCGTGGGCGATTGAACGCCTCCTTCAGCAGGAGCGACAGCAGCGCACCGCTACCCGTGGCGAACACCACCAGAGCCGCGAGCCGGCGCCGGCCGGCCAGCCACAGATACAGGGCGACCGCCGCCACGATCAGCCCCAGCACGGGAAGGCTGCCCAGCGCCGTGATATCGCGCGCCACCGACGGCAGCCACACCGGCCCCAGCGGCCGGACGGGATCGCCGGGCATGCGCAGGGCCAGCAACGCGAGACGGTCAAGCGCCCCCGTGCCGCCCGCGCCGACCTCCTCGGCCGCCTCGATGAACCCCCACAGCGCCAAGCCGGCACCCGCCACACAGCCCAGCAGCCGGGGCTCCAGACACCTGCGCAGAACATTCAAAGCCGAGTCCCCGCGCGACCATTGACCGCCGGGAGAACCCGGCACCTCATTGCCAATGTAGCCGAACGGGGGCGCGCCACCGCGCCTTCTCGGGGCAAACTCAAAAACCCCGTTTGCTAAATTCAATCCCGGCCCGCCGGATTGAGCTCAAGCTTTGCATATGGCGTCACCATGCCAAGAACCCTACGCAACCCGAGATGCTCAGATTTCGGCTCCTTGTATATGGCCACACTAATAGGTACATCGCCGACCAAAGCCCGCCCTTCAGCCGCCACAGCAAAAAATATCGACGCAATTACCGTTGGATCTGTCAATCCATAAACATTCAAATAGATCCGATCGCCACCCTCACCAAACATCACCTCCTTGCTATTGCAATCTTGATGACTGGCGCACACCCCGCTCTCAATTAGAACCTTATAGATTCTCGGACTGAGGCGAGACTTTTCCTCCCCATACCGCTCCCCACACCCGGCGATAGAGATTGCGGAAATCACCACAATGAAAAAAATCCATTTACTCCTCACACGACATCCTTTTCCAATCGACGGGGACGACAAATCGCTTGACCAACACTTCAACAGCGCACAACCAACAAGCACTGGATGAGCCCAGAGGCCATAGAGAGGCGAGTCGCTTGGCGGCGAAGCATCCCTCTCGACAGTGCCACCTGGACACCTCACACCTTATTTCTGCATAAGTCTCTCACCACCACCAGCGCCCGCCAGACCAATAGCGCTTTGACCGAAAAATAGAGAAACCTCAAGGAAATCCCTCCGAAAACAGCAATGACGAGGGCTGCGGCAAAACGGGCACCTTCCGGACTGCCGATAACGTCGAAAACCCTGGCCGAACAAACGCGGGCGAAGAAAGCGTAGAACAAGAAAGTTCCGAACAGGTGAGGAGCGCTATCGCACGCTATCGAACCATCGGCGCAGTCAACCCACCCCAGAAGGCCTTCCCCTTCCCATTCATCCGGATTTTCCAAGAGCGCAACAACCGTCATGCCCTGCTCAATTCTCGGACGCCCGGGAATGGTTACGTCAAAAAAACGCTTTCTGCCTGAATCAAAGCCAAAGTTTGTAGAGATGGAAAGCCCGCCGCCTTTCAACCCCGTAGAGAACAGGCGAACGAAGGTGGTTTTCTGGAATATCATTTTGAACAACTCCTTGTTTGACGGCTGGCGCGTGCGCTGCACGTGACCTCCCTGTTGTACGACAAGCCAGGCTGACGGCAAGAACTTGCCTGCTCAGTTCATGTCGCCGCGTGTTGCCGCCAATGCCTCGACCTCATGCTTGGCCTGTTTGAGGGAGGATCCATGAACCTCTCGGTGGCAACGTATGGCCAGGCCTTTCCTGCCTGACTGGATCAGTCTTTTGATATCCGCGTCAGTTGCCTGGCCACGCTGTGGATACAAGCCTGATCTTCGAGCTCGCGCGACATGCACGCGAGAAAAAAGCAGGCTGCCGGCCAGCGCTACAAACAGGGCAATCATGACGGCTATGGTGAAATTCATTGATCCTCCTTGACCTACGGCCGGCCCAGTCTTGAGCGCTCCAACTATCCCCAGGCAGTGTATAAGATCCCGAACGGGCATGGCGGGCAACACTCCTTGTCACTCTTGCTATGCCTGCCTGGGAAACGGCCCCTGCAACGCGGTGGCCGCGCTGGGAGGTTATGCATCAGGATCGTGGTTCGCCTGCCAGCCAACGCGCGGGTATCCGCTGCACCCCACTCCACGGCGGCCCCACGTGCAGCCCCGTCAAGCTGACAAAACGGTAATCTCCTCCTCAGCTTCCCGACAGGTCGCGCCGGCTATGGTGACTCCATCATCCCTGAAGCCCACTCTGGGTCGAGCGCGCCTGGGGCCGCGCGGCTCTCACAGCCTCGACTGACTGGATACCCACCGCATGCAATCTCCGACTTCGCGACGAACCTTCATCAAGGGCCTGGCCGCCGGCGGGGTGCTGGCCGGACTCGGCCTGTGGCGCCAGCCGGTATGGGCGCTGACCAGTCCGGGGCAGCCGACGGTGCTGGCCGGCACGCAGTTCGACCTGAGCATCGACGAGCTGCCGGTCGACTTTACCGGGCGGGCGCGCCGCGCCGTGGTGGTCAACGGCAGCCTGCCGGCGCCACTGCTGCGCTGGCGCGAGGGCGACACCGTGACCCTGCGGGTGCGCAACCGCCTGCAGGAGGACACCTCGATCCACTGGCACGGCATCCTCCTGCCGGCCAACATGGACGGCGTGCCGGGCTTCAGCTTCGCCGGCATCGCGCCGGGCGGCCTGTATGAATACCGCTTCAAGGTGAAGCAGAGTGGCACCTACTGGTATCACAGCCATTCCGGCTTCCAGGAACAGCTTGGCCTGTACGGCCCGCTGGTGATCGACCCGCTGGAGCCGGAGCCGTTCGACTACCAGCGCGACTACGTGGTGATGCTTTCCGACTGGACCGACGAGGACCCGGCGCGGGTGCTGGCCAAGCTGAAGAAGCGCTCCGACTACTACAACCGCCACCGTCGCACGCTGGTCGACTTCATCCACGACGTCGGCGAGAAGGGCTGGAGCGACACGGTCAGCGAGCGCTGGGCCTGGGCGCGCATGCGCATGACGCCCACCGACCTGGCCGACGTCAGCGGCTATACCTACACCTATCTGCTCAACGGCCGGGCGCCGGACGGTAACTGGACCGGCCTCTTCCAGCCCGGCGAGCGCATCCGCCTGCGCCTGATCAACGCCTCGGCGATGACCTACTTCGACTTCCGCATCCCCGGCCTCAAGCTCACCGTGGTGGCCGCCGACGGCCAACTGGTCGAGCCGGTGACGGTGGACGAGCTGCGCCTGGGCGTGGCGGAAACCTACGACGTGCTGGTCGAGCCGGACGGCAGCCAGGCGGCCTACACCCTGTTCGCCCAGTCGTTTGACCGCAGCGGCTACGCCCGCGGCACCCTGGCCATGCGTCCGGGGCTGAGCGCGCCGGTGCCCAAGCCCGACCCACGCCCGGTGCTGAGCATGGCCGACATGGGCCACGGCGGCCACACCGGCCATGGCGCCAGCGCCGCGCACGCGGGACATGGCGACCAGCCGGCCACGGCGGAACATGCCGGGATGACGCACGCCGGTCACGACGAAGCGGCCGCGATGGACCACGCCGGCATGAGCGGCATGAACCACGATGACATGACGGACATGGCCGAGGAGGACGGCGACATGGCCGGGATGGAGCACGGCTCGCCGCCGGCGGCGAGCGCGGAGCACGCCGACCATGCGGCGTCCCCGGCCAGCGACGCGGCGATGCCGATGCAGAGCCATCCGGCCAGCGAAGCCGGCAACCCGCTGATCGACATGCAGACCATGATGCCCAGCCCGCGCCTGGACGATCCGGGCATCGGCCTGCGCAACAACGGCCGCCGGGTGCTGACCTACGCCGACCTGTTCAGCCGCTTCGCCGACCCGGACGGCCGCGAGCCGCTGCGCACCATCGAGCTGCACCTCACCGGTCACATGGAACGCTACGCCTGGTCGATGGACGGGGTGAAATTCGCCGACGCCGAACCGCTGCGCTTCAAGTATGGGGAACGTCTGCGCCTGGTACTGGTCAATGACACGATGATGCACCACCCCATCCATCTGCATGGGATGTGGAGCGACCTTGAAGACGAGCACGGCAACTTCAAGGTCCGCAAGCATACACTCGACATCCCGCCCGGCACCCGACGCAGCTACCGAGTCACAGCCGACGCTCTGGGGCGCTGGGCCTACCACTGCCACCTGATGTACCACATGGACCTCGGCATGTTCCGCGAGGTTCGCGTCGACGAATGAGGAAAACCCCATGACCAGCTTCAAGCGCAAGACCCTGATCGCCAGCACCCTCGCCTGCGGCCTGCTCGCCGCCCTGCAACTGCCGCAGGCCATGGCCCGCAACGACCACGCCGGTCAACACGGCCCCAACGCCCACGCCGACATGAGCCACGGCCTGATGGGCCTGGACCGCATGTCCGACCGCGGCACCGCGCACAACAACATGGACCACGAGCGCAACATGCAGCGCATGCATGAGAACCGCGGCCAGATGGACCACGGCAACATGGGCCAGGGCCGCCAGAACCACGGCTTGACCCCGCCGTCCCACGGCAAAGGCAGGAAGAATGACCGCTACTAAACACCTCGTCTTCTTTACCCTCAGCCTGGGGCTGCTCGCCAGCGCTCAGGCCATGGGGGCAGACCCGCACGACGGGCATGCCGCCCACCATCCGCAGCCGGCCGCGCCGGCTGCGGACACCCAGGCCACGGACGCCGACGCCGCGCCCATGGACACCATGCCCCAGGCGCACGGCCATCAACGAGGCCACGGCGCCCTGCACCCTGGCCAGCACCACCGCCAGCATCGGCACCGGCACGCCGAGGCACAGCCCGACCAGGCGCAGCCTGCCGATACCGGCGAACACAGCGGGCATCGGCCGCACGCCGCGGCCCACCCGCATACCCATACGCCGGTTCCCGCACTGACCGACGCCGACCGCGCCGCCGCCTTCCCCCTGTTGCCCGCGCACCAGCACGGCTACGGCCCGGCTCCAGCACTGACCGACGCCGACCGCCTCGCCGCCTTCCCGCGTCTGCCGCCACATGCCATGCACACCGGCGGCATCAACACCTTCGTCCTCGCCGACAAACTGGAATGGCAGGATGCCGATGCCGGCAGTGCGCTGGCCTGGGACATCACCAGCTGGATCGGCGGCGACATCGACCGCCTGCAGATCCGCAGCGAAGGCGAACGGCTCAACGGCCGCACCGAGGACGCCGAGCTGCAGCTGTACTGGGGCCATGCCATCGGCCCCTGGTGGGAAACCGTGGCGGGCCTGCGCCAGGACTTCAAGCCCGGCGCCCCGCAGACCTGGGCGGCCTTCGGCATCCAGGGCACCCCGCTGTACGGCCTGGAAACCGAGGCCACCGCCTTCCTCGGCGAAGGCGGCCAGACCGCCGCGCGCCTGCAGGCCGAGTACGACCTGCTGATCACCAACCGTCTGATCCTGCAGCCGCGCGCCGAGGCCAATCTCTACGGTCGCAACGATCCGCAGCGCGGCATCGGTGCCGGCCTCGCCGACACCCAGTTCGGGCTGCGCCTGCGCTACGAGATCCGCCGCGAGTTCGCCCCCTACATCGGGGTGAACTGGAGCCACGCCTACG
>DASQBU010000009.1:0-8649 GCA_035635035.1 Pseudomonas sp.
GCCTGGTCGAGCTGGCGGCCGACCGCGCCGAGGTCGATGGCCTGGCCGCCGACCATGCCCGCCGGTCCGGCGGCGCGCGCCAGGGCGGCCACCATGCTCAGGCGCACCTCGGCGTCCAGCGGGTTGTGCGTGGCGTCGCTCAGCACCTCGAAGGCCAGCGCCTGCAGGCCGTCGCCGGCGAGGATCGCGGCGGCCTCGTCGAAGGCGATGTGGGTGGTCGGCTGGCCGCGGCGCAGGTCGTCGTCGTCCATCGCCGGCAGGTCGTCGTGGACCAGCGAGTAGGCGTGGATCAGCTCCACCGCGCAGGCGGCGGCGTTGGCCTGTGCGGGCGCGCCGCCGAGGGTCTCGCAGGCGGCATAGGCGAGCAGCGGGCGCACCCGCTTGCCGCCGTTGATCACGCTGTAGCGCATGGCCTCGTAGAGGCGCGCGAGCTCGGGGCGCGGGGCGACCAGCAGGGTTTGCAGGGCGGCGTCGACGCGCGCCTGGCTGGCAGCCTGGTACTGCTTGAGGATCATGCCGCGTCCCCCTCGGCGTCGAAGGGCGCGGTTTCGCCGCTGTCACCGAGGAGGATCTGCACCTTCTGCTCGGCCTGGCTGAGCGCGCCCTGGCAGTCGCGGGTCAGGCGGATGCCCTGCTCGAAGGCGGCCAGCGAGTCCTCGAGGGACAGTTCGCCGCTTTCCAGGCGCTCGACCAGGGTCTGCAGTTCGGTCAACGACTGTTCGAAATCGGGGGCGGCTTTCTTGCGGGCCATGGGGGCGGTCTCGGGCGGCGGAAAACGGGCGCGACACTAGCAGAGCCGCCGGCGGCGGGCAAATCGCCGGCGCCGGCGCCGGGACGTGGTCAGAGGCATTCCGCGCAGGGCTGCAGGCCCGCGCAGGCGCCAGCCGATTGCGGGTGGCCGAACAGGTAGCCCTGCAGGCGCTGGCAGTGGTGGTCGCGGAGGAATTCGGCCTGGCGGGTGTTCTCCACGCCCTCGGCCACCACCTGCATGCCCAGCTGTTCGGCGATCACCAGGATGCCGCGCACCAGCGCCACCGACTCGCGGCTGTCCGGCAGGCCGGCGACGAACTGGCGGTCGATCTTCACCCCGTCGAAGGGGAACTGCTGCAGGTAGGTCAGCGAGGCGTAGCCGGTGCCGAAGTCGTCGAGGAACAGGGTCAGGCCGGCGCGCTTGAGCGCGTGCAGGCTGTCGAGCACCTGCTGGTCGGCGTCGAGCAGGGTGCTCTCGGTGATCTCCAGCTCCAGGCGCTGCGCCGGCGGCTGCTCCTCGGCGAGGATCGCCAGCAGCGCCCCGGCCAGGTCGCCCTGGCGGAAGTCCAGCGGCGACAGGTTGACCGCGATGCCCCAGTCCAGGCCGTCCGCCTGCCAGTGGCGCAGCTGGCGGCAGGCCTGGCGGAACACCCAGCGGGTGGCCTCGATGATCAGCCCGGTTTCCTCCAGCACCGGCATGAACTGCGCCGAGCTGACCAGGCCGCGGCTCGGCGAGTGCCAGCGCAGCAGGGCCTCGAAGTGTCGCGCGCGACCGTCGCGGTCGATCTGCGGCTGGTAGTACAGCTCGAACTCGTCGCGGGCCAGCGCCGCGCGCAATTCTTCCTCGAGGCGCCGGCGTTGCTCGGCCTCGTCGGCCAGGTGATGGTCGAAGTGGGCCAGGCGGTTCCGTCCGCGGCTCTTGGCGTGGTAGAGGGCGAGGTCGGCTTCCTTGAGCAGCTGGGTGGCGCTGCTGTGGCCGCCCTGCTGGTGGGTGATGCCGATGCTCGGGCTGGTGAACAGCTCGTACTGGCGCACGTGGAACGGCTGGCGGAACGCCTGCAGCAGGCGCTTGGCGAGGGACGCGGCCTCGGCGGCCTGGGCGCCGGAGAGCAGCACGATGAACTCGTCGCCGCCCAGGCGGGCGAGCAGGGCGCCGGGCGGCGCCTGCTTGCGCAGGCGCTCGGCGACGCCGCGCAGCAGCAGGTCGCCGATGTCGTGGCCGAGGGTGTCGTTGATGCGCTTGAAGTGGTCGAGGTCGATGAACAGCAGGGCCTGGGCCTCGCCGCACTGCAGGCCGAGTTCGAGACGGGCGAGCAGCTGGGTGCGGTTGGCCGCGCCGGTCAGCGGGTCGTAGTGGGCCAGGTAGTGCAGGCGGTTCTCGGCCTGCTTGCGGTCGCTGATGTCGCGCACCAGCAGCAGCTGCAGCGGCTGGCCGCCGCGCAGGAACGGGGTGCACGAGGCCTCCAGCGGGAAGCTGCCGTTGCTGCGTCGGGCGGCGAATTCGAGGCCGCAGTTGGGTTGGGCGAGCAGGCGTGCCCAGGCGTCCTGGCCGATCAGCAGGTCGTTGACGTGCTGGACGGCGAGCTGCTCCGGACTGCGTTCGAAGATCCGCGCGGCAGCCGGATTGGCCGAGTCGATGCGCCCCTCGCGGTCGAGCACCAGCATGCCGATCGGGGCGGCCTCGATCAGGCTGCGCAGCAGCTGTTCGCTGTCGCGCAGGGCGCGGCGCTCGCCCTCGAGCTGGGCGATCATCTGGTTGAGCTGCTGGGCCAGCCGGCCGATGGTATCGCTACTGCTGGCGTCGGCCCGGGCCAGGCTGTTGCCGGCGGCGAAGGCGTCGGCGACCGCGCCGAGTGCCGCCAGGCGGCGCCGGGCCCGTCGCCGCCGGAGCAGGCTGCCGAGCATCAGGGCAAGCATGGCGAACAGGGCGAACGGGCCGAGCAGCTGGGAAAGGTGCATGGGCGGACAGACGTGGCTGGGAGGCCGCCACCTTAGCCGAAACCGCCTGCCAAGAGAAATCCCGTAGAAACTCGAGGGAATAAAAAAGCCGGCTTGTGGCCGGCTTTTCCTTGGCGTGTTCGACTTACTTCTGGTAAGCCGCGACCGCCTTGAGAATCAGTTGACGGGCTTCTTCGGCGCCGCCCCAGCCTTCGACCTTCACCCACTTGCCCTTCTCGAGATCCTTGTAGTTCTCGAAGAAGTGCTTGATCTGTTCGATCAGCAGGGCCGGCAGGTCGGTGTATTCCTGCACGTCCTTGTAGAGGACGGTCAGCTTGTCGTGCGGCACGGCGACCAGCTTGGCGTCGCCGCCGGCCTCGTCGCTCATGTTCAGCACGCCGACCGGACGGCAGCGGATCACCGAACCCGGGGCCACCGGGTAGGGGGTCACCACCAGCACGTCGAGCGGGTCGCCGTCGTCGGCCAGGGTGTGCGGGATGAAGCCGTAGTTGGCCGGGTAGAACATCGGGGTGGCCATGAAACGGTCGACGAACAGGCAGTCGCTGTCGTGGTCGATCTCGTACTTGATCGGCGCGTGGTTGGCCGGGATCTCGATGGCGACGTAGATATCGTTCGGCAGGTCTTTGCCCGCCGGGATCTTGCTGTAGCTCATGGGGGACTCCAGAGGGTCGGGCCGAAAATTGGCGGCGATTATAGGCGCATTCGCGCGGATGCGCCACGTTGTCGCATGGCGATCTTCAGGGCCCGGCGATCGCCGGCTGGCGGCCGGCATGGAAGGCATAGCCGTTGCGGCCAGCCTCCTTGGCCCGATACATCGCCGCATCGGCGCTGCGCACCAGGCGGGCGGCATCCTCGCCGTCCTCCGGGTACAGGGCGATGCCGATGCTGGTGCCGATGTGCAGCTCGTGGTCGTCGACCTGGAAGGGCGCCTGCAGGGCTCCGACCAGCTTGTCGGCAATCGGGCCGGCCGCCTGGGCGTCGGCGAGGTCCTCGAGGATGATCAGGAACTCGTCGCCGCCCAGGCGGGCGACGGTATCGCTGCTGCGCAGGCTGTCGGTCAGGCGCTGGGCGACGGCCTGCAGCAGGTGGTCGCCGACGGCATGGCCGAAGGTGTCGTTGACCGGCTTGAAGTGGTCGAGGTCGAGGAACAGCACGGCCAGGCGGCTGTCCAGGCGCTGCGTCTTGCGCAGCGCCTGTTGCAGACGGTCCTGGGCCAGGGCGCGGTTGGGCAGGCCGGTGAGCTTGTCGCGGTAGGCCATCTGCCGGATGCGTTCCTCTTCGGCCTTGCGTGCGCTGATGTCGGTGAATACCGCCGCGAAGTGGCGCGGTGTCCGGTTGTCGTCGAAGACCGCTGCCAGCGACAGCCGGGCATGGAAGGTGCTGCCGTCAGCGCGGCGCATGGGCATTTCGCCCAGCCAGTGGCCGCTGTACGCCGCCCGCGCCCACAGCGAGTCGCACTGCAGGTCGGGGGCCTCGGGCGCCAGCAGCGTGCCGAGGGTGAGTTCGGCAAGGCTGGTTTCGTCATGGCCGATCAGGCGGCAGCCGGCGGGGTTGATGGCGATCACTTGCTGGCGGGTATCCATCAGCACGATGCCTTCGTTGCTGCAGTCGAACACGCTGGCGGCCAGCTCGAGGCTCTGGGCCTGTTCCTTGAGTCGTCGCGACAGCGGACGGATGGTCAGGCGTGTCAACAGGCCGCCGGCGAGGGTCAGCAGCACGATCGCCGGCAGTGGCCAGCGCAGCTCGGTGCGGGCCTCGGCATACAGCGGGGCGCGGTCGGCCAGCAGGGCGATGGCCCAGCCGGGGTGTTCGGGCACCGGGCTGGCGAAGGCCATTGCCTGTCCGTCCTTCAGCGGCAGCACTTGGGGCGTCGCCAGGAGGGCGGGCGGCGCGTCACGCAGCAGCTGGTTCAGCGGGCAATTGGCCGGCGCCTCGCTCAGCCCCGGCGCGTCGCGATGGACGTGCATCACCCGGCCGCTGCCCAGGTGGATGAGGTGGCTGTGGGCGGCGGGATGCAGGGGAATGGCGCTCAACTGCCGGCTGAGCTTGTCGAGGCGGAAGGCGGCGATGTCGGTGCCTACGCGCTGCCCCTCGCGCGACAGGATGGGCGTGCCGACCAGCAGCAGCGGCTGGCCGTCGAGCAGCAGCGGGGCGGACAGCTCGGCGGTGCGGCTGGCGGGCGCCGGCAGCGGCCAGAGCTCGGCGGGAATCGGGGCGCGCAGGCCGAGCACCGGCTGTCCCCGGGCGTCGAGGCGGACCAGGCCGGTGATTTCCGGAAAGCCGGTGAGGGCGTCCTCCAGGCGCGGCGCGGAAAACGCCTGCAGTTCGGCCAGCGCCAGCTCGCCGCGGTTGTAGCGCGCCAGCGCGTTGCGGATCTCGCTGCGCGAGGCGAGCAGGGCGGCGAGCTCCTCGAAGCGTTCGAGCAGGTGGCCGCTGGTCTGGGCCAGCAGGTGGGCGTCGTACTCCGCGCGCTGGTCGATTTCCCCCCGCAGGTGGTGGTACATCGGCACCAGGGTGACCAGGCCGACCAGCAGGGCGGTCAGCAGCAGGCCGGCCATGGTCAGGCGCTCGATGCGGCGGTGCAGCTGCAGCGGCGGACGGGCCATGACGGCGCTGGCCCGGTTCATGGCTGATGGGCCTGTCGGCCGTGGCCGGGCGTGGCGGCGTGGGACTGGGCGTGCAGCTCGCGCAGGGCCTCGGCCAGGCGCTGCAGCGGGTCCTGGCGGTAGAACGCCTGCAGCTGGGCGTACACCGCGGGAAAGGCGGCGTGCAGCAGGTCCGGCGCGCTGAAGAAGTACTCGCTGGTGACGGCGAAGAACTCGGCCGGGCTTTCCGCGGCGTAGGGATCGATGGCGGTTTCGGCGTCGGGGTGGCGGTCGAGGGCGGCGTTGAGGCTGTCGAAGGCGGCCTGCATGGCGCCGGCCCAGGCGTCGCCGCGCATGTCCGGGTGCAGCGGCGGCTGGCCGTTGGCGCTGCCATTGAGCATGTCCAGCTTGTGCGCCAGCTCGTGGATCACCAGGTTGTAGCCGTCCAGCTGGCCGCTGGCCTGCACCCCCGGCCAGGCGAGGATCACCGGTCCCTGCTGCCAGGCTTCGCCGCTGCGCTCGTCGTCCCAGAGATGCTCGACGCCGGCCTCGTCGCGGTGGCGCTGCGGGCTGAGGAAGTCGTCCGGATACAGCAGCAGCTGGTGGAAGCCCTGGTACCAGTCCAGGTCCGGCAGGTTGAGCAGCGGCAGGCAGGCCTGGGCGGCCAGGCGCAGGCGCGCCTCGTCGTCCGCCTCGACGCCGGGCAGGCAGCTCAGGTGCTTGTCATGGAGGAACAGCACGGCCAGTTCGCCCAGGCGCTGGCGCGCGGCGGCGTCCAGGCCGGCGAGGATCGGCAGCCCGGCGCACAGCGCGGTCCAGCGCGCCGGGTCGAGCGGGTGGCGGGCGAGGATGCGCCGCCGCCGCCAGGCGCGCAGGAACCCCATGCGCGTCAGTTGATGCCGGCGGGCTGTGCGGCGCGGCGCAGGCGATGGCGCACGATGCCGACGATCATCGGCAGCATCGACAGGACGATGATGCCGATGATCATCGCGGTCAGGTTGTGCTTGATGAACGGCACGTTGCCGAAGAAGTAGCCGAGGCCCATCAGGCCGCCGACCCACAGCAGGGTGCCGAGCACGCTGAAGAACAGGAAGCGCGGGTAGACCATGTGGCCGCCGCCGGCGACGAAGGGCGCGAAGGTGCGCACGATGGGCAGGAAGCGCGCGATGGTCACGGTCTTGCCGCCGTGCTCGGCGTAGAACTTCTGGGTCTGCAGCAGGTGGTCGCGGCGGAAGATCTTCGAGTCGGGGTTGCGGAACAGCCGCTCGCCCAGGTTGCGGCCGATCAGGTAGTTGGTGCTGTCGCCGAGGATCGCCGCCAGCATCAGCAGGCCGCCCAGCGCCATCAGGTCCATGCTGCCGCTGGCGCACATGGCGCCGGCGATGAACAGCAGGGAGTCGCCGGGCAGGAAGGGCATCACCACCAGGCCGGTTTCGCAGAAGACCACCAGGAACAGGATGGCGTAGACCCACACGCCATAGTTGGCCACCAACAGGTTCAGGTAGCTGTCGAGGTGAAGCAGAAGGTCGATCGGATTGAATTCCATGAGTCGCCTGTCGCGTGTAGGGGGCCGCTGCGGCGGAGCGCGGGCTGGCCGGGAGCCCCGATTATACGATCAAGCCCGCCGGCTGCGGCTGCAGTTTTTTGCCGCGTATGTCGGCTGGCGGGGCCTCGCGCCGGGGCGTGCGACGAGCGGGCGGCTCACTTGCGGCGCCACTGGCCGTCGAGGCGGATGTACTGGCCGGCCGGGGTCTTGTCCACCGCCTTCTTGCCGGCCATGGCCTCGACGTCGCTCAGGCCGATGCCGTTCTGGGTCGCCAGCTTCTGGTACTCGGCGCGGCGGGCCTGGTTGATCAGCCGGGCGATCTCCTCGGCCTGGCCGCCGGGCTGGACCACGCCGAGGTAGCCGTCGGTCTGCTCGCCCAGCTGGCCGGCGGCCTTGGCGCCGCCGAGGGCCTGCATGGCGCCGCTCAGGTCCAGGGCGAAGGCCGGCAGGGCCAGGCACAGGCTCAGCAGCAGGGAGGCGATGCGGGTCGCAAGGGTCATCTCGGGCTCCTCAGAACAGGCCGCTGGATTCGTCGAGGATGTTGTCCAGCGCCTTGTCCACCTTGATATAGATTTCGTGCTCGATCTTCACGTTCAGGTTGATGTTGATCGGTTCCTTCGGCGCGGCCAGCTGCACGGTGGGGGTGCAGGCGGCGAGCAGCAGGCCGAGCAGCAGGAGGGAACCGCTATGACGCAGGCACATGCGTGCTGTCTCCCGTGTCAGTGGCGCGGCGGCAGACGCTGCTGCACGCGGCGCTGGATGGCTTCATTGACCCGGCCACTCAGTTGCAGGCTGGTCAGCAGGCTGGGGACGTTCTCTTCCAGGTTGACGGTGAGATTCACCGGCCGGCCGCCTTCCAGCGCCGGGTTGTGGCCGTGCAGGTGCATGGCCAGCAACAGTTGCCCCTGTGGAGCATAGCTGACCCCGCACTCCAGACGGTCGTAGCGGAAGTCCTCGAGCGCGCCGGTGGCCAGGCGCAGGGCCGGATTGCGCTGGCCGAAGGCGCGGATGCGCGGCGAGCGCAGCTGCAGCACGCCGCCGGGGGCGCGGGCCGCCAGCTGGCCGGCGGCGACGCGCCAGCCGTCGCGCTCCAGGCGCAGCGGCAGCTCGCCGTCGAGGATGCCGCTGCCGGACAGCCCTTCCGCCGGGTAGGCTGCGAGCAGCTCGGCCAGGTCCAGTCCGCGCAGCTGCAGTTGCAGGCGCTGTGGCCGCTGCGCCAGGTCGAGGGTGGCCGGGCGCAGCTGCAGCTGGCCGCCGAGCAGGCGGCCCTCGGCCTGGCGCAGGCGCAGGCGCCCGGCGAGCGGTTGTTCCAGGGTGGCCTGGTAGTCGCCGCGCAGCTGCAGCGGGCCGAGCGGCACGCCGGGGTTGAGGCGCGCCAGGCGCAGCTCCGGCACCTCGAGCGCCAGCCGCCGTTCGCGCAGCTGCAGCCTGGGCCGGGCCTCCAGGCCGACCAGTTCCAGGCGGTCGTAGATGCCGCCGACGCCCTGCAGCTGCAGGGCCAGCTCGGCGCTGGCCGGGCGCTGGTCGGCGGCCAGTTGCAGGGTGGCGCTGGCGGCGAGGCGGCCGCGGTTCAGCTCCAGCAGCGCCGGCCAGGCGCGCAGGGTCCGCGTCAGCGGGTTGGCCTTGGTCAGGTCGATGTCCTCCAGCCGGCCGTCCATGCGCAGGGCGCCGCCGGTCGGTCGCTGCACCTGCAGGTTCAGCGCCAGGCCGGCGGCGTTGTCCAGCCGGCCGGCGAGGTGCAGCGCCGGCGCGGTGGCGTCGAGGCGGCCCTGCCAGCGCCAGCCCAGCGGCTGCAGCTGGGGCTGCTGC
>DASQBU010000010.1:0-11742 GCA_035635035.1 Pseudomonas sp.
GCCCGGGCCAGGACCTGTTCGAGGCGATTGAGATGCTTGAGCCCGGCCAGCAGCGGCTGCTCGGCCAGACGGGTAGCGCAGGGGTACAGGCGAATGCCGTCCTGCCGATGGCGCGGCGGATAGGCCGGCGGCGGATTGCCGCTGAGGATGCGCCGGCAGCGGGCCTCGGCCGGCGGCGCGTAGCCGCGCAGGCCATCGCCGCGGGTGACGATCAGCTTGGCCACGCCGTGGCCGAGCTCGCCGGCGAAGGCCGACAGCTCGGCGCGCACCAGCGCCAGATCCACCGGCAAGGCGAGACGCCGGGCGCCCTCGCCCAGGCGCCGCAGATGGCGCTCGAGCAGGGCGATCCGCCCATGGCGTACGGCGAGGGTCTCGAACAGACCATCGCCGTAAGCCAGACCGCGGTCGGTCACCGGCAACAGCTCCGCCGGCCGACCGTCGATCCACACCAGCGACATCAGTCGACCAGGCGGCGGAACACCAGGGTACCGTTGGTGCCACCGAAGCCGAAGGAGTTGGACACCGCCACATCGATCGGCATGGCCTGCGCCTGGTGGGGCACGAAGTTGAGGTCACAACCCTCGTCCGGCGCGTCGAGGTTGATGGTCGGCGGCGCCACCTGGTCGCGCAGGGCGAGGATGCTGAAGATCGCCTCCACCGCACCGGCAGCGCCGAGCAGGTGGCCGGTCATCGACTTGGTCGAGCTGACCGCCAGGCGGTAGGCATGCTCGCCGAACACGCGCTTCACCGCCGCCACCTCGGCCAGGTCGCCGGCCGGCGTGGAGGTGCCGTGGGCGTTGATGTACTGCACCTGCTCCGGATTCAGGCCCGCGTCGCGCAAGGCGTTGACCATGCAGCGCGCAGCGCCCTCGCCCGTTTCCGGCGGCGAGGTCATGTGGTAGGCATCGCCACTCATGCCGAAGCCGACCAATTCGGCGTAGATGCGCGCGCCGCGTGCGCGGGCATGCTCCAGCTCTTCGAGCACCAGGGCACCAGCACCGTCGGCCAGCACGAAGCCATCGCGATCGCGATCCCAGGGACGGCTGGCACGGGTCGGCTCGTCGTTGCGGGTGGACAGCGCACGCGCAGCACCGAAGCCGCCGAGGCCCAGGCCACAGGCCGCCATCTCCGCACCGCCGGCAATCATCACGTCGGCCTCGCCATAGGCGATGTTGCGCGCGGCCATGCCGATGTTGTGGGTGCCGGTGGTGCAGGCCGTGGTGATGGCATAGTTGGGACCCTGTGCACCCAGATGGATCGACAGGAATCCGGAAATCATGTTGATGATCGAGCCCGGCACGAAGAACGGCGAAATGCGCCGCGGCCCCTGCTCGTGCAGCGACTTGGCGTTGTTCTCGATGTTGGTCAGGCCCCCGATGCCCGAGCCCATGGCCACGCCGACGCGCTCGCGATTGGCGTCGGTGATCTCCAGCCCCGCATCGCGCACCGCCTGGAGGCTGGCGGCCATGCCGTACTGGATGAAGAGGTCCATCTTGCGAGCTTCCTTCGCCGGCAGGTAGTCCTCGACATTGAAGCCCTTGACCGAGCCACCGAAGCGGGTAGCAAAGGCGGAGACGTCCATATGCCCGATGGGTCCGATGCCACTCTGCCCAGCCAGTACCCCCTGCCAGCTGCTGGCCACATCCGGGCCGAGGGGTGACAGCATACCGAGACCGGTGACCACGACGCGTCTACGCGACACAGCGCTCTCCTCTTGTTGATCTACTGCAGCAATGAAAACCGCGCAGCCCTGGCTGCAACTGCGGCTTCCTTGAACACAAAGAAAAACCGCACGCCTTTTCAGGGACGTGCGGCTTTTTACCGGCCGGAACCGACGATTACTTATTGCTGACCGTGAGCATTGATGTAATCGATGGCTTCCTGAACGGTGGTGATCTTCTCGGCCTGTTCGTCCGGGATTTCGGTCTCGAATTCTTCTTCGAGAGCCATGACCAGCTCCACGGTATCCAGGGAGTCGGCGCCCAGGTCTTCAACGAAGGAAGCGCTGTTGGTCACTTCGTCTTCTTTAACGCCAAGCTGCTCGGCAACGATCTTCTTGACGCGTTCTTCGATGGTGCTCATAACTAGTTCTCACTCCTATGGAGAATTCCATGTAGCTGGTGGCGGCTAGTGTATAGAAAGGGTTTTCAGATTTTCAAGCAAAACCCTTGCCGGCCTGCCGAACTGTTTCGCCCGGCCAGCCCTCGGCTGGCCGCGTAATAGGTATCGATTCTAGACAGACAAGATGACGGCCGGCCAACGCCGGCCATCGCTTTTTACATGTACATGCCGCCATTGACCGGAACTGTGGCGCCGGTCACATAGGCACCGCCCTCGCCGGCCAGGAAGCCGACAACGCTGGCGATTTCCTCGGCCTGACCCAGGCGACCCAGCGGAATCTGGGTCAGCAGGGTCTGACGATGGGCCTCGGGCAGCTCGCGAGACATGTCGGTATCGATGAAGCCCGGCGCCACCGCGTTGACGGTGATACCGCGCGAACCCACCTCACGCGCCAGGGCGCGGGTGAAACCCTCGACGCCAGCCTTGGCCGCCGCGTAGTTGGCCTGACCGGCATTGCCCATCGAGCCGACCACCGAGCTGATGTTGATGATGCGGCCCCAGCGCGCCTTGGTCATACCCTTCAGCACGCCCTTGGACAACCGGTAGATGCTGGTCAGGTTGGTATTGATGACGTCGTGCCACTCCGCGTCCTTCATGCGCAGCATCAGGTTGTCGCGGGTGATGCCGGCGTTGTTGACCAGGATGGCCGGCTGGCCGAGGTGCTGCTGGATGTGCTCGAGGGTCTGGGCCACGGACTCGTCGCTGGACACGTCGAGGACCAGGCCAGCACCTTCGATGCCGGCCGCCTTGAGATACTCGGCGATGCGCTCGGCACCGGAAGCACTGGTGGCAGTGCCGATGACGATCGCGCCCTGGCGGCCCAGCTCGAGGGCGATGGCCTGACCGATGCCGCGGGTCGCGCCGGTGACCAGCGCCACCTTACCTTGCAGACTCATGGGTGATTCTCCTGATGATCAGGCCAGGGCCGCACGGGCGGCGGCGAAGGCCTCGGGGGTATCCAGATTGTGGGTGTTGACGCCCTTGGCGCAGCGCTTGTTCAAGCCGCCCAGCACCTTGCCCGGGCCGCACTCGACCAGCTCGGTCACGCCGCGCTCGGCCAGCAGCGCCACCGACTCCACCCAGCGCACCGGGCTGTACAGCTGCTGCAGCAGGTCCTGCTTGAGCACGGCCAGATCGGCCGGCACCTGGGCGCTGGTATTCTGCACGATGGCGATCTGCGGCACTTGCCAGGCGATGCCTTCCACCGCCGCAGCGAACTTCTCGGCCGCCGGGCGCATCAGCTCGCAGTGCGACGGCACACTGACCGGCAGCGCCATGGCGCGCTTGGCGCCCCGCGCCTTGCACGCTTCGATGGCCCGCGCCACCGCAGCGGCCGCGCCGGCGATCACCACCTGGCCCGGCGCGTTGAAGTTGACCGCACTGACCACCTCGCCCTGGGCCGCTTCGGCACAGGCCGCACGCACGGCGTCGTCGTCCAGACCGAGGATCGCCGCCATGCCGCCCTGCCCGGCCGGCACCGCCTGCTGCATCAGCTGGCCGCGCAGCTCGACCAGCTTGACCGCGTCGGCAAACGCCAGGCTGCCGGCCGCCACCAGCGCCGAGTACTCGCCCAGGCTGTGGCCGGCGACGAACGCCGGCTGCGCGCCGCCCTCGGCCTGCCACAGACGCCACAGGGCGATGGAGGCGGTGAGGATGGCCGGCTGGGTCTTGTCGGTCTGGTTGAGCAGCTCGGCCGGGCCCTCCTGGGTCAGCGCCCAGAGGTCATAGCCCAGAGCCGCGGAGGCTTCGGCGAAGGTTTCACGAATAGTGGCGTGTTGTGCACCCAGCTCGGCCAGCATGCCGACAGCCTGGGAACCCTGGCCGGGGAAAACGAAAGCGAGGGAAGAAGACATGGAAGCAAGTTCCTTGTGTACTTGTTCGTCAGGAACGCTGCGCCGCAGAGCGCCGCAACAGACTGACAGTTGGATGGCAGGCACCGCGCATCGGTCACAGCCCGCTAGAGCAGCAGATGCTCCAGGCGTCCGTGCAGCCGCTGCGGCAGATTCTCGCGGATTTCCGCCAGCGCCCGCCGGATGGCGCTGCGAAAGCCTTCCGGCCCCGCACCGCCGTGACTTTTTACCACGATCCCCTGCAGACCGAGAAAACTCGCGCCATTGTGCTGCGCCGGACGCAGCTCGTCGCGCAGCCGCCGCAGCAGCGGCAGGGCCAGCAAACCGACCAGGCGGGCCAGCGCCCCGGAGCGGAACAACGCCTCCAGGCGAGCCGCGATCAGCGCCGCCAGGCCCTCGCTGGACTTGAGCACGATGTTGCCGACGAAGCCGTCACACACCACCACGTCCGCCTCGCCGCGATACAGGCCATCGCCCTCGACGAAACCGACATAGTTCAGCTCGCGCGCCTGGCGCAACAAGCTGGCCGCCAGTTTGACCTGCTGATTGCCCTTGATCTCCTCGGTACCGACGTTCAGCAACGCCACGCGCGGCCGCACGACCCCCAGCGCCTCGGCCGCCACGGCGCCCATCACGGCAAACTGGTAGAGATGCTCGGCACTGCAGTCGATATTGGCGCCCAGATCGAGCAGATGGCAGCTGCCGCGCGCGGTGGGCATGGCGGTCACCATCGCCGGCCGGTCGATACCGGGCAGGGTCTTGAGCAGATAACGCGACAACGCCATCAGCGCGCCGGTATTGCCGGCACTGACGCAGGCCTGGGCTTCGCCGCGGCGAACCAGTTCGAGCGCCTGGCGCATGGAGGAATCGGGCTTGCCGCGCAGCACCTGCGCCGGACGCTCGTCCATGGCGACGACTTCGCTGGCGGGCTGGATGCGCAGACGGGAACGATCGACCGCAGGATGCTCTGCGATGAGCGCTTCGATAACGGAGGGCTGGCCGACCAAAATCAGCCGCAGGGAGGGATACTCGGCCAAGCTCTCAAGGCAGGCCGGAACAACGCAGTGGGGACCGAAGTCCCCACCCATTGCATCGATCGCGATGACCGGAGCGGACAAGGATTACTCGTCGGCGCCCTTGTCGATCACTTTGCGACCACGGTAGACGCCTTCCGGGCTCACGTGGTGGCGCAGGTGAACTTCACCGGTGCTCTTTTCGACGGACAGTGCATTGGCCTCGAGCGCATCGTGGGAACGACGCATGTCGCGAGCGGAACGAGACTTTTTGTTCTGTTGAACAGCCATTCTGAATTAACTCCTAAACGTTTGGGTCACGTTTCAACTGCGCCAGTACATCGAACGGGTTGGACCGCGAAACCTCGTTGACGCTCGGTTCTGGTGCTGCTGCAAAGCCTGCCGGGTGTTGGCATGCATCGGGTTCGTGGGCCGGCACGATGGGGAGCGCGAGCAGCAACTCGTCCTCGACCAGAGCAATCAGATCGAGCGGTTCCTCGCCCACTTCCAGCGCATCGTAGCTCTTCGGCAGGGAATCCTGCGAAGCACCTTCCCTGAGCACGGCATAGACGAACTCGCTGTGCACTGGGAGGGTTGCCGGCTCCAGACAACGCTGGCACACCATCTGCACCTCGACTTCGAGCTCGCCACGCATGACGATCAGCCCCTGCTCGTCGCGTCCGAACTCGAAACGAGCGTGAACGCTGCCGGCATCGCTGACCAACAAGTCGCAGACTCGCGAAAAGCGCGCGAGCGGCCAGTCACCCTCGAGGGTGGCGGCGCGATCGGCGAGTTTTCGCGGATCGATGTGAGGTGGAATCGGCCCTTTCAACATAAGCGCGCCATTCTAGGGACACCCCTTTTAACTGTCAAAGAAATTTCCTGGTAGGCAGTAGGCGCCCAGATACCTAGAATCGCCGGCAAATTTCGAGGAAATTGCCATGCTCCCCCTGGTTCTTGCATCCAGCTCCGCCTACCGCCGCGCCCTACTCGAGCGCCTGCACCTGCCGTTCGTCTGCCAGGCTCCGCACATCGACGAATCCGCCCTGCCGGGCGAAGCCGCGGAGCATCTGGTCCGCCGCCTGGCCGAGCAGAAGGCCCGCGCACTGGCCGAGCAATACCCCCGGCACCTGATCATCGGCTCCGACCAGGTCGCCACCCTCGCCGACGGACGCATCCTCGGCAAGCCGCACGACTTCACCCGCGCTCGCGACCAGTTGCGCGCGGCCAGCAACAGCAGCGTGATCTTCCACACCGGCCTGTGCCTGTACAACTCGCAGAGCGATCACGCGCAGATCGCCTGCATTCCCTTCGTCGTGCACTTCCGCCCCCTGGACGACGCCCGCATCGAGCGCTATCTGCACCGGGAACAACCCTACGACTGCGCCGGCAGCTTCAAGTCCGAAGGACTAGGCGTCAGCCTGTTCCGCAGCACCGCGGGCGAGGACGCCACCAGCCTGGTCGGCCTGCCGCTCATCCGCCTGGTGGACATGCTCCTGGCCGAAGGCGTGCAGATCCCCTGATCAGCGCAGCGCCGGCACCTGCAAGCCCATCCACAGCGAAATCTGCTCGGCCACGCCCGCCCCCAACTTCTTGGCGAAGCGATCGATCGGCGACTCATCGACCGTGAAATTGACCAGATTCTTCTCGCCGATCACCTCGCGCGCCACGTAGCTGGCGCTGCCCAGCCCGTCGATCAGCCCCAGTTCGAGGGCCTGCTCACCGGACCAGACCAGCCCGGAGAACAGCTCCGGATGCTCCTTGTCCTTCAGGCGCTCGCCGCGCCCCTGTTTGACACTGGCGATGAACTGCTTGTGAGTGGTCTCGAGCACGGTACTCCAGAAGCGGGTCTCATCCTCCTTCTGCGGCACGAAGGGATCGAGGAAGGTCTTGTGCTCACCGGAGGTATAGATGCGCCGCTCGACCCCCACCTTGTTCATCACATCGACGAAGCCGAAGCCGGAAGCCGTCACCCCGATGGAGCCCACCAGGCTGGCCTTGTCGGCATAGATCGCATCCGCTGCGCTGGCGATGTAGTAGGCGCCGGAGGCCCCGAGATCAGCGATCACCGCGTAGACCTTGACGGTCGGATGCTCGCCACGCAGGCGACGGATCTCGTCATATATATAGCCGGACTGCACCGGACTGCCGCCCGGACTGTTGATGCGCAGCACCACGCCACGAGTATTCTTGTCCTCGAAGGCCTTGCGCAGGCCGCCGACGATGTTGTCGGCACTGGCACGCTCCTGATCGGCAATCATCCCGCGCACCTCGATGAGCGCGGTATGCGGTTTCAGCGTCGCCTTGTCCAGCCGCCCCAGCGGCGAGACCAGGAGCAGCATGCCGAACAGGTAGAGAAACACCAGGCTCTTGAAGAAGATTCCCCAGCGCCGCGCTCGCCGCTGCTCGACCACGCCGGCCAGCACCGCCTTCTCCAGCAACTTCCAGGTCTTCTCGTCGGACGGAGCCGCCCCCGCCTTCCACTCATCCGATTGCATGCCCGCCCTCTCCCCTTACGCGAAATTCCTGCCGCTCATCCAGCCAGCGCCCGAGCGCACCGAAGTCCTCGATCGCCAGCTGCGGACGATACTCCTGCAGCACCGCCAGCGGCTGCGCACCGTATCCCACGGCCACCGCCGTCATGCCGGCGTTGTGCGCCATCTGCAGGTCGAAGGGCGAGTCGCCGACCATCAGCGCCCGCTCCGCCGCTACGCCGCAATGCGCGAGGATTTCCCACAGCATCCGCGGATCCGGCTTGCTCGCCGTCTCGTCGGCGCAGCGAGTGACATCGAAGAAATCCAGCCAGCCATGCCCGGCCAGCACCCGATCCAGCCCGCGCCGGGTCTTGCCGGTGGCCACCGCCAGGCGATAGCCCTGCGCGCGGAACGCCAGCAGCGACTCGCGCACCCCCTCGAACAACGGGGAAGGCGTACGCTCCAGCATCAGGTAGTGTTCACTGTAGACGCGCCGAAAGGTCTCGACCCGCGCCGGCTCCTGCAGCTGCGGATACAGGCTGCGGATCGCCTCCGGCAACCCCAGGCCGATGATGCCGCGGATGGTCGCCTCGTCCAGCTGCGGCAACGCGCACTCGTCCGCCGCCACCCGCATCGATTCGACGATCCGCGCAATGGAGTCGACCAAGGTCCCATCCCAGTCGAACACCAGCAACTGGTAGTCAGCCATCCAGGCGCTCCAGGGTAGCCGCCCACATCTCGTCCACCGGCGCCTGCAGCTCCAGCACGCGATCATCGGGCAACGTCACGCGCAGCGCATGGGCGTGGAGGAACAGGCGCTTGCCGCCCAGCTCGCGAATCTCGCGAGTGAACTCCTCGTCGCCATACTTGCTGTCGCCGGCGATCGGGTGGCCGGCATGCTTGGCATGTACGCGGATCTGGTGGGTACGGCCGGTGATCGGACTGGCCTCGATCAGCGTGGCGAAGTCGCCGAAGCGGCGCACCACCCGGAATTCGGTCAGCGCCTCCTTGCCCTCGGGATTGACCTCGACCATGCGCTCGCCCGAGCGCAGATTGTTCTTCAGCAGCGGCGCACTGACCTTCTTCTTCGAGGTCGGCCAGCTGCCACGCACCAGCGCCAGGTAACGCTTGTCCACGCCGTCGCCGCGCAGCGCCGCGTGCAGGTGGCGCAGCATGCTGCGCTTCTTGGCGATCATCAAAAGACCCGAGGTGTCGCGATCCAGGCGATGGACCAGCTCGATCTCCTTGGCCTCGGGGCGCAACTGGCGGAACGCTTCGATCACCCCGTAACTCAGGCCGCTGCCGCCGTGCACCGCGATGCCGGCCGGCTTGTTCAGCACGATCAGCGCCTTGTCCTCGTAGACGATGGCCGCCTCGAGGCGCTGCAGCAGCCCCTGGGCCAGCGGCTCGGGCTCGTCGCGCTCGGCCACGCGCAGCGGCGGCACGCGCACCACGTCGCCGGCCTGCAGCTTGTATTCGGGCTTGATACGCCCCTTGTTCACCCGCACTTCGCCCTTGCGCAGGATGCGGTAGATCAGGGTCTTGGGAACACCTTTCAACTGAGCCCGGAGGAAGTTGTCGATGCGCTGTCCGGCCAGTTCCGGTTGCACTTCGAGCAACTGGACGCCAGTGGAGATCTGTGAGGGAGTTGTCATGCGCAAATCATAGCAATTTTTGCCTGAATTGAAGCACTTAATGATTGCTGCTATAGTCCGGACGCCGCCAAAAGCGGCATTCCGCGCGCATCAGGCAATAGCGCCTGACGTGGACACACAATTACTGGACGCCAGGCCGTCCGACGGTGCATCAGCCAGAGCCTGCCGATGCATCGGAAAACCAGCCTTGAGACATGACGTGCGAGACGCCCTGCGTTGCGCGCAAATGCTAACCCGCTGCGGATTCTGCGAGCGGCACCCGATTCTCAGGGAATACGTGCAGGGTGGAGATGCACAAACGACGGACTGCGTAGCACTCGACTTTCCAGACGCCATGATCGTCCGCAGCGTTGTTTGATTCCTCCTCCTGAATGAGTGCTTCTGTACCTACAGTTAGCAGGAGACGCCAGTCGCACCCAGGCCCACCCGCCTGCGACGCTTGACAAGGGCAACGGCCAGACCGTTCCCGGCGCACCTGACACCGACCACGAGAGTCGTGTGTGCCAAACGCCGTTTCCGGCAGCCCGGAAACCATTGGTACTACATGAAAAGAATGCTGATCAACGCAACTCAACCCGAAGAGTTGCGTGTTGCTCTGGTCGACGGCCAACGCCTGTTCGACCTCGACATCGAATCGGGCGCCCGCCAGCAGAAAAAGGCCAACATCTACAAAGGCCGCATCACCCGCGTCGAGCCCAGCCTCGAGGCGGCCTTCGTCGACTTCGGCGCCGAGCGCCACGGCTTCCTGCCGCTCAAGGAAATCTCCCGCGAATACTTCACCAAGGCCCCCGAAGGCCGGGTCAACATCAAGGACGTGCTGCGCGAAGGCCAGGAAGTCATCGTCCAGGTCGAGAAGGAAGAGCGCGGCAACAAGGGCGCGGCGCTGACCACCTTCATCAGCCTGGCCGGCCGCTACCTGGTGCTGATGCCCAACAACCCGCGCGCTGGCGGTATCTCCCGCCGCATCGAAGGCGAGGAGCGCAACGAGCTGCGCGAGGCCCTCAACGGCCTCAACGCCCCGGGCGACATGGGCCTGATCGTGCGCACCGCCGGCCTGGGCCGCTCCAGCGAAGAACTGCAGTGGGACCTCGACTACCTGATCCAGCTGTGGACCGCGATCAAGGAAGCCTCCCAGGACCGCGCCGCGCCCTTCCTGATCTACCAGGAAAGCAACGTCATCATCCGCGCGATCCGCGACTACCTGCGCCAGGACATCGGCGAGGTGCTGATCGACAGCATCGAGGCCCAGGAGGAAGCGCTGAGCTTCATCCATCAGGTGATGCCGCAGTTCGCCAGCAAGATCAAGCTGTACCAGGACAGCGTGCCGCTGTTCAACCGCTTCCAGATCGAGAGCCAGATCGAGACTGCCTTCCAGCGCGAAGTGAAACTGCCCTCCGGCGGCTCCATCGTCATCGACCCGACCGAAGCGCTGGTGTCCATCGACATCAACTCGGCGCGCGCCACCAAGGGCAGCGACATCGAGGAAACCGCGCTGCAGACCAACCTGGAAGCGGCCGAGGAAATCGCCCGCCAGCTGCGCCTGCGCGACATCGGCGGCCTGATCGTCATCGACTTCATCGACATGACCCCGGCGAAGAACCAGCGCGCCGTGGAAGACCGCATGCGCGAATGCCTGGAAGCCGACCGCGCCCGTGTCCAGGTCGGCCGCATCTCGCGCTTCGGACTGCTGGAAATGTCCCGCCAGCGCCTGCGCCCGTCGCTCGGCGAAACCAGCGGCATCGTCTGCCCGCGCTGCAACGGCCAGGGTATCATCCGCGACGTCGAATCGCTGTCGCTGGCGATCCTGCGCCTGATCGAGGAAGAGGCCCTCAAGGACCGCACCGCCGAAGTGCGCGCCCAGGTGCCGATCCCGGTCGCCGCCTTCCTGCTCAACGAGAAGCGCAACGCCATCACCAAGATCGAGCTGCGCACCCGCGCGCGCATCGTCATCCTGCCGAACGATCATCTGGAAACCCCGCACTTCGAAGTGCAGCGCCTGCGCGACGACAGCCCGGAAGTGCAGATCGGCCAGTCCAGCTACGAGATGACCCCGGCAGAAGCCGAGGAAATCCAACCGGTGGCCGCCACCCGCACCCTGGTACGCCAGGAAGCAGTGGTGAAGAGCGTGACCCATGAGCGTCCCGCGCCGCAGGTCATCGAGGCGCCGGCTCCGGTCGCGCCCGCCCCGCTGGTCCACCCGACGCCCGAACCGAGCCTGTTCAAGGGGCTGATCCGCTCGCTGGTGGGCCTGTTCGCCGGCAAGGAAGAGCCCAAGCCGGCAGTCGCCAGCGAGGCCCCCGCCACCGAACGCCCGCAGCGCAGCGACGAAGAGCGCCGCAGCGGCCGCCAGCAGAACCGTCGCCGCGAAGGCGAGCGCGGTGATCGCGGCGAGCGCAAGCCGCGCGAGGAACGCAAGCCGCGTGAAGAGCGTCAGCCCCGCGAGGAACGCCAGCCGCGTGAAGAGCGCCAGCCCCGCGAGGAGCGTCAGCCGCGTGAAGAGCGTCAGCCCCGCGAGGAACGCCAGCCGCGTGAAGAGCGTCAACCCCGCGAGGAACGCCAGCCGCGTGAAGAACGTCAACCCCGCGAGGAACGCCAGCCGCGTGAAGAGCGTCAACCCCGCGAGGAACGC
>DASQBU010000011.1:0-2968 GCA_035635035.1 Pseudomonas sp.
GCCAGCATGGCGCCGACGATGACGATGGCGGAAATGGCGTTGGTCACCGCCATCAGCGGGGTGTGCAGGGCGGGGGTGACGTTCCACACCACGTGGTAGCCGACGTAGACCGCCAGCACGAAGATGATCAGGTTGTAGAGACCGTCGGAGATCGGGTCCATGGTTGTTGTCCTTCTTGTAATGGGGCCGGGAGCGGTGGGCGCGGTCAGGCGGCGTTGCGGCGCAGCTGCTGGCCGCCTTCGCACATCAGGCAGGCGGAGACGATGTCGTCTTCGCGGTTGAGGTGGAACCTGCCTTCGCCGTCGACGACCAGCTTGAGGAAGTCCAGCAGGTTGCGCGCGTACAGCGCCGAGGCGTCCGCCGCCAGCAGCGCCGGCAGGTTGCTGTGCCCCACCAGGGTCACGCCGTGCTTGACCACCACCCGGTCGACCTCGGTCAGCGGGCAGTTGCCGCCGTGGGCGGCGGCCAGGTCGACCACCACCGAGCCGGGCTTCATCGCCGCGACCGTGCGCTCGTGCAGCAGCGTCGGCGCCTGGCGTCCCGGAATCAGCGCGGTGGTGATGACGATGTCGGCCTGCAGGGCGCGCTCGTGCACCGCTTGCGCCTGGCGCTCCATCCACGATTGCGGCATCGGCCGCGCATAGCCGCCGACGCCCTCGGCGCACTCGCGCTCCTCGTCCGTCTCGTAGGGCACCTCGACGAATTTGGCGCCCAGCGACTCGACCTGCTCCTTGACCGCCGGGCGCACGTCAGAGGCTTCGATCACCGCGCCGAGGCGTCGCGCCGTGGCGATCGCCTGCAGGCCGGCGACGCCGGCGCCGAGGATCAGCACGCGGGCGGCCTTCACCGTGCCGGCGGCGGTCATCAGCATCGGCATGAAGCGCGGGTAGTGCTCGGCGGCCAGCAACACCGCCTTGTAGCCGGCGATGTTGGCCTGCGAGGACAGCACGTCGAGGCTCTGCGCGCGCGAGGTGCGCGGCGCGGCTTCGAGGGCGAAAGCGGTGAGGCCGCGCTCGGCCAGGCGCGCCAGGTTGGCGTCGTCGAACGGGTCGAGCATGCCGACCAGCACGGCGCCGGGCTGCATCAGCGCCAGCTCGGCGGCGTCGGGCGCGGCGACCTTGAGCACCAGCTCGGCTCCCAGGGCAGCGGCGGCATCGCCGAGGCGCGCGCCGGCCGCGACGTAGGCCGCGTCGGGAATGCAGGCGGCCAGGCCGGCGCCGGCCTGGACGACGACCTGGTGGCCCTGGCCGAGCAGCTTCTTGACGGTTTCGGGGGTGGCAGCCACGCGGGTCTCACCCCTATGGGTCTCTTGGGGTATACCAATCTGCACAGGAGAGTCTCCCTGGATGATCTTGTTGTTGAGGAGTCCGCCGCCGGGCCGGAAACAACCTGCGGCTCGGGCATTCTGCAAAACGCCCGGAGGCAGCGGCAACGCGCCGGATGGCGTTCGATACCAAATTACAATTCGACTTTGGCCGAAACGCGCAGGCGACCGACCGGAAAGTCGTAGGCGCCGCTCAGCGCCGGTCGATCTCGCGGAACACCTGCGCCTCGTAGCGCGGGTAGAGGTGGCTGACCGTGCGGGTCAGCTCGTAGCGGGTCAGCTTGATCCCGGCGAAGCGCTCGGGGATCGGCGCGCGCATCACCTCGTTCATTTCCAGGCCGCGCGCGGCGGCGTCGCGCAGCAGGCCGTCGAGCCAGCCGAGGTAGTCGCGCATCTGCGCGAAGGGCGCGTGGTCGGCGGCCACCGGGCCGTGGCCGGGCACCACCAGCGTGAACGGCAGCTTTTCCAGCTCGTCGAGGTCGTGCCGCCACACGTCCAGCCCGGCGCTCTGCGGGGTGGTCAGCGCGCGCTGGTAGAACAGCAGGTCGGCGGCGAACAGCACGCCGGTGGTCTCGTCGAGGATCGCCAGGTCGGCGCCGGTGTGGCCGCGGAAGGCCAGCAGGCGCAGGCGGTGGCCGCCGATCTCGCGCACGCCCGGCTCCAGCGTCTCGCTCGGCAGCAGCACCTCGGTGCCGCGCATCCAGTCGCCGAGCAGGCGGTACATGTTCTCGGTGAAGGCCCCGCCCTGCTCGGCGAGCAGCTCACGGCTGCGTGCCAGGGCGGCGATCGGCACGTCGGCGAACGCCTGGTTGCCGAGCACGTGGTCCGGGTGGTGGTGGCTGTTGATCACCAGCACGATGGGCTTGGCGGTGACCCGGCCGATGGCGGCGCGCAGCGCCTCGCCGTAGCGCCGCGACACGCCGGTGTCGATCAGTACCACGCCGGCGTCGGTGACGATGAACGCCACGTTGACGATGTTGCCGCCGTTGGCGGCGGCGAAGTTGTCGGTGCTGCCTTCCAGCAGCCAGGTGTCCGCGGCGATCTGCCGGGGCTGCAGGTCGTAGCTCAGCTCGGCCGCGGCCAGCGGCAGGCTGAGGAACAGTGCCGCGAGCGGGGTAAACAAACGCATGCTGCCTCCTTTGCGGTGTGATTGGTGCGCACGGCGCACCCTACGCAGCAGCGCCGCCCGGCAGGGTGCGCCGCCCCACGCCGATGCTGCGCTCAGCAACCGGCGTGCTGGCCGGGACAATCGGTAGGGTGCGCCACGCGCACCGGGGGATGCTCGGCAATGCCGTGTCGCGGTCCGGTGCGCACGGCGCCCCCCCTGCCCGCGTACCACGGCAGCTTCGGCGCCGCCGCTCAGAACGCCGCCTCGAACTCGTTGCCGTTGTTGTCGCGCAGCCACAGGCGCTGGCCGGTCTGGCTGCCGCCCAGCTGCAGGGTCAGGGTCGGGTTCTCGCTGACCGAGGGGTGCAGTTCCAGGCGCGCCAGCACCTTGCCGCCGGCATCGCGCAGCTCGGCGCGCTCGATGTAGAACTCGGGGATGCCGCCGGTCAGGCCGTTGTCCATCGGGTGGGCGATGCGCAGGCGCAGGCGGCTGCCGTCGCCCTGCGCGAAGCGCGCGCCGAACACCTCGCCGAGGTG
>DASQBU010000012.1:0-33527 GCA_035635035.1 Pseudomonas sp.
TCGAGGTTCTGCTCGATGCGGTCGGCGATCTTCAGCAGGATGTTGGCGCGGTCCTGCACCGAGGTGCGGCCCCAGGCGTCGGCGGCGGCGTGGGCGGCGTCCAGCGCCAGCTCGATGTCCTCGGCGCTGGAGCGCGGGAACTCGCCGATGACCTCGCCGGTGACTGGCGTGGTGTTGGTGAAGTACTGGCCCTTGACCGGCGCGACGAACTCGCCGCCGATGTAGTTGCCATAGCGCGGTTTGAAGGAAACGATGGCGCCAGCGGTACCCGGTTGTGCGTAGATCATGCTCATGCCTCTTTCTTATTGTTGCTGTAGGAGCGGGTTCTGTACGGCCGAGCAGGATGCCTGCCGGCCGCGCGACCCGGCGTGGCGGGCACGCCGGGCTACAGGTTTTTTGTCAGTAGAGCCGAGTCGGACTAGAAGCTACCTGCCGACACGCCAGGCGTCCAGAGCCGGGCGCCGTCACAGCGCGACCGCGGCCTCTTCGCGCCAGATCTGCGCCTCGGCGGACTGCGGGGCGAAGCTGTCGGCCTGGGCCATGTCCCACATCCGCGCATAGAACTCGCTGCCGACCTGGCCGTCCAGCAGCTCGCCTGGCTTGAGGTACAGGTGCAGCTGGGAGAACAGCTGCACCTCGGTGCCGCTCATGCGCCGCACCAGATGACGGGCCTCCAGTTGCGCGGGATGCTCGAGGCCGGCGGCGGAGAGCATCTCGCCCAGCGCGTGCAGGGTGTTGCGGTGGAAGTTGGCCACCCGCTCGGCCTTGTCCGGCACCACCAGGGCGCGCTGGCGCAGGGGGTCCTGGGTGGCGACGCCGGTCGGGCACTTGTTGGTGTGGCAGCTCTGCGACTGGATGCAGCCGATGGCGAACATGAAACCGCGCGCCGAGTTGGCCCAGTCGGCGCCGATCGCCAGCACGCAGGCGATGTCGAAGGCGCTGACGATCTTGCCGCTGGCGCCGAGCTTGATCTGCTCTCGCAGGCCGGCGCCGACCAGGGTGTTGTGCACGAACAGCAGGCCCTCGCGCAGCGGCATGCCGATGTTGTCGGTGAACTCGCGCGGCGCCGCGCCGGTGCCGCCCTCCTTGCCGTCGACCACGATGAAGTCGGGCAGGATGCCGGTCTTGAGCATCGCCTTGACGATGGCCATGAACTCCCACGGATGGCCGAGACAGAACTTGAAGCCGACCGGCTTGCCGCCGGACAGCTGGCGCAGCTGGGCGACGAACTCGAGCAGGCCGACCGGGGTGGAGAAGGCGCTGTGCCGCGCCGGCGACACGCAGTCTTCGCCGAGCGGCACGCCGCGGGTGGCGGCGATCTCCGGCGTCAGCTTGTGCTTGGGCAGGATGCCGCCGTGGCCGGGCTTGGCGCCTTGGCTGAGCTTGATCTCGACCATCTTCACCTGCGGGTTCTGCGCCTGGGTGGCGAAGCGCTCCGGATCGAACTGGCCGTCGGGCGTGCGGCAACCGAAGTAGCCGCTGCCGATCTCCCAGATCAGGTCGCCGCCGAACTCGCGGTGGTAGGGGCTGATGCTGCCCTCGCCGGTGTCGTGGGCGAAGCCACCCAGTTGCGCGCCCTTGTTCAGCGCGCGGATGGCGTTGGCGCTGAGCGCACCGAAGCTCATCGCCGAGATGTTGAAGATCGACGCGCTGTAGGGCTTGAGGCAGGCGACGCCGCCGATGCGGATGCGGAACCGGGCCGGATCGCAGCTATCGCTGGGCAGCATCGAGTGGCTGATGAACTCGTAGCCCGCCTTGTAGACGTCGCTGAGGGTGCCGAAGGCCTTCTCCGACATCTCGTTCTTCGCCCGCGCGTAGACCAGCGAGCGCTGCGCGCGGGAGAACGGCAGGCGCTCGTCGTCGCCCTCCAGCAGGTACTGGCGGATCTCCGGGCGGATGTACTCCATCAGGTAACGGATGTTGCCGAGGATCGGGTAGTTGCGCCGCACCGCATGGTGGGCCTGGCGCATGTCGTTGATCCCGACCAGGCTCAGCAGACCGGCGAGCAGGGTGAAGGGCCACAGCCAGGGCGCCTCGGCGACGAACGCCAGGCTCAGCAGGGTGAACAGCACGCAGCAGGCAAAGCACGTATAACGACTCAGCAGGGACAGCTTCATCGATCGCTCCTTTTGGTAGGGCGTTATGAACCCCGGCCACAGCGACGCGGCGGCCGGGCGAAGGGGCACGAGCCCCGCGAATCGCGCCCGGAAAGCCCGGGGGCGGCAGGCATGCGCCCGCCGACGGCCTTGCGGCTCGGCAGGCGTCCTGCGAAGGGATGCCGCACACTACCGGAAAAGCCGCGCCAGTTGACGCCCCGCTTTGCGCAACAGTGTTTCGCGGTGACCGCAAAGACCCGGCCATTCGGACCGCCGGCGGGCGGCCCGGCAGTCTTCCTCCCCCCTGTCCGGCCAGCGCTACGGCCTGGCCCTGCAGCCGTGAGCGCAGCAACGAAAAAGGCGCTGCATCGCTGCAGCGCCTTTTTCAGTCTCGCACCGGCCGCGCGGCCGGCGTGCGGGGATTACCGCTGGTAGCCACCCTGCTGGTAACCACCCTGCGGGTAGCCCTGCTGCTGGTAACCCCCTTGCGGGTAACCGCCCTGCTGCTGGTAGCCGCCCTGACCGCCACCCTGGTACTGGCCGCCCTGCTGGCCACCCTGGGCGCCCGGCAGCGGACGCAGGTTGACTTCCACGCGACGGTTCTGCTGGCGACCGGACTCGGTGGCGTTGCTGGCGATCGGCTGGTCCGGACCGGCACCGCGGGTGGTCACACGGCTCGGATTGACGCCCTGGGAAATCAGGTAGTTGGCCACGCTCTGTGCCCGGCGCTGGGACAGGGCCATGTTGTACTGGTAGCCGCCCTTGTTGTCGGTGTGGCCGACGATTTCGATGCTGTTCTGGTCGTACTGCTTGAACGAGTTGGCCAGATTGTTCAGCGGGTTGTAGAAGCCGCTGGAGATGTCCGCCGAATCGGTGGCGAAGGTGATGTTGCCCGGCATGATCAGCTGGATGTTGTCGCCCTGGCGCTGCACTTCCACGCCGGTGCCCTGCATCTGCTGGCGCAGCTGGGCTTCCTGCTTGTCGGCGTAGTAGCCGTAGCCGGCACCGCTGGCGGCACCGATGGCGGCACCGATCAGCGCGCCCTTGCCACGGTTGTCGTGGTTGATCGCCGCACCGGCCACGGCACCCGCCAGCGCACCCAGGCCACCGTACTTGGCGGTCTTGCTCATGCCCTGGGTTTCCTGGGCACCGCCTTGCTGCTGGTCATAGGGGTTCTGGGCACAACCGCTCAGCAGCGCGGCGGCGGTGAAGGACAGGATCAGGCGATGCGAGAACTTCATGGGGTGATACTCCTTGAACGATGCGAGCCCGCGGGCGGGCAACTGGCCATTAGAGGCGGGCGGCGGCAATAAATTCCCGGCCGCCCACCGTCCGTCAGGCACGGATGAACGGATTTTCGCGCATTTCCTCCCCCAGCGTAGTCAGCGGGCCATGACCTGTGATCACGGTCGCATCCTCGTCGAGGGTGTACAGGCGCTGCTTGATCGAGCGCTCGATGGTGGCGTAGTCGCCGCCCCACAGGTCGGTGCGGCCGATGCCGCGGCGGAACAGGGTGTCGCCGGCGATCAGCAGCTTGGCATCGGCGAACCAGAAGCTCATCGAGCCCGGCGTATGCCCCGGGGTATGCAGTGCCACGCCGCAGCCGCAGGCCAGCTCCTCGTCGTCGCGCAGGTACTGGTCCGGCGCCGGCACCGGCGTGTAGGGCACGCCGAACATGCGGCACTGCAGCTCCAGGCCGTCCCAGAGGAAACGGTCGTCCTCGTGCAGGTGCAGGGTCGCGCCGGTGCGCTTCTTCATCTCGCCGGCGGCGAGGAAGTGATCGAGATGGGCATGGGTGTGGACGATGCTGACCACCTTCAGCCCGTGCTTGTCCAGACGCGCCATGATCAGCTCCGGATCGCCACCCGGATCGACGACGATGGCCTTCTTGGTCAGCGGATCGCCGATGATGGTGCAGTTGCACTGCAACGGCCCCACGGGGAAGGTTTCGCGGATGATGGCGGGCGGGGTGGTCATGCCGGGGCTCCTGGGCAAGAGAGCCGTCATTCTGGCATAGCCGGCCGCTCCCGGGCAGCGGCCGGCCAGCTCAGAAGCGCAGCCCCACGCTGAGGGTCAGGAAGTCCCGGTCGCTGAGGGTGCTGTAGCGACCGCCGAAGAAGTCGGTGTAGGCCAGGCTGGCGCTGTAGGTCTCCAGGTAGTCGGCCGCGAGGCCGAGGCTGAGCGCCTTGCGGCCCTCGACGAAGGTGCCATCGGGGCTGGGCGAGTAGCCGGCGACATCCTGCGCCCAGGCCAGGCTGGGCTGGAGGTCGATGCCGGCGAGCGCGCGGTCGAAGTCCCACACCGCCTTCAGCCGGTAGCCCCAGGCATCGCGGGTGGTGAAGCCGTCGCTCTCGCAGTAGCGTGCGACATTGCCCGCGCTGGCGCTGCCGAGGACTGCGGCATTGAGCACCGCACAGCCGGCTCCGCCCGGACCGAACGCCGGGTCGCGGCCGTAGCGCAGCTGCGCGCGGCTCTCCAGGCCGGCAACGTGGATCCAGCCCAGCTCGCCGCTCAGGGTCAGGCGGTCGGCGCCCATGGCCTGGTCGAGGACCTGGCGGATGCCGGTCTGCAGCTGGGTGACCGCCTTGCGCCGGTAGCCCTGCAGCGCCTGCCCGGCGCCGAGCGGCAGTGGCGATAGCGGGTCGGCCGGTGCCTGGGCGCTGAGCAGCAGGTCGCTGGTGCTGAGCTGCACCGGCGCGGCCGGCCGGTAGGCCAGCTCGCCGCGCCACTGGGCGCCGCTGGCCAGGGTGGTGGCGAAGCTCAGGCCGTAGAGACGGATGTCCTCGGGGTATTCGACGAAGTAGCGCGGCTGGCCGGCCGCGCCCCGGGCCGGATCGGCGGCGGTGACGGAAAGCAGCGGCGCGCGGCTGTGGTAATTGGCGAACCAGGCGCCGAACTCGGTAGCCAGCGGCGCGGAGTAGTAGTGCGCAGCGAGGCCGAACTGGCCGGCGTCGCGGGCCTCGCGGTCGGCAGCCCGCGCGAGCGACTGCCGATCCGGGCGCAGGCGCAGTTCGGCGCGGCAACCGTGGGGCAGCAGGTCGGACGGGGCCAGGAAGGTGCCGCAGTTCTCCAGCACCGTCGGCTCCCAGGCGAGCTGGTAGAAGGCCTCGACCGCCAGGCTATCGCTGAGATCCTGGGTGACATGCAGCAGGCCGACCGGCAACAGGCCGTCACGCAACTCCGTCCCGGGGCGGCGCAGCGCCGCCGCGTCGCGCGGGTTGATGGCGTCGAGGCCGCCGTCGAGGAACAGCCCCTCGCCCCAGTGCAGCACCTGCCGGCCCAGGCGCACGCTGCCGGGCCTCTCGCCGAGGTGGTAGTCGCGGTAGACGAAGGCGTCGAGCAGCTGCGCGCCGGCCGAGCGCGCGCCGGGCAGGCGGCCGGAATCGTCGAGGCCCTGCTCGTCCTGCAACTCGAAGTCGTACCAGTAGCGCCCGCGCAGGAAGGCCCCGCTGCGGCCGTACTTCAGCTCGATGGCGTGCTCGCCGGTGAAGCGCTTGGCGAAGGTCTCGCCGCGGGCGAAGTTCAGCCGGCCGTCGTCGCTGCTCGGCGCCAGCGCGCGGCCGCCGCTGTCGACGCCGATCAGGTCGCGGTCGGGCGCGGCGCTGGCCCAGCCGGCGCTGAGCGTGAGCCTGGTGTCGATCTGCCCCTCGAGCGTGCCGAGGTTGAACGGCACCGCCCGCGCCGGGGCGGCCAGGGCCAGCGCCAGGCCGGCCGCCGCCACGGCGCGGTAGTTCGCCTGCTGTGTCGTGCTCATCGGCTGCGCCGTCCTCCGCCTCGTTCATCGCCCTGCCCCGCCGCCGGGGGCGGCATTATCGGACAATCGCGGCCGCTGCGGGTTCGTTATGCGCCGCAGCCCGCTGCCCGCGTTGGCGGGCTGCACGCGGGCGGGGCTTTCCGCTAGGCTGCGCACATCATCGCGCGCCCGCCGCTGCGCCGCGGCGCGCCAGCCGCCCAACCATCAGGATTGCCGCTCATGCCCCTGCCCGCCCCGCGCGCCGTATTCCTCGACCATCCCTCCCTCGACCTCGGCGACCTCGACCTGGCGCCACTGCGCAGCCGGTTCGCCGAGCTGGTGCTGCACGCGCAGACCGCGCCGGAACAGGTCGCCGAACGCCTGCAGGGCGCGCAGGTGGCCATCAGCAACAAGGTGATGCTCGACGCCGCCACCTTCGCCGCCTGCCCCGAGCTCAGGCTGGTGCTGATCGCCGCCACCGGCACCAACAACGTCGACCTGGCCGCCGCCCGCGCCCACGGCGTCACCGTGTGCAACTGCCAGGGCTACGGCACGCCCTCGGTGGCGCAGCACACCCTGATGCTGCTGCTCGCCCTGGCCACCCGCCTGCCCGACTACCAGGCCGCGGTGCGCGCCGGGCGCTGGCAGCAGGCCAGCCAGTTCTGCCTGCTGGACTTCCCGATCGTCGAGCTGGAGGGCAAGACCCTCGGCCTGCTCGGCCACGGAGAGCTGGGCAGCGCGGTGGCGCAGCTGGCGCGCGCCTTCGGCATGCGCGTGCTGCTCGGCCTGTTGCCCGGCCGGCAGGCCGTGGACGGCCGCCTGCCGCTGGACGAGCTGCTGCCGCAGGTCGACGCGCTGACCCTGCACTGCCCGCTCAACGAGCAGACCCGCAACCTGATCGGCGCCCGTGAGATCGCCCTGATGAAGCCCGGCGCCTTCCTGGTCAACACCGCGCGCGGCGGCCTGGTCGACGAACAGGCGCTGGCCGACGCGCTGCGCGCCGGTCATCTCGGCGGCGCGGCCACCGACGTGCTCAGCGTCGAGCCGCCCAGGGACGGCAACCCGCTGCTCGCGCCGGACGTGCCGCGCCTGATCGTCACCCCGCACAGCGCCTGGGGCAGCCGCGAGGCGCGCCAGCGCATCGTCGGCCAGTTGGCGGAGAACGCCGCCGCCTTCCTCGCCGGCACGCCGATGCGCGTGGTGTCGTAGGGTGCAGGTTTGCCAGCGCCGCGCGCTTTGCCTAATCTGCCCGCCCTTTTGTTCCGGAGGTGTCCATGGATCCGCGTAGCGAAGTGCTGTTGCGTCAGGCCGAGCTGTTCGCCGGCCCCCTGCTGCTCGCCGGACTGCCGGCCGACGGCCTGCTCGATGCGCTGCCGCAGGCCCACGGCTGGAGCTGGCTGTGGGACGAGCACAGCGCCGTCGCGGCGCGCCATCCCGGCCGCTGCCAGTTCGGCACCCAGGTGCCGCCGCCGGCATTCGCCGCGGCCGTGCTGTTCCTGCCCAAGTCGCGCGAGCTGACCGACTACCTGCTCGCCGCCCTGGCCGCACGCCTGAGCGGCGCGCCGCTGTACCTGGTCGGCGAGAAGCGTGGCGGCATCGAGCGCGCCGCCAAGCAGCTGGAGCCGTTCGGCCGGCCGCGCAAGCTGGACAGCGCGCGCCACTGCCAGCTGTGGCAGGTGACGGTGGACAACGCGCCGGCCGCGCCGGACCTCGACGCCCTGGCCCGCCGCTACCCTGTGGCCACGGCAGGCGGCGAGCTGCAGGTGCTCAGCCTGCCCGGGGTGTTCAGCCACGGCCGCCTGGACGCCGGCTCGCGCCTGCTGCTCGAACACCTGGACGGCCTGCCCGAGGGCGAGGTGCTCGACTTTGGCTGCGGCGCCGGGGTGCTCGGCGCCGCGCTCAAGCGCCGCTATCCGGCCAGCCGCCTGCACCTGCTCGACGTCGACGCCTTCGCCCTCGCCAGCAGCCGCCTGACCCTGGCGGCCAACGGCCTGGCCGGCGAGGTGCGCGCCGGGCGCGGCATCGCCGACGCGCCGCACGATCTGGCCGCCATCGTCAGCAACCCGCCGTTCCACCAGGGCGTGCACACCGACTACCAGGCCACCGAGCAGCTGCTGCGCGACGCCGCCCGCCACCTGCGCCCGGGCGGCGAGCTGCGCCTGGTGGCCAACAGCTTCCTGCGCTACGCGCCGCTGATCGAGCAGCACCTCGGCCCGTGCACGGTGCTGGCCGAGCGCGACGGCTTCCGCATCTACTCGGCGCGCCGCCCGTAGCCCGTAGGGTGGAAAACTCGCGCAGCGATTTTCCACCACACCCCCTGCGCAAACGGTGGAAAAGACCTGCGGTCGTTTTCCACCCTACGCCTTGCTGCGTACCCGCACTCCGCACATGCGCCCCCGCCGTCCCGCTGCCTTGCCTCTTCCCGTCCCCTTGGGCACAATGCGCGCCGTCCTGAGGGAGTAGTCTGCCGCCGAGCGATTCGGCGGCGTGCGCGTCAACATACTTGGTCCGCAGACCATGGCGCGCACAACCCCGGCCTCGCGGCCGACGGTTCGACAAGACTCATGACACACACGAGCCGACCCGGGGCGGGCAGGCCGTGCGTGTCATGTCGTCGTCGACCCGCCCCTCTGGAATCTCCGATGGAAGCCCTGCAATCCCTGTTCGTCCCCACCGGCCTCGTCGCCCTCGCCGAAATCGGCGACAAGACCCAGCTGCTCGCCCTGCTCCTCGCCGCCCGTTTCCGCCGCCCCTGGCCGATCATCTGGGGCATCCTGGCCGCCACCGTGGCCAACCACTTCGCCGCCGGCGCGCTGGGCAAATGGGTCGCCTCGTTCTTCAGCGAAGCCACCCTGAGCTGGATCCTCGCCGCCAGCTTCCTCGCCGTCGCCGCCTGGATGCTGGTACCCGACCAGATCGACGAGGACGAGGCCTCGCACTTCAAGCGCTACGGGCCGTTCCTCACCACCCTGCTCGCCTTCTTCCTCGCCGAGATGGGCGACAAGACCCAGATCGCCACCGTGATGCTGGCCGCCCAGTACCAGTACTTCTGGCTGGTGATCGCCGGCACCACCCTCGGCATGCTGATCGCCAACGTGCCGGTGGTGCTCGCCGCGCACTTCTCGGCCGACAAGCTGCCGATGACCCTGATCCACCGCGTCTCCGCGCTGTGCTTCGTGCTCCTGGCCGGCTACGCCGCCTGGCATGCCGGCAAACTGAGCGGACTGCTCGGCTGATCCCGCCGCAGGCCGGGACTTCCACCTCCATTCGATGGCCGTTTCCCGCCAAACGGCTTACCCTGCATAAAGTGGGGAAATAAAATGGAGAACAACAATGTCCCGGCTTGCGCGCGTCCCCTTGTTCACCGCCTGGCGCCAGACCCTGCGCGCCGGCTACGACCGTCAGGCCCTGCGCGGCGACATCCTCGCCGGCCTCACCGTCGGCATCATCGCCATCCCGCTGGCCATGGCCCTGGCCATCGCGGTCGGCGCGCCGCCGCAGCACGGGCTGTACACCGTGCTGGTCGCCGCGCCGCTGATCGCCCTGACCGGCGGCTCGCGCTTCAACATCTCCGGTCCCACCGCGGCCTTCGTGGTGATCCTCCTGCCCATCGTCCAGCAGCACGGCCTGTCCGGCCTGCTGCTGTGCAGCATGCTCGCCGGGGCGATCCTCATCGCCCTCGGCCTGCTCAAGGCCGGGCGGCTGATCGAATTCGTCCCCTACCCGGTGACGCTGGGCTTCACCGCCGGCATCGGCATCGTCATCGCCGGCCTGCAGCTCAAGGACGCCCTCGGCCTGACCGTCAGCGCCGGCGCCAGCCACTTCCCCGAACAGATGTACAACCTGGTCCGCGCCCTGCCCAGTGCCCAGCCGGGCGACGCGCTGGTCGCCGTCGTCACCCTCGCCGTGCTGATCACCTGGCCACGCCTGGTGCCACGAGTGCCCGGCCATCTGGCGGCGCTGGCGGTCGGCACCCTGCTCGGCCTGCTGCTGGAGCGCACCGGGCTGCCCGTCGCCACCCTCGGCGAACGCTTCAGCTACAGTGCCGGCGGCGCGACCCTGCCGGGCATCCCGCCCTACCTGCCGGCCTTCGCGCTGCCCTGGCAGCTGCCGGGCGCCACGCCGCTGAGTTTCGAGCTGATCCGCGAGCTGCTCGCCCCGGCGATGGCCATCGCCATGCTTGGCGCCATCGAATCCTTGCTCTGCGCAGTGGTCGCCGACGGCATGACCGGCAGCAAGCACGATCCCAACGGCGAGCTGATCGGCCAGGGCCTCGGCAACCTGATCGCCCCGCTGTTCGGCGGCATCACCGCCACCGCGGCCATCGCCCGCAGCGCCGCCAGCGTGCGCGCCGGCGCCTTCTCGCCGCTGGCGGCGCTGGTCCACGCCGGCGTGGTGCTGGCGGCCATGCTGCTGCTCGCCCCGCTGTTCAGCTACCTGCCGATGGCGGCGCTGGCCGCGCTGCTGCTGATGGTGGCGTGGAACATGGCCGAGGCGCCGCACGTGCTGCACACCCTGCGCATCGCCCCGCGCAGCGACGTGCTGGTGCTGCTCACCTGCCTGCTGCTGACCGTGGTGTTCGACATGGTGCTGGCGGTGGGCGCCGGCCTGCTGCTGGCCGCCGGGCTGTTCATCCGCCAGATGAGCGCGCTGACCGACACCGAGGCGCTGCCGCGGCACTTCCACCAGGCGCTGCACGACCTGCCCGAGCACGTGGCGGCCTACGCGATCCGCGGCCCGCTGTTCTTCGGCGCGGCGGAGAAGGCGCTCAACACCCTGCGCCGCTTCACCCCGGGGGTGAAGGTGGTGATCGTCGACCTCAGCGCGGTGCCGCTCTTGGACATGACCGCGCTGGCGGCGCTGGACACCGTGCTGCGCGACTACCGCCACCACGGCGTCGGCCTGATCCTCTGCGGCACCGGCTCGCGGGTGCGCCTGCAGCTGCGCCGCGCCGGCATCCACCGCCACGAGCAGCAGCTGGCCTACGTGCACGACCTGGACCAGGCGCGCGGCAAGGCGCTGCGCTGGCTGGGGGAGCGGGAGGAGAAGGCGCAGCCGGCGGTCGCCGGGGCCGCGTAGCCGCGCAGGGTGGGCTACTCGCGAAGCGGTTACCCAGCTTTCGGGGCTGTCGGGCAGCGGTAGAAAATCGCTGCGCGAGTTTTCTACCCTACGGCGGCAAACCTGGGGCCAGCGGTCTTACATGCCCTTGACCGCGTAGATCCCCGGCGCGTTGCGCCAGTAGCCCTTGTAGTCCATGCCGTAGCCGAAGATGTAGCGGTCGACGCAGGGCAGGCCGACGTAGTCGGCGTTCAGGTCCGGGCGCGCCTTGCGGTCGTGCTCCTTGTCGATCAGCACCGCGGTGCGCACCGCGCGGGCGCCGGCGTGGCGGCAGTAGTCGACGATGGCCGCCAGGGTGTGGCCCTCGTCGAAGATGTCGTCGACGATCAGCACGTCGCGGTCGACCAGCGACACCTCCGGCTTGGCCTTCCAGAACAGCTCGCCGCCGCTGGTTTCGCCGCGATAGCGGGTGGCGTGCAGGTAGGACAGCTCCAGCGGGAAGTCCAGCAGCGGCAGCAGCTTGCCGGCAAAGATCAGCCCGCCGTTCATCACGCAGAACACCAGCGGGTTGCGCTCGCCCAGCTCGCGGTTGATCGCCCCGGCCATCCGCGCGATGGCGGCATCCAGTTCGGCGGCGGTGTACAGGCAGTCGGCTTCCGCCATTACCTGGCGGATGTGCGCGAGTTCGACGGACATGGCGGCTTCTCTCCCGGTTGGCCCCGGCAGTGGCCGGGCAAAGGGCGCAACTTACCCATCCGCCGGTGTTCCGGCAAGCCCGCCCCGGCGCCCCACGAACACGCCCTGTAATAGTTTCCCGCCAGCACCGCGGGTTGAGCCGGCACCCTCCCTCCGGTAATACTCCCCCCCAGCACACCAACCGACCTGCCCCGAGCGTCCATCGTCGGGGCGGGCCGAGCCTGTTCTGGTCCAGACACACCACCCCTCTCGCTGCCTCGAAGCAGATGGGCGCTCTGCCAGGTATACCGTTAGCGAGGGACTGCCGTTGTCCGCCAAACCCGCCAAGCCGAAACTGAAGCGCAGCGACCTGCTCTGGACGCTGCTGGGTCTGGGGGCTGTGGTGCTGTCGTGCTTCCTGCTGTACCGCGAGCTGCACAGCATCTCCCTCGCGGCCGTCGCCGACAGCCTGCGGGCCATCCCCCACCAGAACTGGCTGCTGGCCGCCGGCGCCACCCTGGGCGCCTACTTCGCCCTGGCCTGCTACGACCACATCGCCATCGCCCACCTCGGCAAGCGGGTTCCCTGGCGCTTCATCACCCTCTGCTCCTTCACCACCTACGCCCTGGCCCACAACATCGGCGCCTCGGTGTTTTCCGGCGCGGTGGTGCGCTATCGCGCCTACCGCAGCAAGGGCCTCAATCCCCAGGAAATCGGCCTGCTGATCGCCTTCTGCTCGCTGACCTTCGGCCTGGGCACCCTCCTGGCCAGCGGCTGCGTCCTGCTGCTGCAACCGGGCCTGGTCCAGCGGGTCCTGCATCTGCCGCCGCACCTCGCGGTGGTCATCGGCCTGCTGCTGTTGCTGCTGGTCGGCCTGTATGCGCTCGGCTCCTGGCGCGGCTTCAAGCCCCTGACCCTGGGCAAGCTGCATATCGAGTACCCGCGCCTGAGCATCGTCGCCCGCCAGCTGCTGGCCGGTCCGCTGGAGCTGGCCTGCGCGGCGGCGATCATCTATTTCGCCCTGCCGGCCGCACACAACCCCGGCTATCTGGTGGTGTTCGGGGTGTTCCTCGCCTCCTTCTCGCTGGCCCTGCTGTCCCACGCTCCGGGCGGGCTGGGGGTGCTGGAGATGAGCTTCATCGCCGCACTGCCGGACATCCCGACCAGCGAAGTGCTCGCCGCCCTGATCGTGTTCCGCTGCCTCTACCTGCTGCTGCCGTTCGCCCTGTCGCTGCTGGTGGTGCTCGGCTTCGAGTGGGGGCAGTGGCGCCACAAGCTGGCTGCCGAGCATCGGCCCCCGAGCTGATCGCCGGGGCAGCTTTCCCCGCCGCTCTCGCATAAAATGCGCGGCCGTTTTTTCCGGAGCCGCTCCCCATGACCCTCGCCACGCCCGCCCGCGCCTGCGGCATCGACTTCGGCACCTCCAACTCCACGGTCGGCTGGCGACGTCCCGGCGCCGACAACCTGATCGCCCTGGAGGACGGCAAGGACACCCTGCCCTCGGTGCTGTTCTTCAACTTCGAGGAGCAACGCCCGGCCTTCGGCCGCCAGGCCCTGGGCGAATACCTGGACGGCTACGAAGGCCGCCTGATGCGCTCGCTGAAGAGCCTGCTCGGCTCGCCGCTGCTCAATAGCGCCACCACCGTGCTGGGCAGCGCCCTGCCGTTTACCCAGATCCTCGGCCTGTTCCTCGGCGAGCTGAAGCAGCGCGCCGAAGCGGTCGCCGGGCGCGAATTCGAGCAGGTGGTGCTGGGCCGCCCGGTGTTCTTCGTCGACGACGACCCGGCCGCCGACCGCGAGGCCGCCGACACCCTGGTCGAGGTGGCCAGAAACCTCGGCTTCAAGGACATCTCCTTCCAGTACGAACCGATCGCCGCGGCCTTCGACTACGAGGCGGGCATCGAGCGCGAGGAGCTGGTGCTGATCGTCGACATCGGCGGCGGCACCTCGGACTTCTCGCTGGTGCGCCTGGCCCCCGAGCGCCGCGCGCTGGCCGAGCGCCAGGCCGACATCCTCGCCACCGGCGGCGTGCACATCGGCGGCACCGACTTCGACCGCCAGCTCAGCCTCAACGGGGTGATGCCGCTGTTCGGCTACGGCAGCCGGATGAAGAGCGACGCGTTGATGCCCACCAGTCACCACATGAACCTGGCGACCTGGCACACCATCAACGCGGTCTATGCGCAGAAGTCGAAGATCGCCCTGGAAAGCATGCGCTACGACATCGCCGACACCACCGGCATCGACCGCCTGCTCAAGCTGATCGAGCAGCGCGCCGGCCATTGGCTGGCGATCGAGGTGGAGGCCGGCAAGATCGCCCTCACCGAGGCCGAGCGGCACGCCATCGACTTCGCCCGCATCGAGCCGGGCCTCGGCGCCGAGCTGAGCCGCGCCCTGTTCGACGCGTCCATCGCCACGCAGCTCGAGCGCATCAACGCCGGCATCGACCGGCTGCTGACCGATGCCGGGATAGGCGCCGAACAGGTCGACACCCTGTTCTTCACCGGCGGCTCCAGCGGCATCCCGGCGCTGCGCCGCAGCGTCGCCGCGCGGCTGCCCAACGCCCGCCAGGTCGAAGGCAACCGCTTCGGCGGCATCGGCAGCGGCCTGGCCATCGAGGCGCACAAGCGCTACGGCTGAAATCAGCCGGCGGATCACCTCCGCGAGATTTCAAGGCTGGGCGAACGGCCGGCGCGGCACTAGAATGTGACGCGCTCCACACAACCGCTCCACCGATCACCCTTACTCCGGCCCCCCCGGACAACCCGACGAATGCCAGCTGCGGCGCACTCGCCCGCTGCCGTTCAAGGATCCGAACCCATTCGCGCAAGGCGGCCCGGCATGTCGATGAACGAAAACAACCTCCTGCGCCTGCAGCTGTTCGGCATGCTGGCGCTGGTGTTCGTGCTGACCCTGGCCCTCGGCGGCTACTTCACCCTGCAACAGGCGCGCAGCTTCGGCGAGGACAGCGCCGCCCTCGAGGCCGCCGCCCAGCAGGAACAGGAGCTGATGCTGGAGTCGTCGCTGAGCACCCTGCAGGCCCAGCTCGACCAGCTGCGCGACAGCACCGAGGAAGTGCTCAAGCGCGACCTGCGCGAGCAAGTCGACCATGCCGTGCAGATCGCCCAGTCGCTCTACGACCGCGAGCACGGCCACCGCCCGGACGCCGAGGTGCGCCGGCTGATCGTCGAGGCGCTGCGCCCGCTGCGCGTCTTCGGCGGCAGCGGCTACTTCTTCATCGACGACCTCGCTGGCAACTGCGTGCTGCTGCCGACCCACCCGGAGCGCGAGGGCCAGTCGCTGCTCGACAACCGCGACGCCGACGGCCACTACATCATGCGCGACCTGCTCGCCGCAGTGGACAACCCCAACCGCCAGGGCTTCGCCCGCTACCGCTGGTTCGCGCCGGACAACACGCAGGCGATGCAGGAAAAGATCAGCTACGTGCGGGTGTTCGAGCCGCTCGGCTGGCTGATCGGCAGCGGCGAGTACCTCTACAAGGTCGAGCAGCGCCTGCAGCAGCAGGCCCTGCAGCTGCTGCGCTCGAGCCACATCGGCCACGACGGCTACGTCGCGGTGATCCGCCGCGACGGCACCGTGCTGCTGTCGCCGAGCACACCGACCTCCGAGGGGCACAAGCTCGACGAGCTGTCCGCCGAGGAGCAGGCGGTAATCCGCCAGATCCTCGACACCAGCGCCAAGGGCGGCGGCTTCACCCGCTACCGCTGGCGCAACCGCGGCAGCATGCAGATGGACAACAAGCTGTCGCTGGTCAACAACCTCGAGGACTGGAACTGGGTGCTGGTCAGCGGCATTTACGTCGACGAGCTGCAGGAGAACATGGCGCAGCGCCAGCTCAAGCTGGAGCAGAACCTGCACGCCAACCTGAAGACCACCGCCATCGCCATGCTGTTGGTGATGAGCTTGGCCTTCGGCCTCGCCGTGCTGCTGTCGCGCTGGCTGTCGCACCGCTTCGCCCGCTACCAGCGCGACATCGACGCCGGCCACGAGCGCCTGCGCCAGTGGGCCGAGTCCGACCCGCTGACCAACCTGCCCAACCGCACGCGGCTGAACAGCCGACTCGGCGAGGCCATGCAGCGTGCCCAGCAGGAAGGCCTGCAGCTGGCCCTGCTATTCATCGACCTCGACCGCTTCAAGAACATCAACGACTCGCTCGGCCATGTGGTCGGCGACGAACTGCTGATCCAGGTGGCGCAGCGCCTGTCCGGTGCGGTACGCGCCAGCGACACGGTCTGCCGCCTGGGTGGCGACGAGTTCGTCATCCTGCTGGAGAACCTCACCCATGGCGACCACGCGGCGCTGGTCGCCCAGGCGCTGCTGGACGCCGCCAGCGGCCAGTACGCGGTGGCGGGCCACGAGCTGGTGATCACCCCGAGCATCGGCATCGCGGTCTACCCGACCGACGGCGAGGACGCCGAGACCCTGTTGAAGAACGCCGACACCGCCATGTATCACGCCAAGGCAGCCGGGCGGAACAACTTCCAGTTCTTCGCCGCGGCGATGAACACCCGGGTGCGCGAACACCTCGACCTGGAAAACCGCCTGCGCCAGGCGCTGGCGCGCGGGGAGCTGAACCTGCACTACCAGCCGCAGTACGACCTGGCCAGCGGCCGCCTGTGCGGCTGCGAGGCGCTGATGCGCTGGTACAACCCGGTGCTCGGCTGGGTGCCGCCGGACAAGTTCATCCCCATCGCCGAGGACAGCGGGCTGATCCTCTCGCTCGGCGCCTGGGCGCTCGAGGAGGCCTGCCGCCAGGCCATGGCCTGGCAGGCGCAGGGGCTGGCGCCGCTGCCGGTGGCGGTGAACGTGTCGGCCGTGCAGTTCCGCCACGCCGACCTCGCCGAGGTGGTGGAGCGGGCCCTACTCGGCAGCGGCCTGGCGCCGCACCTGCTGGAACTGGAGCTGACCGAGAGCGTGCTGGCGGAAAACCTGGTGCAGGTCGGCAACACCCTGCAACGCCTCAAGCACCTCGGTGTGCGCCTGGCGATGGACGACTTCGGCACCGGCTATTCGTCGCTGAGCTACCTCAAACACTTCAAGCTCGACACCCTGAAGATCGACCGCTCGTTCATCAGCGACCTGCCGGAATTCGACGACAACGCCACGCTGGCCACCACCATCATCGGCATGGCCCGCTCGCTGGGCCTGACCTGCATCGCCGAGGGCATCGAAACCCCCGCCCAGCGCGACTTCCTGCTCGAGCACGACTGCACCTGCGGCCAGGGCTACCTGTTTTCCCAACCGCTGAGCGCCTCGGCCATGGCCGAGGTGCTGGCGCGCGAGCTGCCGGGCGTATCCGCTCACACTCACAGCGGTCGCGGCAGACGCATGCACAGCGCGAGCAGCGCGCTCACCCACTGCGGGTGATCGTTGAGGCAGGGCACCAGCACCAGCTCCTCGCCGCCGGCCGCGCGGAACTGCTCGCGGCCGCGGTCGCCGATTTCCTCGAGGGTCTCGATGCAGTCGGCGACGAACGCCGGGCACATCACCAGCAGCTTCTTCACCCCGCGCCGGGCCAGCGCGTCGAGGCTCGCCTCGGTGTACGGCTCGATCCACTTGGCGCGGCCCAGGCGCGACTGGAAGGACACCGACCACTGGTCGTCGCGCAGCCCGGCCTGCCGCGCGAAGCCGCTGCTGGTGCGCAGGCACTGGGCGCGGTAGCAGCTGGCCAGCACCTCGCCCGTGGCGCGCTGGCAGCAGTCGGCGCCCTTCAGGCAGTGGCTGCCGCTGGGGTCGCTCTTGTGCAGGTGGCGCTCGGGCAGGCCGTGGTAGCTGAGCAGCAGGTGGTCGAAGCCCTGCTCCAGGTACGGCCGCGCGCTCTCCGCCAGCGCCTCGAGGTATTCCGGCTGGTCGTAGAACGGCGGCAGCACGTCCATGGCGAACGGCAGCTGATGCCGCTCGATCACCCGCCGGGCCTCCTCGACCACGGTGGTCACGGTGCTGTCGGCGAACTGCGGGTACAGCGGCACCAGGGTCACCCGGCACACGCCGGCCCTGGCCAGGCGCTGCAGGGCGGTATCGATGGACGGCTCGCCGTAGCGCATGGCCAGCTCCACGGTGCCCGCCGGCCAGTGCGCGGCGACCTTCTCCTGCAGGCGGCGGCTGAGCACCACCAGCGGCGAGCCTTCCGCCCACCAGATCGACTGGTAGGCCTCGGCCGAAGCCGCCGGGCGCTTGACCAGGATCAGCGAGACCAGCAGCCGGCGCAGCGGCCAGGGCAGGTCGATGACGTAGGGGTCCATGAGGAACTGGTTGAGGTAGCGGCGCACGTCGGCCACCGCGGTGGAAGCCGGCGAGCCGAGGTTGACCAGCAGCAGCGCGTGATCGGTCATGCAAGGTCCTTAGTCAGTGACGGCCGAGGAGATCGACGAGCGCGGCCTCCAGGTCGGGAAAACGAAATCGGTAGCCGGCCTCCAGCGCCCGCCGCGGCTGCAGGTGCTGGCCGCCGAGCAGCAGACCGGCCATCTCGCCGAAGGCCAGGCGCAGCAGGCCGGCCGGCGCCGGCAGCAGGGCCGGACGGTGCAGCACGCGTGCCAGGGTGCGGGCGAACTCGGCGTTGCGGGCCGGGTTGGGCGCGCAGGCATTATAGGGACCGCGGCAGTCCTCATGGTGGACAAGAAAGTCGATCAGGCCGACCTCGTCATCGAGGTGGATCCACGGCATCCACTGCCGCCCGCTGCCCATCCGCCCGCCCAGGCCGAGGCGGAACGCCGGCAACAGGCGGGCGAGCATGCCGCCCGCCGGCGCCAGTACCGGGGCGGTGCGCACCAGCACCACGCGCACGCCCAGCTCTGCGGCGCGCTGCGCCTCCGCCTCCCAGGCGAAGCACAGCTGGCTGGCGAAGTCCTCGCCGCCGGCCGGACTGTCCTCGTCGAGACGGCGCTCGCCGCCGTCGCCGTACCAGCCCACCGCCGAGCCGGACAGCAGCACCCGCGGCTTGAGCGCACGGGCGGCCAACCAGTCGACCAGCTGGCGGGTCAGGGCGATGCGGCTGTCCCACAGCAGCTGGCGCCGCTTGGCGGTCCACGGCCGGTCGGCGATGGGCGCGCCGGCCAGGTTGACCACCGCGTCCAGCGCCTCGTCGGGGGCCAGGTCCTCCAGGCGGGCGATGCCCCGGGCGCCGCTGCACAGCGCCGCCACCTCGGCCGGGCGGCGGCTCCACACCACCAGTTGGTGGCCCTGCCCCGCCCACAGGCGGCACAGCGCCCGCCCGATCAGACCGGTGCCACCGGTCAGCAGAATGCGCATCGCGGTATCTCCTCGTCAGCCTCTATGCGTCAGCTCACAGTCTGGTCCACACTGCAATTACCGGCCACGCCGCGATGGACAGCGAAGCGTCCGGGTCATGGTCGGGTTGGACCGAGAAATTCTGTACATGAAAATGATACTGTACAAGAAGAGTCCAAGGAATTCAGCCTGCAGTCCCGGTAACGAGGTGACGTCATGAACACTCCCATCGCCATCATCGGCAGCGGCATGGCCGGCCTGTCGGCGGCCCACGCACTGACTGCGGCGGGCCTGCGCGTGCACCTGTTCGACAAGGCCCGCGGCAGCGGCGGGCGCCTGTCGAGCAAGCGCAGCGATGCCGGCGACCTCGACCTGGGCGCGCAGTATTTCACCGCGCGCGACCGGCACTTCGTCGATGCCGTGCAGCACTGGCAGGAAAACGGCTGGCTGGCCGAGTGGAAGCCGGCGCTGTACCAGTCCCAGGCCGGACAGCTGAGCCCGTCGGCGGATACCCAGCTGCGCTTCGTCGGCGTGCCGCGGATGAGCGCGCTGACCCGTAACCTGCTCGGCGAACTGCCGGTGACCTTCGCCTGCCGCATCACCGAGGTGTTCCGCGGCGAACAGCACTGGCACCTGCTCGACGCCGATGGCCAGAGCCACGGCCCGTTCAGCCGCGTGATCGTCGCCACGCCGGCGCCGCAGGCCACCGCCCTGCTCAGCGCCGCGCCCAAGCTCGCCGCCACCGCCGCCAGCGTGGCGATGGACCCGGCGTGGGCGGTGGCGCTGGCCTTCGCCAAACCGCTGGCCACCCCGGTGGAAGGCTGCTTCGTGCAGGACAGCCCGCTCGACTGGCTGGCGCGCAACCGCAGCAAGCCCGGCCGCGTCGCGCCCCTGGATACCTGGGTGCTGCACGCCTCCAGCGCTTGGAGCCGCCAGCACCTCGACCTGCCGAGCGAGGCGGTGATCGAGCAGCTGCGCTGCGCCTTCGCCGAGCTGATCGGCTGCGCGGTGCCGGAAGCCGACTTCAGCCTGGCCCACCGCTGGCTGTACGCGCGACCGGCGCAGACGCACCACTGGGGCGCGCTGGCCGACGCCGACCTCGGCCTGTACGCCTGCGGCGACTGGTGCCTGAGCGGCCGCGTCGAGGGTGCCTGGCTGAGCGGCCAGGAAGCGGCGCGCCGCCTGCTCGAACACCTCGCCTGAGGCGTCGCCCGAGCGGTCCAGCCGGCCCCCGTGCGGACCGCGCGGACGGAACCGGCGCGACAACTCTTGTACATCAAAGCAATCTTGTACAAGATAAGTGCAACCACAGTTCCAGTCCGGGTAGCCGCCATGACCACCGCCCAGCCCCGCCTCAAGCTCGCCATCAGCGCCTGCCTGCTCGGCCAGGAGGTGCGCTACAACGCCGGGCACAAGCTGTCGGCACTGTGCAGCCAGACCCTGGCGCACTACTTCGACTTCCAGCCGCTGTGCCCGGAAATGGCCATCGGCCTCGGCGCGCCGCGCGAGCCGATCCGCCTGGTCGGCGACCCGCAGGCGCCGCGCGCGGTGGGCAGCGTGCATCCCGAGCGGGACGTCAGCGAAGCGCTGATCGGCTATGCCGAAGGCGTCGCCGCGCGGCTCGACGACATCAGCGGGCTGATCGTCATGCAGAAGTCGCCGTCCTGCGGCATGGAGCGGGTCAAGGTCTACCAGGACGACGGCCGCCCCGCGGAGAAGGGCCAGGGCCTGTTCACCGCCACCGTGGCGCGCCTGTGCCCGGAGCTGCCGATCGAGGAAGACGGCCGCCTCAACGACCCGGTGCTGCGCGACAACTTCATCGCCCGCGTCTACGCCTATGGCGAATGGCAGGCGCTGCGCCGCGCCGGCCTGACCCGCAAGGCCATCATCGCCTTCCATTCGCGGCACAAGTACCTGCTGATGGCCCACAACCCGCTGCAGTACCGCGCCCTGGGCCGCCTGCTGGCCGGCATCGGCACGCACGACCCGGCCGAATTCGGCCCGCGCTACTTCGCCGCACTGATGGCCGCGCTCAAGCGCTGCGCCACCCGCGGCACCCACGCCAACGTCCTGCAGCATCTGGCCGGCTACCTGCGCCGCGCCCTGCCCGGCGAGGAGCGCCGCGAACTGCAGCGGCTGATCGAGCAGTACCGCAGCGGCAGCCTGCCGCTGGTGGTGCCGCTGACCATGCTCAAGTACCACTTCCGCCACCACCCGGACCGCTACGTGGCGCTGCAGGTCTACCTGCAGCCGCACCCCGAGGAACTGGGCCTGCGCAACGCCATCTGATCTACCGTTCAGCGCGGCGGCCGCGGCCGCCGCCCGCCGAGGATTCCCCATGCCCCGCCTGCTCTGGCTGCGCAGCGACCTGCGCGTGCGCGACAACACCGCCCTCGCCGCCGCCGCGGCCGCCGGCCCGCTGCTCGCCGTCTACCTGATCAGCCCGGCGCAGTGGCGCGCCCACGACGACGCGCCGTGCAAGGTCGATTTCTGGCTGCGCAACCTCGCCGCGCTGAGCCGCGACCTCGCCGCGCTGAACGTCCCGCTGCTGCTGCGCCGTGCCGAGCGCTGGGACGACGCCCCGGCGGTGCTGCTCGAACTGTGCCGCCAGCATGGCGTCGAGGCGGTGCACGTCAACGCCGAATACGGCGTGCACGAGGAGCGCCGCGACCGCGCGGTAGCCGCCGCACTGCGCGGCGCCGGCATCGCCTGGCACAGCCACCTCGACCAGCTGCTGTTCGCCCCGGGCAGCGTGCTGACCAAGAGCGGCGGCTACTTCCAGGTGTTCAGCCAGTTCCGCAAGGTCTGCTACGCGCGGCTGGCCGACCGCCTGCCGGCGCTGCAGGCGCTGCCGCGCAGCCAGGCGCCGCTCGGCGTCGCCGCCGATCCTGTGCCGGCCGCCGTCGCCGGCTTCCCCGCGCCGAGCGAGACGCTGCGCCGCCTGTGGCCGGCCGGCGAGGCGGCGGCGCAGCGGCGCCTCGCCGAGTTCGCCGCCGAGCACCTGGCGGACTACGACCGCCAGCGCGACTTCCCGGCGCTGCCCGGCACCAGCCAGCTGTCGCCCTACCTGGCCGCCGGCGTGCTGTCACCGCGCCAGTGCCTGCACGCGGCGCTGGCGGCCAATGGCGGCGAGTTCGCCAGCGGCAACCCCGGGGTGGTGAGCTGGATCAACGAGCTGCTGTGGCGCGAGTTCTACAAGCACATCCTGGTCGGCTATCCGCGGGTGTCGATGGGCCGCGCCTTCCGCGCCGAGACCGAGGCGCTGGCCTGGCGCGACGCGCCGGCGGATCTCGAAGCCTGGCAGCAGGGGCGCACCGGCATCCCCATCGTCGATGCGGCGATGCGCCAGCTGCTGGCCACCGGCTGGATGCACAACCGCCTGCGCATGATCGTCGCCATGTTCCTGACCAAGAACCTGCTGATCGACTGGCGCCACGGCGAGCGCTGGTTCATGCAGCACCTGATCGACGGCGACCTGGCCGCCAACAACGGCGGCTGGCAGTGGAGCGCCTCGACCGGCACCGACGCGGCGCCCTACTTCCGCATCTTCAACCCGCTGAGCCAGGGCGAGAAATTCGACCCGGACGGCGCCTTCCTGCACCAGTGGCTGCCGGAGCTGGCCGCCCTGCGCGGCCGCGCCATCCACACGCCCAGCGCGCTCGGCGGGCTGTTCGGCGTGCCCGACTACCCGGCGCCGATCGTCGACCTGGCCCGCTCGCGCGAGCGCGCGCTGGCGGCGTTCCAGGCCCTGGCGTCGTAGACCGCCCGGCGCTCAGCGCGCCAGCGGCGCCACCGCCGCCGCCTCGCCCCACAGCGCCGGCAGCACCCGCGCCAGCGCCGCCGGATCGCCGCTCGACCAGAAGCGCGCCGGCCGCGCCGGCCCCAGGGCCAGCAGCTCGCGCGCGCCGAGCAGGCGCTCGAGCTGGCGCGCCACCGCGGCGCCGGTATCGATCAGCTGCACCCCGGCGGGCACCAGCTCGCGCAGCAGCGGCTTGAGGAACGGGTAGTGGGTGCAGCCGAGGATCAGCGTGTCGCAACCGGCCGCCAGCAGCGGGCGCACGTAACCTTCCAGCAGCGCGCGGGTCGCCGGCGCGTCCAGCGCGCCCTGTTCGACGCACTCCACCAGTCCCGGGCAGGGCTGGGTGATCACCCGCACGTCGTGGGCGAAACGGTCCAGCAGCGCGGCGAACTTGGCGCTCTTCAGCGTGCCGGTGGTGGCCAGCACGCCGACCGTGCCGCTGCGGGTCGCCGCCGCCGCCGGCTTGACCGCCGGCTCCATGCCGACGATCGGCAGGTCGGGATGGCGCTCGCGCAGCTCGGCCACCGCCGCCGCGGTGGCGGTGTTGCAGGCCAGCACCAGCGCCTTGGCGCCCTCGCCGAGGAGGAAGTCGGCGATCTGCCGGCAGCGCTCGCGGATGAACTCGGGGCTCTTCTCGCCATAGGGCACGTGGCCGCTGTCGGCGACGTAGAGCAGCGACTCGCCGGGCAGGCGGGCGCGGATCTCGCCGAGCACCGACAGGCCGCCGACCCCGGAGTCGAACACCCCGACCGGCGCCTCGCTACTCATTCGGCGCCCCACAGACCGCGCACTGCGGATCGCGCCGCACGCGCAGCTCGCGGAAGCGGCTGGTCAGCGCATCGACCAGCAGCAGGCGGCCGACCAGCGGCTCGCCGAAGCCGGCCAGCAGCTTGAAGGTTTCCAGTGCCTGCAGGCTGCCGACCATCCCCACCAGCGGACCGACCACCCCGGCCTCGCTGCAGGTCAGCTCGTCCTCGCTGCCGGCGCCGTACAGGCAGTGGTAGCAGGGGCTGGCGGCGTTGCGCGGGTCGAACACCGACAGCTGGCCCTCCAGGCGGATCGCCGCGCCGGACACCAGCGGCGTGCCGGCCGCCACGCAGGCGGCGTTGACCGCCGTGCGGGTGGCGAAGTTGTCGCAGCAGTCGACCACCACGTCGACCGCCGCCACCGCGGCGGCCAGGCTGTCGGCGTCCAGCGCCTGGCGCAGCGGCTTGAGTGTCACAGCGGGATTCAGCGCAGCGAGCCGGGCCATGGCCGAATCGACCTTGCCGAGGCCGACGCTCGGCGTGTCGTGCAGCACCTGGCGCTGCAGGTTGGTCAGGTCGACCGTGTCGAAGTCGGCCAGGTGCAGCTCGCCGACCCCGGCGGCGGCCAGGTACAGCGCCACCGGCGAGCCGAGGCCACCGAGGCCGACCACCAGCACCTTGCCGGCCTTGAGCTTCAGCTGGCCGGCGATGTCGACCTGCTTGAGCAGGATCTGCCGGCTGTAGCGCAGCAGTTCGTCGTCACTCAGCATGGGCTTGTTCCTTCCATTGGCCGAGGGTGATGCGCTCGTGGCCGCCGAGGTCGCGGCGGCTGTCCACTTCAGTGAATCCCCGCGCCGTGAACAAGGCGCGCACCGCCGCGGCCTGATCAAAGCCGTGCTCCAGCAGCAGCCAGCCGCCGGTTTCCAGGTGCGCCGGCGCCTCGCGCACGATCGCGCGGATGTCGTCCAGCCCGTCGGCGCCGGCCACCAGCGCACTGGCCGGCTCGAAGCGCACGTCGCCCTCGCTCAGGTGGCGGTCGTCCGCGGCGATGTACGGCGGGTTGCCGACGATCAGCGCGAATCTCTCGCCGCCCAGCGCGGAAAACCACTGACTTGCGGCGAAGCGCGCATTGCCGAGGCCGAGGCGCGCGCGGTTGCGCTCGGCCAGGGCCACCGCCTCGCTCACCCGGTCGACGCCGAGCACCTGCCAGGCCGGCCGCTCGCTGGCCAGGGCCAGGGCGATGGCGCCCGTGCCGGTGCCCAGGTCGAGCACCCGCGCCGGCCCCGCCGGACCGAGCGCCAGCGCGCTTTCCACCAGCAGCTCGGTGTCCGGGCGCGGGATCAGGGTGTGCGGCGCCACCTCCAGCTCCAGGCTCCAGAAGCCCTGGCGGCCGAGCAGGTAGGCCACCGGCTCGCCGGCGCGGCGCCGTGCCAGCAGCGCGGCGAAGGCCGCGCACTGCGCGGCGTCCGGCTCGCGCTCCGGCCAGGTGCGCAGGTAGCTGCGCGGCTTGCCGAGCACGTGGGCGAGCAGCAGCTCGGCGTCCAGGCGGGCGCTCGGCGAGTCGGGCAGCTCGGCGCTGTTGAGCAGGGATTCGATGGTCGGCATGGGACGGCGTTCTCCGCTGGAGGCGCGTTTGGACGTAGGGTGGACAACCGCGCAGCGTTGTCCACCGAGGGCGGTAGAAAATCGCTGCGCGAGTTTTCTACCCTACGGGATCAGTCGCCCAGCGCGGCCAGCTGGTCGGCCTGGTATTCGTGCAGCAGCGGCTCGATCACCTGCTCCACCGAACCGCCCATGATCTCGCCCAGCGAGTAGAGGGTCAGGTTGATGCGGTGGTCGGTGACCCGCCCCTGGGGGAAGTTGTAGGTGCGGATGCGCTCGGAACGGTCCCCGGAGCCGACCAGCAGCTTGCGCGTCTCGGACATCTCCTTGTGCGCCGCGGCGTCCTGCTGGTCCTGCAGCTTGGCCGCCAGCCAGGCCATGGCCCGCGCGCGGTTCTTGTGCTGCGAGCGCTCTTCCTGGCATTCGACCACGATGCCCGACGGCAGGTGGGTGATGCGTACCGCCGAGTCGGTCTTGTTGATGTGCTGGCCGCCGGCGCCGGACGCGCGGTAGGTGTCGACGCGCAGGTCGGCCGAATTGATCTCGATGGCCGCCTGCTCGTCCGGCTCGGGCAGCACCGCCACGGTGCACGCCGAGGTGTGGATGCGCCCCTGCGACTCGGTCTCCGGCACCCGCTGCACGCGGTGGGCGCCGGACTCGAACTTGAGCTTGGCGTAGACGTTGTCGCCCTCGACGCGGGCGATCACCTCCTTGTAGCCGCCGTGCTCGCCCTCGCTCTCGGAGAGCACCTCGACCCGCCAGCCCTGCTTCTCGGCGTAGCGCGAGTACATGCGGAACAGGTCGCCGGAGAAGATCGCCGCCTCGTCGCCACCGGTGCCGGCGCGGATCTCGAGGAACACGTTGCGCCCGTCGTTGGGGTCTTTGGGCAGCAGCATGCGCTGCAGGTTGCTCTCCAGCGTCTCCAGCTGGCCCTTGGCCGCGGCGACTTCCTCCTCGGCCATGGCGCGCAGGTCCGGGTCGCTGTCCTTGAGCAGCGCCTGGGCGCCCTCGAGGTCGCCCTGCACCTTGCGGAAGGCGCGGAAGGCTTCGATGACCGGCTCGATCTCGGCATATTCACGGGAGTAGGCGCGGAATTTGGTCTGGTCGCTGATCACCTCGGCATCGCCGAGCAGCGCGGTCAGCTCCTCGAAACGGTCCTGCAGGGTGTCGAGCTTGTTCAGCAGCGAGGCTTTCATCGGAGTGGTTTCACCATGACGGGCGGCGCGGCTCGAGCGCCGCGCCGCGCCGGGGCGTTAGCGATGCTGCCCGGCCCCGTCGAGGTCGAGCAGTTCCTGGGCCACGGCCAGCGCATCGTGGCGGCCGGCGGCGGAAAATTTCTTCAGCTGCACGCTGGGCGCGTGCAGCAGCTTGTTGGTCAGCCCGCGGGCCAGCTGGGCCAGCACGTCCTCGGCCGGGGTGCCGTTGCCGAGCAGGCGCAGGGCCTTGGCCAGCTCCTCGTCGCGCAGCTGCTCGGCGCGCGTGCGGTAGCTGCGCAGCAGGTCGACGCTGTCGCGCTCGCGCAGGCGCTCCATGAACTCGCCGACGCCGGCAACCACCAGCTCCTCGGCGGCCCGCGCGGCGTCCTGGCGGTTGCGCAGGTTCTCGGCGATCACCTCGTGCAGGTCGTCGACGGTGTACAGGTAGACGTCGTCCAGCTCGCCGACCTCCGGCTCGATGTCGCGCGGCACGGCGATGTCGACCATGAACACCGGGCGGTGCTTGCGCTTCTTCAGCGCGCGCTCGACCGTGCCCTTGCCGAGGATCGGCAGCGGGCTGGCGGTCGAGCTGATGACGATGTCGCTGCCGACCAGCTGCTCGGGGATGTCCTCGAGCAGGACTGCCTGGCCGCCGACTTCCTCGGCCAGCACACTGGCGCGCTCGAGGGTGCGGTTGGCCACCACGATGCGCCGGATGCCCTGCTCGTGCAGGTGGCGGGCGACCAGGGTGATGGTCTCGCCGGCACCGATCAGCAGCGCCTGGCTGCCCGGCAGGTCGCTGAAGATCTGCTTGGCCAGGCTCACCGCGGCGAACGCCACCGACACCGGGTTCTCGCCGATGCGCGTGTCGGTGCGCACGGTCTTGGCGGTGCTGAAGGTGGCCTGGAACAGCCGGCCGAGCAGCGGGCCGAGGGTGCCGGCCTGGCGCGCGGTGGCGTAGGCGTCCTTCATCTGGCCGAGGATCTGCGGCTCGCCGAGGATCATCGAGTCCAGCCCGCAGGCCACGCGCATCATGTGGCGCACCGCCTGGTCGTCCTGGTGGATGTAGGCGCAGGCGCGCAGTTCGTCGAGGCTGAGACCGTGATACTCGGCCAGCCAGGCCAGGATCGCCTCGGCCCGCGCCTCGTCCAGCTCCAGGTACAGCTCGCTGCGGTTGCAGGTGGAGAGGATCGCCGCCTCGTGGCACGGGGTCACCCGACACAGCTGCTGCAGGGCGTCGACCAGCTGCTCGGGGCCGAAAGCCACGCGCTCGCGGACCGCCACCGATGCGGTTTTATGGTTGATGCCGAGGGCGAGGAAAGCCATGCGGGGACGCTGAAGTGACCTGAAAGCCGCCGATTGTCCTACTTAGGCCAGTGCAGGACAACTGCCTGGGGCCGATCGCCGCGGCCAACCCCGCGAATGGCGCGCTGCCCCATGGGATTGACCGGGCGCTTGTGTCATGATGGTTCGTCCTGCCGGTGAGCCCTCGTATGCCTGCCATGAACAAATCCCTCGCGCTGCTGACTGCCCTCGCTCTGCTCGGCGGTTGCCACAGCCTGCCTTCCGCCGCTCCCGACGCCACACCGCCCGCCAGCGCCGCCAAACCGGCCGCCGCCGCTGCGCCGAGCGCGTCGTTCAGCCCGGACACCCTGTACAGCCTGCTGGTGGCGGAGATCGCCGGCCAGCGCGACCGCTTCGACATCGCCCTCGACAACTACGTCGAGCAGGCGCGCGCCACCGACGACCCGGCGGTCGCCGAGCGCGCCTACAACATCGCGCAGTACCTCGGCGCCGACGACGCCGCCCTGGAGACCGCCCTGCTCTGGGCCAACAGCGCCGAGGACAACCTCGACGCCCAACGCGCCGCCGCCATCCAGCTGGCCCGCGCCGGCCGCCACGAGGAGGCCATGCTGTACATGGAGCAGGTGCTCCAGGCCAAGGGCGACACCCACTTCGACTTCCTCGCCCTGACCGCCGCGCAGACCGACCCGCAGACCCGCGCCGGCCTGCTGCAGAGCTTCGAGCGCCTGCTCAAGCGCTACCCGGACAACGCCCAGCTGCTGTTCGGCCGCGCCGTGCTGCTGCAGCAGGACGGCCGCACCGAGGAGGCCCTGGCCAGCCTCGAGCAGCACCCGGCCGGCAGCCACGAGGTCGCCCCGCTGCTGCTGCGCGTACGCCTGCTGCGCGCCCTGCACCGCGACGAGGAAATCCTCCCGCTGCTCAAGGACGGCATTCGCCAGCACCCCGACGACAAGCGCCTGCGCCTGGCCTATGCCCGCGAGCTGCTCGAAGCCCAGCGCGTGGACGAAGCCCGCACCCAGTTCCGCGAATTGCTGCAGCGCTTCCCCGAGGACGACGACCTGCGCCTGTCCTTGGCCCTGGTCAGCCTCGAGGCCAAGGCCACCGGCGAAGCGCGCACCTACCTGCGCGAACTGCTCGCCCGCGACGCCCACGTCGATGCCGCCCACTTCAACCTCGGCCGCCTCGCCGAGCAGGACGGCGACAGCGCGACGGCCCTGCGCGAGTACGCCGCGGTCGGCCCGGGCAACGACTACCTGCCGGCGCAGGTGCGCCGCACCGACCTGCTGGTCAAGGCCGGCCGCGCCGCCGAGGCGCGCCGCCTGCTCGCCAGCGCCCGCGACAGCCAGCCGGACTACGCCGTGCAGCTGTACCTGATCGAGATCGAGAGCCTGACCAAGCAGGACCGCCTCGACGACGCCTGGCAGCTCGCCGCCCAGGCGCTGCAAAAGCATCCCGACGAGCTCAACCTGCTGTACACCCGCGCCATGCTCGCCGAGAAACGCGGCGACCTGGCCGCCCTGGAGCGCGACCTGCGCTTCATCCTCGAGCGCGAGCCGGACAACAGCATGGCGCTCAACGCGCTCGGCTATACCCTGGCCGATCGCACCACCCGCTATGCCGAGGCGCGCCAGCTGATCGAGCGCGCCTACGCCCTGAACCCGACCGACCCGGCGATCCTCGACAGCCTCGGCTGGGTCAACTATCGCCAGGGCAAGCTGGCCGAAGCCGAGAAACTGCTGCGCAAGGCGTTCGAACGCATGCCCGACCACGAGGTCGCCGCCCACTTCGGCGAAGTGCTGTGGGCCGCCGGCAAGCAGGACGAGGCCCGCCAGGTCTGGCGCAAGGCGCTGGCGGAAAAGCCGGACAGCGAAATCCTCAACGACACCCTCAAGCGCCTGACCGGCAAGGTGAAACCGTGAAACTGCGCAGCCTCCTCCCGCTCCTCGGCCTGCTGCTGCTCGCCGGCTGCTCGGTGTTCGGCCCGCGCGAAGATGTCGGCGGCCAGGGCGATGCCGACGCCTGGCGCACCCACAAGACCCAGATCGCCGCCCTCGACGGCTGGCAGATCGACGGCAAGGTCGGCATCCGTGCCCCGCGCGACTCCGGCAGCGGCGTGCTGTTCTGGCTGCAGCGCCGCGACTACTACGACATCCGCCTGTCCGGCCCGCTGGGCCGCGGCGCCACCCGCCTGACCGGCCGCGAGGGCGACATCCTCCTCGAGGTGGCCAACCAGGGCCGCTTCCACGCCAGCTCGCCGGAAGCGCTGCTGGAGGAGCAGCTCGGCTGGCGCCTGCCGGTTTCCCACCTGCTGTGGTGGGTGCGCGGCCTGCCCGCCCCGGACAGCAAGAGCCGCCTGACCCTCAACGCCGACAGCCGCCTGGCGCACCTCGAGCAGGACGGCTGGCGCGTCGACTACACCGACTACCAGCAGCAGAACGGCTACTGGCTCCCGCAGCGACTCAAGCTGTCCAGCCAGGACCTCGACATCACCCTGGTGATCAAGGACTGGCAGCCGCGGCGCCTCGGCCTCTGAGCGGAGACGGTTCTCCATGCCCGACATGCACGACGCCACGCTGGTCCTGCCGGCCCCGGCCAAGCTCAACCTGTTCCTGCACATCCTCGGTCGCCGCCCCGACGGCTACCACGAGCTGCAGACGGTGTTCCAGTTCCTCGACTACGGCGACGAGCTGGGCTTTCGCCGGCGCGACGACGGACAGATCCGCCTGCACAGCGCGATAGCCGGGGTACCCCACGACAGCAACCTGATCGTGCGCGCCGCCAGGCGCCTGCAGCAGGCCTCCGGCACCCCGCTGGGCGCCGACATCTGGCTGGACAAGCGCCTGCCCATGGGCGGCGGCATCGGCGGCGGCAGCTCGGATGCCGCCACCACCCTGCTCGGCCTCGACCACCTGTGGCAGCTCGGCCTCGGCCTCGACCGCCTGGCCAGCCTCGGCCTGGAACTCGGCGCCGACGTGCCGGTGTTCGTGCGCGGCCGCGCCGCCTTCGCCGGCGGAGTCGGCGAACAGCTGCAACCGATCGATCTGGAGGAGCCCTGGTTCCTCGTCGCGGTGCCGCAAGTGTCTGTCAGCACAGCAGAAATTTTCTCCGCGCCGGAGTTGACACGCGACACCCCGGCCATTAGAGTTTGCGGCCTTCCCGCAGGGGGCGGTCGTAACGACTGCCAGCCGGTGGTCGAGCAGCGTTACCCAGAAGTTCGTAACGCCTTGAACTTGCTGAACAAATTCGTTTCGGCAAGAATGACCGGCACCGGAGCTTGTGTGTTTGGGAGCTTCCCAAACCGCAGCGATGCTGATAAAGTTTCGCGCCAGCTTCCGGCCACTCTGCCAAGCTTCGTCGCCCAAGGGCGCAACGTTTCGATGTTGCACCGCAAGCTCGAGGCAATGGTGCAGGAAGTGAATGCCTAGCATTCGGTTATACGATACAGGGGCGTCGCCAAGCGGTAAGGCAGCAGGTTTTGATCCTGCCATGCGTTGGTTCGAATCCAGCCGCCCCTGCCATATTCCTGAAAAACCTTTGTGGTTTTGCGGTAACCCCGCGAGCTCACAGAGGTTTTTTGTTCATCCAGGTCTACCCTCAGCCGGCAGGTACTGCGCGTGTCCAAGATGATGGTCTTCACGGGGAACGCCAACCCCGATCTCGCCCGCCGTGTCGTGCGTCAGCTGCACATCCCCCTCGGTGACGTTTCCGTAGGCAAGTTCTCCGACGGCGAAATCAGCGTCGAAATCAACGAGAACGTGCGCGGCAAGGACGTGTTCCTGATCCAGCCGACCTGCGCGCCGACCAACGACAACCTGATGGAACTGGTGGTGATGGCCGACGCCTTCCGCCGTTCCTCGGCCAGCCGCATCACCGCGGTCATCCCCTACTTCGGCTATGCCCGCCAGGACCGCCGTCCGCGCTCCGCCCGCGTGGCGATCAGCGCCAAGGTGGTGGCCGACATGCTGACCGTGGTCGGCGTCGACCGCGTGCTCACCGTCGACCTGCACGCCGACCAGATCCAGGGCTTCTTCGACGTGCCGGTGGACAACATCTACGGCTCGCCGACCCTGGTCGACGACATCCAGGCCCAGCGCTTCGACAACCTGATGATCGTCTCCCCGGACATCGGCGGCGTGGTCCGCGCCCGTGCCGTGGCCAAGGGCCTCGGCGTCGACCTGGCGATCATCGACAAGCGTCGTCCGAAGGCCAACGTCTCCGAAGTAATGCACATCATCGGCGACGTCGAAGGCCGCACCTGCGTGCTGGTCGACGACATGGTCGACACCGCCGGCACCCTGTGCCATGCCGCCACCGCGCTGAAGAAGCACGGTGCCGCCAAGGTCTACGCCTACTGCACCCACCCGGTGCTGTCCGGCCGCGCCATCGAGAACATCGAGAACTCGGTGCTCGACGAACTGGTGGTGAGCAACACCATCCCGCTGTCCGCCGCCGCCCAGGCCTGCGACCGCATCCGCCAGCTGGACATCGGTCCGGTGGTCGCCGAAGCCGTGCGCCGCATCAGCAACGAGGAATCCATCAGCGCCATGTTCCGCTGAGGAACAGGCGCCGATACAACCGCCCCGCCCTGCGCGGGGCCTTTAGCAACCGCCCGAAACGCTGGTCGCAAGCGTGTCGGGCGTGTTGTCATTCTGGAGAAACGCAATGACCAATTTTGCCCTGAATGCCGAAGCGCGTTCCGACCTGGGGAAAGGTGCGAGCCGCCGCCTGCGTCGTAACGCCAACCTGGTTCCCGCCGTGATCTACGGTGGCGACAAGGCCCCGCTGTCCATCAGCCTGCTGGCCAAGGACCTCGCCAAGCTGCTGGAAAACGAAGCTTCCTACAGCCACGTGATCGCCCTGAACGTCGCCGGCAGCACCGAAACCGTGCTGATCAAGGCCCTGCAGCGTCACCCGTCCAAGGGCTTCGTGGTCCATGCCGACTTCCTGCGCGCCGTGGCCGACCACAAGCTGACCACCAGCGTTCCGCTGCACTTCATCAACGCCGAAACCGCTGATGCCGTGAAGCTGCAGGGTGGCGAAGTCTCCCACACCATCAGCGAAGTGGAAGTTTCCTGCCTGCCGCAGAACCTGCCGGAATTCATCGAAGTCGACCTGGCCAAGGTGGCCGTCGGCCAGACCGTCCACCTGTCCGACCTGACCGTTCCGGCTGGCGTCGAGCTGGTGGCCCTGGCCCACGGCAACGACCTGGCTGTCGCCAACATCCACGCTTCCCGCGTGCAGGGCGAGTAATACGCCACTAGCTGTCTGAGAGAGCCCCTGTCGTGACTGCCATCCAACTGATCGTCGGCCTCGGTAACCCCGGTCCGGAATACGAGCAGACCCGGCACAACGCAGGGGCTCTTTTCGTCGAGGAGCTGGCCCGCAAGCTGGGCGTCAACCTCGCCGCCGACAGGAAGTACTTCGGCCTGGTCGGCAAGTTCAGCCACCAGGGCCGCGATGTTCGTCTGCTCATCCCCACCACCTACATGAACCGCAGCGGCCAGTCCGTGGCGGCGCTGGCGAACTTCTTCCGCATTCCGCCGGCGGCCATCCTGGTGGCCCACGACGAACTCGACATGCCCCCCGGCATCGCCAAGCTCAAGCAGGGCGGCGGCCACGGCGGGCACAACGGCCTGCGCGACATCATCGCCCAGCTCGGCAACCAGAATTCCTTCTATCGCCTGCGGCTCGGCATCGGCCACCCGGGCGACAAGAACCTCGTCTCCGGCTTCGTCCTCGGCCGGGCCCCGCGCAGCGAACAGGACAAGCTCGAGGCGAGCATCGACTTCGCCCTCGACGTGCTGCCGGAAATGCTCGCCGGCGACTGGACCAAGGCCATGCAGCAGTTGCACAGCCAGAAAGCCTGACGCCTCCTCTTCACGTTCGAACTCATCTCCGCGAGGGATACACCATGGGATTCAACTGCGGCATCGTCGGCCTGCCCAACGTCGGCAAGTCCACCCTGTTCAACGCCCTGACCAAGTCCGGCATCGCCGCGGAGAACTTCCCGTTCTGCACCATCGAGCCGAACAGCGGCATCGTGCCGATGCCCGACCCGCGCCTCGACGC
>DASQBU010000013.1:0-10811 GCA_035635035.1 Pseudomonas sp.
TCGTCCGGCTGGTGGGCGCAGGCGATGTCGCCGGGGCCGAGGACGATGGTCTCGCAGCCGAGCTGCTGCAGGTACGGCGCCTCGGTGCCGAAGGCCACCGCCTCGGCCGTCTGCCCGGTGAGCCGTTCGGCCAGACGTACCAGCTCGCTGTCGGCGGCCTGCTCGAAAGGCGGCACGCCGGGGAACAGCGGGCCGTAGTCGATGCGCACGCCGCGCTGCTCGGCCAGCGGCTGCAACTTGCCGCGGATCGCCGCGCGCAGCTGCTCGGGGTCCATGCCCGGCAGCGGGCGCAGGTCGAACTCCAGCGCGCACTGCCCGCAGATGCGGTTGGGATTGTCGCCGCCGTGGATGCAGCCGAGGTTCAGCGTCGGCTGCGGCACGTTGAACAGCGGATTGGCGAACTCGCGCTGCCACTGGCCGCGCAGGGCGAGCAGCTCGCCGATCGCCGCGTGCATCGCCTCCAGCGCGCTGCGCCCGAGGCTCGGGTCGGAGGAGTGGCCGCTCTGCCCATGGATGTCGATGCGCTCCATCATCACCCCCTTGTGCAGGCGGATCGGCTTGAGCCCGGTCGGCTCGCCGATCACCGCGGCGCGGCCCAGGGGGTGGCCGGCGGCGGCCAGGGCGCGCGCGCCGCTCATCGAGCTTTCCTCGTCGCAGGTGGCCAGCACCAGCAGCGGCCGGCGGAACGGTCGCTCGAGCAGCGGCTTGACCGCCTCGATGATCAGCGGGAAGAAGCCCTTCATGTCGCAGCTGCCCAGGCCGTACCAGCGGTCGTCGCGCTCGGTGAGCTGCAGCGGGTCGCAGCGCCACAGCGCGGCGTCGAACGGCACGGTGTCGCTGTGCCCGGCCAGCACCAGGCCGCCGGGGCCGCTGCCGTAGGTCGCCAGCAGGTTGGCCTTGCCCGGAGCGATGTCCTGGATCTCGCAGGCGAAGCCGAGGTCGGCGAGCCAGCCGGCCAGGCGCTCGATCAGCGGGCGGTTGGGCAGGTCCAGGGCAGCCTGGGTGCAGCTCACCGAGGGCAGGGCGATCAGCTCGGCGAACTGCTGCTTGAGACTGGGAAGGGGCATGGCGGACACTCGGGAAACGGTTCCTTGCATGATAGGCCGCGGCCCACGGGGAGAAAACCGCCGCCACGCCCGGCCGGCGCTGCGCCAATCCGCCGCCCGCCGGCAGCTACACATCCCCGGCACAGGCCCCCCTCCCATCTGGCATAATCGCGCCCCCAATCAAACCGTAAGAAAACCTTCATGTTCGATCTCTTCAGCGGACTGGATCCCTGGGTCGTGGTCAGCCTGGTCCTCGCCCTGCTCTTCGTCCTCAGCTTCGAGTTCATCAACGGTTTCCATGACACCGCCAACGCGGTCGCCACGGTGATCTACACCAACGCCGCGCCGCCGCACCTGGCGGTGATCTTCTCCGGCATCTTCAACTTCCTCGGCGTACTGCTCGGCGGCGTCGGCGTGGCCTACGCCATCGTCCACCTGCTGCCGGTGGAGCTGCTGATCAACGTCGACTCCGGCCGCGGCCTGGTGATGGTGTTCGCCCTGCTCGGCGCGGCCATCGCCTGGAACCTCGGCACCTGGTACTTCGGCATCCCGGCGTCCAGCTCGCACACCCTGATCGGCTCGATCCTCGGTGTCGGCATGGCCAACGCGCTGCTCACCGACATCCCGGTCAGCGAAGGGGTCAACTGGCAGAAGGCCATCGACATCGGCATGTCGCTGGTGTTCTCGCCGCTGGTCGGCTTCGGCATCGCCGCGCTGCTCCTGCTGGTGCTGCGCAAGCGCTTCCCGATCAACAAGATGCACGACACCCCGCACCTGCGCTCGGAGCACAAGGGCAAGAAGCACCCGCCGTTCTGGAACCGCCTGGTGCTGGTGATCTCCGCCATGGCCATGAGCTTCGTGCACGGCTCCAACGACGGGCAGAAGGGCATCGGCCTGATCATGCTGGTGCTGATCGGCATCGTGCCGGCCAAGTTCGTCCTCGACCAGAGCAGCACCACCTACCAGATCGAGCGTACCCGCGACGCCGCCATCCACCTGCAGCAGTTCTACGATCGCCACCACCCGCAGCTGCAGGACTACCTGGCCCTCGGCAAGCACAACGGCACCGAGCTGCCCAAGCACTTCCGCTGCGACCCGCAGCTGAGCGAGCCGACCATCGCCGCCCTGCTCGGCAACCTGGAAGGCATCAGCAACTACCAGGACATGGCCGCCGAGAAACGCATCGAGGTGCGCCGCTACCTGCTGTGCCTGGACGACACGGCGAAGAAGGTCGGCAAGCTGCCCAACCTGCCCGCCGAGGAGAAGGCCGACCTCGAGAAGCTGCGCAAGGACCTCACCGCCACCACCGAGTACGCGCCGTTCGGCGTGATCCTCGCCATCGCCCTGGCCCTGGGCCTCGGCACCATGGTCGGCTGGAAACGCGTGGTGCGCACCGTCGGCGAGAAGATCGGCCGCCAGGGCATGACCTATGCCCAAGGCATGTGCGCCCAGGTCACCGCCGTGCTGGCCATCGGCATGGCCAACGTCTACAGCCTGCCGGTCTCCACCACCCACATCCTCTCCTCCGGGGTGGCCGGCAGCATGGTGGCCAACCGCAGCGGCCTGCAAGGTGGTACCGTGCGCGCCATCCTGATGGCCTGGGTACTGACCCTGCCGTCCTCGATGGGCCTGGCCGCCGGCTTCTTCTGGATCGGCAGCAAGCTGTTCGCCTGAACCTGACCTGTCCGGACCGGCGACAAAGAGGGGGCTTCGGCCCCCTCTCCTGTTATGGTCATGCCCAGCGGATCAACCTTACTGTGAGTCGATGATGGTCAAGGAAACCGAAATCAAGCTGCGCGCCAGCCGCGCCACCCTCGCCGCCCTGCGCGAGCACCCGCTGCTGAAGAAGCGCAACAAGAGCGGCTGGCAGCACGGCGAGCTGTTCAACCAGTACTACGACACCCCGACGCGCGAGCTGGCCCAGGCGCGGGTCGCCCTGCGCCTGCGCCGCGACGGCGAGCAGTACATCCAGACCCTGAAGAGCCGCGGGCAGAGCGTCGCCGGGCTGTCCGAGCGCAACGAGTGGGACTGGTACCTGGACAAGGCCAAGCTCGACCTGAAGAAGCTGACCGACGAGTGCTGGCCGGCCGAACTGGCCGGGCTGGACAAGAAGAGCCTCAAGCCGATCTTCGCCACCGACTTCGTCCGCGACAAGGCCGACATCGCCTGGGGCCGCGGCAAGGCCAAGGTGGTGATCGAGGCCGCGCTGGACCTGGGCAAGGTGCTCGCCGGCAAGCAGGAAGAGGAAATCTGCGAGCTGGAGCTGGAGCTGCGCGAAGGCGAGCCGGCCGCGCTGCTCGAGCTGGCCATCGAGCTGGCCGCCACGCTGCCGCTGATGCCCTGCGACATCAGCAAGGCCGAGCGCGGCTATCGGCTGTTCGACCCGGCCAGCTACAGCCTGACCCTCCCGGAGCCGGCGCTCGACGCCGAGCAGACGCTGGACGACGCCTTCGTCGCCCTCGCCTGGCAACTGCTCGGCAACAGCCAGCGCCTGGCCGAGCAGTATCGCTTCGCCGGCCAGTGGAAACTGCTCGAGCAGTGGCTGCAGCAGCTGGTCGACCTGCGCGCCCTGCTCGGCAGCCTCGGCCAGGCCGCGCCGCGCGCCAGCTCGCGCGAGCTGCGCGAGGCGCTCGACGCCCTGCTGGCCGACTGGCGCCCGCGCGTGCAGGCCGGCCGCCACGACGAGGCCGCCCGCCAGGCCACGCCGGCGCAGTTCGCCGAGGAGCTGGCCGCCACCCGCTGGGGGCTGTTCTCGCTGAAGGCCTCGCACTGGCTGCTGACCCGCGCCTGGGCCGCGCAACGCAACGAGCGCGGCGCGCGCATCGGCGGCGCCGCCTTCGGCCGCTGGCTGGCGCGCCTGCTCGGCGAGGAAATCGCCGCCCTGCCGCTGGAGCGCTACCAGCGCCAGCCCTACGACCTGCCCGAGCAGCTGCCGCGCCTGGAGCGCATGCTGGCCTGGCTGCGCCTGGCCCGCGGCGTGCTGGACATCCCCGAGGCCGACCGCCTGTACGGCGAGCTGCACAAGCTGGTCGAGCTGGCCGAGCAGCCGGGCGACGAGGAAACCCTCGCCGCCCGCGCCGCGCAGGTGCAGACCGTGTGGATGCTCAAGGGCTGGAAGGCACTGAAGTGAGGCACGCCCATAGGGTGCGCGCAGCGCACCCTATGGCGGGCCGACCCGCCGAAACATGACCGAAGTCGGCAACGGGGCCCGACTTTCCCGGCATGCTTGAGCCGCCACGCCCCCGCGTGCGCCTGTCTCCCTCGCCACGAAAGGACTCGACCGTGAGCAGACCTGCCCCCGTCTCCCGCCCCCACGCCTCAGCCCGCGCGCCGGCGCGCCGGGGGCCCCATGAATAACCGCTGCCCCGCCTGCCGCACCGACCTGCGGGGTCGCTACCTGGGGAGTCTCGAGATCCGCTGTCCGCACTGCGCCGCGGCGCTGCGCTACAACGTCCACCCCATGGAAAACGGCCCCTGGCATCTGGAAATCGGCATCTACCTGCTCGGCTTCGCCAGCCTGGCCGTCGCCGCTGTAGCCACCCTCCTCCTCGGCTGGCCGCCCGTCCTGGCCCTGCTCCTCGCGCTCGCCGCGACAATGGCCTACGCCTGGAGCGCCTGGCGGCGCGCCCGCAGGAGCATTCCGCAGGACTGGCCGCGCTGGCGGGCGGAGCGCGGCGCACGCCGCAACCCGCCAAGCTGAGGCCCGCAGGGTGCGCCGCGCGGGCCATCCGCCCGAAACATGATCCACCCCGACGACAGGCCGATCATTTCCCGGCAAGCTACGCGTCCTGCGCCAACCGCCTGCCCGAGGAAGCCCATGACCGCCCTGTCCACGCCCGCCCAGGACCGCTGGCTCGATCTCAACGACCTGCTGCGCGAGCTCATCAACCAGGGGCGCATCGACCAGGCGGTCGCCGAACAGTGCCTGGCGATCCGCCGCAGCGCGCTGCACAACCAGCAGCACCCGCTGGAATTCCTCGCCGCCCAGCAGCTCGACGACCTGGCCCATCCGGGCCGCAAGCTCGACCTGGAAAGCCTGACCCAGTGGCTGGCGCAGTTCGCCGGCCAGCCCTACCTGCGCATCGACCCGCTGAAGATCGACGTCGCCGCGCTGACCCCGCTGATGTCCTACGCCTTCGCCCAGCGCCACGCGATCCTCGCCGTGGCCGCCGACAGCGAGGCGGTGACCATCGCCAGCGCCCAGCCGTTCGTGCGCGGCTGGGAGGCCAACCTGACCCACGTGCTCAAGCGGCCGATCAAGCGCGTGGTGGCCAACCCGGCGGACATCCAGCGCTTCACCACCGAGTTCTACCGCCTGGCCCGCTCGGTCAGCGGCGCCTCGGCCAGCGAGCAGAAGATCAGCGGGGTCGGCAACTTCGAGCAGCTGCTCAATCTGGGCGCCGCCGACCAGGAGCCGGACGCCAACGACGCGCACATCGTCACCATCGTCGACTGGCTGTTCCAGTACGCCTTCCAGCAGCGCGCCAGCGACATCCACATCGAGCCGCGCCGCGAGCAGGGCACCGTGCGCTTTCGCATCGACGGCGTGCTGCACAACGTCTACCAGTTCCCGCCGCAGGTGACCATGGCCATCGTCAGCCGGCTGAAGTCGCTGGGGCGGATGAACGTCGCCGAGAAGCGCAAGCCGCAGGACGGCCGGGTCAAGACCAAGGCCCCGGACGGCGGCGAGATCGAGCTGCGCCTGTCGACCCTGCCCACCGCCTTCGGCGAGAAGCTGGTGATGCGCATCTTCGACCCCGAGGTGCTGCTCAAGGGCTTCGACCAGCTCGGTTTCTCGCCGGACGACCTCAGGCGCTGGCAGAGCATGACCGGCCAGCCCAACGGCATCATCCTGGTCACCGGCCCCACCGGCTCGGGCAAGACCACCACCCTGTACACCACGCTCAAGCAGCTGGCCACGCCGGAGGTGAACGTCTGCACCATCGAGGACCCGATCGAGATGATCGAGCCGGCGTTCAACCAGATGCAGGTGCAGCACAACATCGAGCTGACCTTCGCCAGCGGCGTGCGCGCGCTGATGCGCCAGGACCCGGACATCATCATGGTCGGCGAGATCCGCGACCTGGAAACCGCCGAGATGGCCATCCAGGCGGCGCTGACCGGCCACCTGGTGCTGTCCACCCTGCACACCAACGACGCGCCCAGCGCGATCAGCCGCCTGCTCGAGCTGGGCGTGCCGCACTACCTGCTCAAGGCCACCATCCTCGGCGTGATGGCCCAGCGCCTGGTGCGCACCCTCTGCCCGCACTGCAAGACCCCGCACAGCATCGCCCCCGCCGACTGGCAGGAGCTGACCCGGCCGTGGAACGCCCCGCTACCGACCAGCGCCATGACCGCGGTGGGCTGCGACGAGTGCCGCGGCACCGGCTATCGCGGCCGCGCCGGGGTCTACGAGATCCTGCTGATGTCCGAGGGGCTCAAGCAGCACATCCAGGCCGACACCGACCTCGCCGCGCTGCGCCGCCAGGCGTTCAAGGAAGGCATGCGCAGCCTGCGCCTGTCCGGCGCGCAGAAGATCGCCGCGGGAATGACCACCCTGGAGGAGATCCTGCGGGTCACGCCGCAGAGCGAGCAGCGCTGAGCGGTAGGGTGGAAAACGACCGCAGGTCTTTTCCACCACTGCGGCGCACGGATTGGTGGACCAGGCTGCGCCGTTGTCCACCCTACGCGGAAGCAACTACTGCTGGAGCGCGGCGAGAATGGCGTTGACGCCGGCTTGGGCGCACTGCTCGTCCTGCTCGGCCGAGGCGCCGGACACGCCGATGGCGCCGACCGTGGCGCGCTCGACGCGCACCGGCACGCCGCCGCCGAACAGCACCATGCGCGGGCGATGGGCCAGGCCGTTGCGCACGCTGGCCGGGGCGTCGGCCAGCTGGGCGTCCCAGCGGCTGGTGGCCAGGCCGAAGCAGGCCGCGGTGTAGGCCTTGTCGGTGGCGATGTCGCGGCTCAGCGCCGGCGCGCCGTCCATGTGGGCCAGGTGGATCAGTTGACCGCTCGCATCGACGATCGACACGCTGATGCGCACGCCGAGGTTGCGGGCTTCGGCAAGCACCGCGGGCAGGGCCAGCAGGGCCAGATCCAGGGACAGGGTGGGCTGGTTACGCAGCATCGAATACCTCGCAGAGTTTGTTGTTATTGGGGGGCAGAGCGCCGCTGCGGCTCAGGCGCCACCCGAGGCGCCCGGTTCGAGCCTGCCCAGTTCCTGCAGCAGACGCATCAGCTGGCGGAAGTTCTCCGGGCCGAACTGGCGCTGGATTTCCTTGTACTGGCGGGTCATCTCGCCGCTCATTTCCTCGAACAGCTCGATCCCCTTGGGCGTCAGGCTGACGCACAGGCGGCGCTGGTCGTTGGCCGGCTTCCAGCGCCGCACCAGGCCGTCGCGCTCCAGGCGCAGCAGCACGCCGGTCATGCTCGGCCGCAGGATGCAGGCCATTTCCGCCAACTGGTGGCTTTCCAGCCCGTCCTCGTACTGGCGCAGGATGCGGATCACCCGCCACTGCTGCTCGGTCAGTTCGTGACGGTTGAACATGGGCCGGAAGAAGCTCAGGGTGGCCTCGCGCGCCTGCAGCAGGGCGAGGGGCAGGGACGGCGGCGGGTCTTGTTTGTATTCGTTGGCCATGAAGTTCCTACCGATACGACAGATCACCGCCCCAGACGGGGCGGCGACATGTTTTACCACAGATGGGCACGCGGCTCGCAGACCGCGGCGACCTCAGTAGACGCTGCCCCCCGGAGTGGCCTCGGCGGGTGCCGTGCCCTTGAAGCGGTGCACCAGGCCGCGCAGCGCGCGCATCAGCACGCTGCTGTCGACGCCGACGGCGACGAAGGCGCAGCCCAGCTCCAGGTAACGGCGGGCCAGCGTCTCGTCGCCGGAGAGGATCCCGGCGGCCTTGCCGGCCTTGCGGATGCGGGCTATGGCGTCCTCGATCACCGCCTGCACCTCCGGATGCCCCGGATTGCCGCGGTAGCCCATGGCCGCCGACAGGTCGGCCGGACCGATGAACACGCCGTCGACGCCCTCGACCGCGGCGATGGCGTCGAGGTTCTCCAGGCCCTTGAGGTTTTCCACCTGCACCAGCAGGCACATCTGCGCGTCGGCCTCGTCCAGGTAGGTGGGGATGTTGTTCCAGCGCGAGGCACGGGCCAGCGAGGCGCCGACGCCACGGATGCCCTTGGGCGGATAGTGCATGGCGCGGACCAGCTCGGCGGCCTGCTCGGCCGTCTCGACCATCGGCACCAGCAGGGTCTGCGCGCCGATGTCGAGCAGCTGCTTGATCAGTACCGTATCGCCGATCGGCGGACGGATCACCGCCTGGCTGGCATAGGGCGCCACCGCCTGCAGCTGGCCGAGCAGCGAGCGCAGGTCGTTGGGCGCGTGCTCGCCGTCGAGCAGCAACCAGTCGAAACCGGCGTTGGCCGCCAGCTCCGCGCAGTAGGGATCGGCCAGGCCGACCCACAGACCGATCAGCTGTTCGGTCGCCAGACGCTGCTTGAAGGTGTTGACGGGCATCGGCATCGTTCTTGTTCCTTGGACAGAAGGGCTGGAAAGGAAGCCCGCCAGCGGCAAGGGCGACCGCTGCGCTGTATCCGGCTTCCGGGGCATGCCCTAGGGTGCCAGCTTGTTGGCCGGCCACGCTATCCCCTGGCTGGCGCTTTGTGCACTCTGCGCCCCGGGGGACAACTCGGCCGCGGCGCGCCGCGTCCCAACCGGTAAACTGTACGCCCCCGGGCTTGCCCCGGCCCCGGCCGTCATCTGGAGAGCGCATGTCCCCCGCCGTCGCCCACCCGCAACGCCTGATCGTCCTGCTGGCCGCCCTGGTGGCCTTCGGCCCGCTGTCGATCGACATGTACCTGCCGAGCCTGCCGCTGATCGCCGCGGACCTCGGCGCGCCGCAGGCGCAGATCCAGCTGACCATCAGCGTGTTCCTCGCCGGCCTGTGCACCGGCATGCTGATCTACGGCCCGCTGTCCGACCGCTTCGGCCGGCGCCGGCTGCTGCTCGGCGGCGTCGTCCTGTACCTGGTCGCCAGCCTCGGCTGCATCCTCGCCGCCCGGGCCGAACAGCTGGTGTTCTGGCGCATCCTGCAGGCGCTCGGCGGCGCCAGCGCCTCGGTGCTGGCGCGGACCATCGTGCGCGACCTGTTCCCGCTCGAGGATGCCGCGCGGGTCCTGTCGCTGATGCACCTGGTGACCATGGTCGCCACCCTGGTCGCGCCGCTGCTCGGCAGCTACCTGATCCTGCTGGCCGGCTGGCGGGCGATCTTTGTCGCACTGCTGACATTCGCCAGCCTGTGCCTGCTGGCCAGTGTCTGGAAGATCCCGGAAACCCACCCGGCCCACGCCCGCGGCACCTCCCTCGCCAGCGCCTTCCGCGCCTACGGGCATATCGCCCAGCAGCCGCAGGCGCTCGGCTACATCCTCTGCGCAGGCCTGTCGTTCGGCGGCATGTTCGCCTTCTTCACCGCCTCGCCGTTCGTCTACATCGAGTACTTCCAGGTGTCGCCGCAGCACTACGCCCAGCTGTTCGCCATGAATGTCGGCGGCATCATGACCCTCACCCTGCTCAACGCCCGCCTGGTCAGGCGCCTCGGCCCGCCGCGCATGCTGCAGCTCGGCGCCAGCATCGCCGCCCTCGCCGGCCTGAGCCTGGCCATCCTCGGCGCCAGCGGCAGCGGCGGCCTGGGCGCCATCGTCGTCTGCATCCTGGGCTACGTCAGCGTCACCGGCCTGATTGGCGCCAACAGCGTGGCCAGCCTGCTGGCGCGCTTCCCGAAACAGGCCGGCGCCGCCGCCGGCCTGGCGATGGCGGCCCCCTTCGGCCTCGGCACCGCCTGCAGCGCGCTGGTCAGCGCCCTGCACGACGGCAGTCCGCTGCCGATGTGCCTGGTGATCGGCGCCACCGGCATCGGCTGCCTGCTGGCCCTGCAACTGACCCGTCTGCCGGAGCGCAGCGCCCAGCCAGACACGGCCCAATGACGCACCCACATGTAATTGGCATGTAACCTGCATTAGGTACTGTGCACCCAGTCTTCGGGGACCACGGTACAGGCAGGCCGGGGAATCCCCTTTTTATGCCCGAAGCCCCGGATCGCCATGCGCTCCGGGGCTTTTTCATGCCCGCCGGGTGGCGCCTCAGCGATACAGCTCGCGGCGGAAGATCAGGGCATCCGAGCCACGGTAGATGCCGAAGGTCGCCAGCCCCCGCGACGCCTCGCGCGTAGCGGCATCGGCATCCCAGTCGTAGAGCAGCCAGGGCAAATCGACCTCCACCTTCCCCGGCGAGATGACCTCCAGGCCAGCAAGCCCGACGCTCACGCTGCCCTCCTTGCCCGGAGCCGGCAGGCGCACAGCACCCTGCCCGGCGACCGGCGCCAGCACTGCGGGAGTCCCGAAGTCGGCCGGACGGACGGCGCCAGCGACTTGTTTCAGTGCGGCGGCGCCCAACAACGGTGCAGAGCAGGAATCGCCGCTCTCGGGGCGGAAACTGCCCAGCGGGGCAAGCGCGGTGCCGATGTTCTGCCAGCTCTCCAGCCAGAACGGCACGTCCAGCGCCTGCAGTTCGGAGCCGAAGGCATTGCCGAAGCGCAGGCGCCCGAGGCGTACCTCGCTGCCGCCGAAATCGTAAGCGAAGTCCCGGCAGCCGGCGCTGTCGTAGCAGATGCCGTCGGCGTCCCTGAGCTGGGCGGCGAGCAGCGCCAGCCGGGCGATGGCCGCGCCGGCGACGCCGGGGAACGGCAGGTCGTC
>DASQBU010000014.1:0-2163 GCA_035635035.1 Pseudomonas sp.
GCCGATCACCTTGCCCAGCGCGCTGGCCTTGCCCTGGGCACCGCCGATGGTGACCTGGTACCACTCGCTGCCGTTCTTGTCGACGCCGAGGATGCCGATGTTGCCGATGTGGTGGTGGGCGCAGGCGTTCATGCAGCCGGAGATGTTCAGGCTCAGCTCGCCCAGATCGTGCAGATGGTCGAGGTCGGCGAAACGCTCCTGGATGGCCTGGGCGATGGGGATCGACTTGGCGTTGGCCAGCGAGCAGTAGTCGCCGCCCGGGCAGGAAATGATGTCGGTGAGCAGGCCGACGTTCGGCGTGGCCAGGCCCAGCTCGCCGGCGCGCTGCCAGACGGCGTACAGGTCGGCCTTGCGCACGTCGGGCAGCACCACGTTCTGCTCGTGGGCGATGCGGATCTCGCCGAAGCCATAGCGCTCGGCCAGCTCGGCGATGCCCTCCATCTGGGCGGCGGTGACGTCGCCTGGCGGCATGGCCGGTCCCGGCTTGGTGGACAGCACCACCGCGGCATAGCCCGCCACCTTGTGCGCCTGCACGTTGCGCTCCGCCCAGCGGGCGAACGCGGCATCGCCGGCCAGCGCGCTGCCGTAACCGAGGTCGGTATCGGACAGCACGGCGTAGGCCGGCGGCGCGAAGTAGGCGGCGACGCGCTCGTATTCGGCCTCGGTCAGTTCGGCCGGGCCGTCCTTGATGTGCTGCCACTCCTCCTCCACCTCGCGGGCGAAGGCCTCGACGCCGAGCGCCTTGACCAGGATCTTGATGCGCGCCTTGTACTTGTTGTCGCGCCGACCGTGGCGGTTGAACACCCGCAGGATGGCCTCGACGTAGGACAACAGGTGACGCCAGGGCAGCGCCTCGCGCACCTGCTGGGCGAGGATCGGTGTGCGCCCGAGGCCGCCGCCGACCATCACCCGCAGCAGCAGCTCGCCGGCTTCGTCGCGGTACAGGTACAGGCCGATGTCGTGCATCATGATCGCCGCGCGGTCCTGCTCGGCCGAGCAGATGGCGATCTTGAACTTGCGCGGCAGGTAGAGGAATTCCGGGTTGACCGTCGACCACTGGCGGAGGATCTCGGCCAGCGGGCGCGGGTCGAGCAGCTCGTCGGCGGCGACCCCGGCGAAAGCCTCGGTGGTGATGTTGCGCACACAGTTGCCGGAGGTCTGGATGGCGTGCATCTCCACGCCGGCCAGGCGTTCGAGGATGTCGCCCACCTGCTCCAGTTCGATCCAGTTGAACTGGATGTTCTGCCGGGTGGTGAAGTGGCCGTAGTCGCGGTCGTGGTGGCGGGCGATGTGCGCCAAGGTGCGCAGCTGCGCGCTGGACAGCGTGCCGTAAGGAATGGCCACGCGCAGCATGTAGGCGTGCTTCTGCAGGTACAGGCCGTTCTGCAGGCGCAGCGGCAGGAACTCCTCCTCGCTCAGCTCGCCGCTCAGGCGCCGCGCGATCTGGTCGCGAAATTGCGCGACCCGTTCGAGCACCAGGGCGTGGTCGTATTCGTCGTATTGGTACATGGGCTACCTCGTCCGGCCAGCCCGCGCCGTCGCGGCGGCGGGCGATCTGGGTGCGACTATGCCCAGCGGACACGATCAAAAACAGAAGCAGATCCCGCTAAAAAAGCCATATCAGATTGCCGGTAAGGCGTTTGCTGGTAATCCACTCGCCACGATCCCTGTCATCTGATCCGCTTTTTATCGCTGGATCTGAGCCTGTCTCCCTGTCAGTCAATCACCGATCATGGCCCCATCTTTTGCAGGCCTATGGAGCCATCCCATGAGCGAACGCATTCCAGCCAAGATCGTCGAGACGATCGACCCGCGGCCCACGCGCCTGACGCCCGCACAGGCCGGCGGTCCCATTCACACCCGCAGCTTCACCGGCCTGTACCGCAACCTGCGCCTGAGCGGCGCCGGCGCGCTGTTCCTGCTGTTCTTCGGCACCGCCTGGCTGAACTGGGGCGGCCGCCAGGCGGTGCTCTGGGACCTGACCGGGCGCAAGTTCTACATCTTCGGCGCCACCTTCTGGCCGCAGGACTTCATCCTGCTCTCGGCGCTCTTGATCATCTGCGCCTTCGGGCTGTTCGCCATCACCGTCGCCGCCGGCCGCGTGTGGTGCGGCTACACCTGCCCGCAGAGCGTGTGGACCTGGATCTTCATGTGGGCGGAAAA
>DASQBU010000015.1:0-14582 GCA_035635035.1 Pseudomonas sp.
AACCGCGACCGCGGCTTCGGCATCACCCTGTACCTTGGCCAGCGCAAGGGCTCGGCGAGCACCTCGGCGCAGGGCGCGGAGGCGATCCGCGAGACGGTGGCGGCGGCACTGGCGATCGCCCGGCATGCCTCCGAGGATGACTGCGCGGGGCTCGCCGATGCGGCGCTGATGGCCCGCGAGCTGCCCGATCTCGATCTCTACCATCCCTGGGCGATCAGCCCGGAGCAGGCCATCGAGCAGGCGCTGGCCTGCGAGGCGGCGGCCTTCGCTCTCGATCCGCGGGTGACCAAGGCCGACGGCACCACCCTCAACACTCATCTGGGCTGCCGGGTGTACGGCAACAGCCACGGCTTCGTCGGCGGCTATGCCTCGAGCCGGCACAGCCTGAGCTGCGTGATGATCGCCGAGGGTGAAGGGCAGATGCAGCGCGACTACTGGTACGACGTCAGCCGCGTCGGTGGCGAGCTGGCCAGTGCCGAGTCGATCGGCCGGCGCGCCGCCGAGCGCGCGGTGGCGCGCCTGGGCGCTCGCCCGGTGCCGACCTGCGAGGTGCCGGTGCTGTTCGCCGCCGAGCTGGCCACCGGCCTGTTCGGCCATCTGCTGGCGGCGATTTCCGGTGGCAACCTGTACCGCAAGGCCTCGTTCCTCGAGGGCGCGCTGGGCGAGCAGCTGTTCCCGGCCTGGCTGAGCCTCGACGAGCGCCCGCATCTGCCGCGCGGCATGGGCAGTGCCAGTTTCGACGGCGACGGCCTGGCGACCTACGCCAAGTACTTCGTGCAGGACGGCAAGCTGGTGAGCTACGCCCTGGGCACCTACTCCGGGCGCAAGCTGGGGATGCCGAGCACCGCCAACGCCGGCGGCGTGCACAACCTGTTCGTCAGCCATGGCAGCGAGGACCAGGCGGCGCTGATTCGTCGCATGGATCGCGGTCTGCTGGTCACCGAGCTGATGGGCCAGGGCCTGAACCTGGTCACCGGCGACTACTCGCGCGGCGCGGCGGGCTTTTGGGTGGAGAACGGGGTGATCCAGTTCCCGGTGCAGGAAGTCACCATCGCCGGCAACCTGCGCGACATGTTCCGCGGCATCGTGGCGGTCGGCAGCGACGTGGAGACGCGGGGCAACGTGCGCAGCGGCTCGGTGCTGATCGAGAAGATGACGCTCGGCGGGAGCTGAGAGCGGCGCTGGCGAGGGGGCGGCCTACGCCTACTCGCCTTCGTCGAAGTAGTTGTTGATCAGTTCGACGAGGGCGGCGAGGGCCTCGGCGTCCTGCTCGCCCTCGGTCTGCAGATGCAGGGCGGTGCCCTGGCCGGCGGCGAGCATCATGACCGCCATGATGCTCTTGCCATCCACCAGGCTGTCCGCCGAGCGGCCGACGCGGACCTGGCAGGGGAAGCGGCCGGCCACGCCGACGAACTTGGCGGCGGCACGGGCGTGCAGGCCGAGCTTGTTGATGATGGTGATGTCGCAGGCTGGCATCGCGGCGGTGACTGTCCTTGGTGTCGTTAGGGAAGATCGCGGTGGCGGATCTGCACGTTGCCGAGCTTGGCGCGCAGGGCCGTGCCGAGGCGCTCGGCCAGATAGACCGAGCGGTGATGGCCGCCGGTGCAGCCGATCGCCACGGTGACGTAGGCGCGATTGCTCGCGGCAAAGCGCGGCAGCCACTTGCTCAGGTAGGCGAAGATGTCCTGGTACATCTCCTCGACGTCCGCCTGGGCGTCCAGGTAGGCGCGCACCACCGGCTCCAGGCCGCTGTGCTCGCGCAGGTCCGGCTTCCAGTAGGGGTTGGGCAGGCAGCGCACGTCGAACACCAGGTCGGCGTCCACCGGCATGCCGCGCTTGAAGCCGAACGACTCGACCAGGAAGGCGGTGCCGGCCTCCGGTTTGTCCAGCAGGCGCAGCTTGATGCAGTCGCGCAACTGGTACAGGTTGAGGTTGGCGGTGTCGATCTTCAGGTCGGCCAGGTCGGCGATCGGGCCGAGCAGCAGGGTTTCGTCGTCGATCGCTTCGCTCAGCGAACGGCTCGGGCTGCTCAGCGGGTGCCGGCGGCGGGTTTCCGAGAAGCGCTTGAGCAGGGTGGCATTGTCGGCATCCAGAAAGAGCACGTCGCACTGGATGTTGTGCTGGCGCAGCTGCTCCAGCAGTTCGGGAAAGCGCTTGAGCTGGCTGGGCAGGTTGCGGGCGTCGATGGACACCGCGATCTGCGGCTGCGACAGCTCGGTGTGCAGCAGGGCGCGCTCGGCCAGGTCCGGCAGCAGGCTGGCCGGCAGGTTGTCGATGCAGTAGAAGCCGTTGTCCTCGAGCACGGCAAGGGCGGTGCTCTTGCCCGAGCCCGAGCGCCCGCTGACGATGATCAGGCGCATGGTTCAGCGCCCGTCCACGGTGTCGAGCACGACCTGGTACAGGTCGAAGCCGTCCTTGGCCTGGCGCAGGCGCTCGCGTACGTCGGCGCGGTCGAGCAGGCCGGCGATCTGGCGCAGCAGTTCGAGATGTTCCTCGGTGGCGGCTTCCGGCACCAGCAGGACGAACAGCAGGTCCACCGGGGCGCCGTCGAGGGCGTCGAAGTCCACCGGAGCGTCGAGGCGCAGCAGGGCGCACACCGGCACCGAGCAGCCGGCCAGGCGGCAGTGGGGAATGGCGATGCCGTTGCCGAAGCCGGTCGAGCCGAGCTTTTCGCGGGCCACCAGGCTTTCGAAGATGTCAGGTGCGTCGAGCCCGGGAAGATCCCGGGCTACGAGGTTGGCGATCTGTTCCAGAACGCGCTTCTTGCTGCCTCCCGGCACGTTCACCTGGGAACGGCCGGGGGTCAGGATGTGCTCTAGTCGAATCATCGGGAAATGATCAGCGGGTGGCGGTGCCCTGTCCGCGCTCGACCAGCTTTTCCTTGTGCTTGATCAGCTGGCGGTCCAGCTTGTCGGCCAGCAGGTCGATGGCGGCATACATGTCTTCGTGCTCGGCGTTGGCGACCACTTCGCCGCCGGCGACGTGCAGGGTCGCTTCGATTTTCTGCTGCAGTTTTTCCACCTGCATGATCACCTGGACATTGGTGATCTTGTCGAAATGGCGCGCCAGGCGCTCCAGTTTCTCGTTGATGTAGTCGCGCAGAGTGTCAGTCACTTCCAGGTGTTGGCCACTGATGTTGACTTGCATGCTGCTTCTCCTTATTACCTGCGATTGCAGACAGGCGCGAGGTCCTGTCGTTGGAATGCGATGTCATTGCGGGGTGAGCGTCACACCAGGCGCTTGCGTTCGCTCGATGGGGCTATGCCCAAGGATTCCCGATACTTGGCGATGGTCCGTCGAGCCACCTGAATTCCCTGTGCCTCCAGTAAACCAGCGATCTTGCTGTCGCTCAACGGCTTTTTCGGATTTTCCGCGGCCACCAGTTTCTTGATGATGGCGCGGATCGCCGTCGACGAGCACTCGCCGCCTTCGGCCGTGCTGACGTGGCTGGAGAAGAAGTACTTGAGCTCGAAGATGCCCCGCGGGGTGTGCATGTACTTCTGCGTGGTGACTCGCGAGATGGTCGATTCGTGCATACCCACCGCCTCGGCGATGTCGTGCAGCACCAGCGGCTTCATCGCCTCCTCGCCGTACTCGAGGAAGCCGCGCTGCTGCTCGACGATCTGCGTGGCGACCTTCATCAGCGTCTCGTTGCGGCTGAGCAGGCTCTTGATGAACCAGCGCGCCTCCTGCAGCTGGTTGCGCAGGTAGGTGTTGTCGGCGCTGCTGTCGGCGCGGCGCACCATGCCGGCGTAGTGCGGGTTGACCCGCAGGCGCGGCATGGCGTCGGGGTTGAGTTCGACCAGCCAGCGCTCGTTGTCCTTGCGCACGATCACGTCGGGCACCACGTACTCGGCTTCGCTGCTCTCGATCTGCGCGCCGGGGCGCGGATTGAGGGTCTGGATCAGCTCGACCACCTGGCGCAGCTCGTCCTCCTTGAGACGCAGGCGGCGCATCAGCTGGGTGTAGTCGCGGCTGCCGAGCAGGTCGAGATACTCGCGGGCCACGCGGCGGGCCTGCTCCAGCCATGGGGTGTCGGCCGGCAGCTGGTTCAGTTGCAGCAGCAGGCACTCGCTGAGATCGCGGGCGCCGATGCCCAGCGGCTCGAACTGCTGGACGCGATGGAGGACCATCTCCACTTCGTCCAGCTCGATGCCCAGCTCGGGATCGAGGGAGTCGCGGATCTCCTCGAGGCTTTCCTCGAGATAGCCGTCGTTGTTGATCGCGTCGATGATCGACATGGCGATCAGCCGGTCGCTGTCGCTCATCGGCGCCAGGTTGAGCTGCCAGAGCAGGTGGCTGTGCAGGCTTTCACCGGAGGAGGTGCGCGCGGTGAAGTCCCACTCGTCGTCCTCGCTCACCGGCAGGCTGCTGGCGCTGGTCTGGTAGATGTCCTCCCAGGCGGTGTCCACCGGCAGTTCGCTGGGAATGCGCTCGCCCCACTGGTCGGCTTCGTCGAGGCTGTCGGGATCTCGTTCGGCACTGGTGCTGACCGTGCTGTCATGGCTGGCGGCGGTGGGGGCGGGTTCGTGTTCTGCCAGCGGATCGCTGTTGTCGAAGTCGTCGCCATCCTCCTGGCGTTCGAGCATCGGATTCGACTCGAGGGCTTCCTGGATTTCCTGCTGCAGGTCGAGGGTCGACAGTTGGAGCAGACGAATGGCTTGCTGCAGCTGCGGGGTCATCGTCAGCTGCTGGCCCATCTTGAGGACTAGCGAGTGTTTCATGGCTGGGGAGTTGGCACCTTGGGGTCTGCCAGCGCCTGTGCGCTGTCCGCGGCTGGCGCCGAAGCGCCTTGTTTAGCAAATTATATGCCTGAGATCTTCGGGTTTGCCTAGGCTTGACAGGTGCGGGAAACGGCCTTGGCCGACAGTGCTGGCGTCGAAACGAGAGGGATGCCCGCCGGACGGCGGGCATGCGCGGGGATCGAGTGCTTAAAGGCGGAACTCGTGGCCGAGATACACTTCCTTGACCAGTTCGTTGGCGAGGATGGTCTCGGCATCGCCTTCGGCGATCAGTTGACCGGCGTTGACGATGTAGGCCGTCTCGCAGATGTCCAGCGTCTCGCGGACGTTGTGGTCGGTGATCAGCACGCCGATGCCGCGTTTCTTGAGGTGGTGGATGATCTGCTTGATGTCGCCGACCGAGATCGGATCGACGCCGGCGAAGGGTTCGTCGAGCAGGATGAACTTCGGGTCGCTGGCCAGCGCGCGGGCGATTTCCACCCGCCGGCGCTCGCCGCCGGACAGGCTCATGCCGCGGTTCTCGCGGATGTGGCTGATGTGGAATTCCTGCAGCAGGCTTTCCAGGGCGGCGCGGCGCCCGGCGCGGTCGAGGTCCTTGCGCGTCTCGAGGATCGCCATGATGTTGTCGGCCACCGTCAGCTTGCGGAAGATCGAGGCTTCCTGCGGCAGGTAGCCGATGCCGGCGCGGGCGCGCCCGTGCATCGGCAGGTGGGTGACGTCCTGGTCGTCGATCAGCACCCGGCCCTGATCGGCGTGCACCAGGCCGACGATCATGTAGAAGCAGGTGGTCTTGCCGGCGCCGTTGGGGCCGAGCAGGCCGACGATCTGCCCGCTGTCGATCGACAGGCTGACGTCGCGCACCACGGCGCGTCCCTTGTAGCTCTTGGCCAGGTGCTGGGCGATCAGGGTGCTCATTGGGCGCTCTGCTCCGCCTGGCCCTTCTTGCCGCGCGGCTGGAGCATCATGTCGATGCGCGGGCGTGGCGCGGTCACCGTGCTGCCGGTGGCGCGGCCGGCATTGACGATCTGGCGCTGGGTGTCGTAGACGATCTTCTCGCCCTCGAAGGTGTTGCCGTCCTGGATCACCTTGGCCTGGTCGATCAGCACGATGCGTTCGTTGGCCGCGAAGTACTGGATGGTCAGGCCGTAGGCCTTGACCAGCGGCTTGTCCGGGGCCGGCTTCTGCTCGTAGTAGGCGGGCTTGCCGACCGAGGTGAAGGTTTCGATCTCACCGTTCTTGTCCTGGGTGACGGTGACGGTGTCGCCGGTGATCTTCAGGGTGCCCTGGGTGACCACGACGCCGCCGCGGTACACGGCCACGTGCTTGGCGTCGTCCAGTTCGGCGGTATCGGCTTGGACGCGGATCGGCTGCTCGCGGTCGGAGGGCAGCGCCCAGGCCGGGACGGTGGCGAGCAGGCTGCTCAGCCCGAACAGAAGGGGAAGGGAGTTAACGAATCTCATGCTGTCCTCGCACGTTGGACTTCAGGAGCATCCTGCCGTCGTTGAAATAGGCCTGCATGCCGGTGGCCGTGGTCACGCCGTTGGCGGCCTCGATGCGCACGGGCTGGCTGGTCTGGGCGTAATCCTTGTCGGGGAACACCGTCAACCGGCTGGTGGTCAGGATGGTCGGTCTGCCCTTGGCGTCGGTGCGCGCCACGCGCACGTCATCGATCAGCTCGACCTCGGCGCCGCCGGGGGAAACCTCGCCGCGGGCGCTCTGCACATGCCAAGGATAGTCGCTGCCGCGATGCAGCAGCAGGTCGGGACGGGTCACCAGGGTGATGTCGCTGCTGCGGATGTGCTCGAGGTGCTCGGCGACCATCCGGTAGTGCAGCTTGCCGTCTTCCTGGAACTGGACGCTGCGGGCGTTTTCGACGTAGTAGTCGATGGCGCTGTCGATCCCGGGGGTTTCCGCGGGCGCCATGAAGCGGTCGGGGCGAAGGCCCCAGTAGCCGGCCGCCAGCAGGGCGGCAGTGGCGGCGAACAGCAGGGAGGTGCGCAGCTTGCGATTCATGGGGGTCCCGTCACAGATAGGCAGCCTGGGCTGCCTCCAGCGTGCCCTGGGCGCGCATGATCAGTTCGCAGAACTCGCGGGCGGCGCCTTCGCCACCGCGGGCCTGGGTCACGCCGGCGGCGTGCTGGCGGACGAAGGCGTCGGCGCTGGCCACCGCCATGCCGAGGCCCACCCGGCGGATCACCGGCAGGTCGGGCAGGTCGTCGCCCAGATAGGCGACCTGCTCATATGAGAGTCCCAGTTCGGCCAACAGTTCGTCGAGCACGACCAGTTTGTCCTCGCGGCCCTGATAGAGGTGCTGGATGCCGAGGTTCTGCGCCCGTCGTTCGACCACCGGGGTCTTGCGCCCGCTGATGATGGCGGTGCGCACGCCGGAATTGATCAGCATCTTGATGCCGTGGCCGTCGAGGGTGTTGAACGTCTTGAATTCGCCGCCTTCGGGCAGGAAGTACAGCTTGCCGTCGGTCAGCACGCCGTCGACGTCGAAGATTGCCAGGCGGATCTGGCGGGCGCGTTGCTGCAGGTCGCGATTCATTCACATCACTCCGGCGCGCAGCAGGTCGTGCATGTTCAGCGCGCCGATGGCGCGCTGCTGCCCGTCGATGACCACCAGGGCGCTGATCTTGTGGTCCTCCATGATCTTCAGCGCTTCGGCGGCGAGCATGTCGGGGCGCGCGGTCTTGCCGCCGGCGGTCATCAGTTCGTCGATGCGCGCCTCGCGCACGTCGACGCCGCGGTCCAGGGCGCGGCGCAGGTCGCCGTCGGTGAAGATGCCGGCCAGGCGGCCGTCGGTCTCGGTGACCACGGTCATGCCGAGGCCCTTGCGGGTCATCTCCAGCAGCGCCTCGCGCAGCGGGGTGTTGCGCTGCACCTGCGGCAGCTCGCTGCCGCTGTGCATGATGTTCTCCACCTTGAGCAGCAGGCGCCGGCCCAGCGCGCCGCCCGGGTGGGAGAAGGCGAAGTCTTCGGCGGTGAAACCGCGCGCTTCCAGCAGGGCGATGGCCAGGGCGTCGCCGAGCACCAGCGAGACGGTGGTCGAAGAGGTCGGCGCGAGGTTCAGCGGGCAGGCTTCCTGGCTCACGCCGGCATCCAGGTTGACTGCGGCGGCTTGGGCCAGCGGCGAGTCGGGGTTGCCGGTGATGCTGATCAGGGTGATGCCCATGCGCTTGATCAGCGGCAGCAGGGTGACGATCTCGGCGGTGCTGCCGGAGTTGGACAGCGCCAGCACCAGGTCGTCGCGGGTGATCATGCCCATGTCGCCGTGACTGGCCTCGGCGGGGTGGACGAAGAACGCCGTGGTGCCGGTGCTGGCCAGGGTGGCGGCGATCTTGCGGCCGATGTGCCCGGACTTGCCCATGCCGACCACCACCACGCGCCCCTTGCAGCCCAGCAGCAGTTCGCAGGCGCGGACGAAGTCGCCGTTGATCCGGGCCAGCAGATCGTTCACGGCTTCCACTTCCAGGCGGATGGTGCGCTGGGCAGACTGGATGAAGGAGGGCGTCTGGGGCATGGGGGCGGGCATGGTCGGCTGAGGAGGTCTGGCATTATACCGGGAAAGTGCCGAGTGCTCATCAATTGCGCTCGGTCGCGGTGTTGGTGCTTGGGGGGATTCGCGCGGTGGTGCTATAGTCCGCGGCTATTCGGTTTCTGCCTGGCGACTGTCCTCCAGCGTGGCGCGGGGTTCCGCCCGGCAGTCCGACATGCAAGGAGTACCGATGACTAGCGACAACGCGTATGCCGTCGAGCTGAAAGGTGTGACCTTCAAGCGCGGTACGCGCACCATCTTCGATAACGTGGATCTGCTCATTCCGCGCGGCAAAGTGACCGGCATCATGGGGCCGTCCGGCTGCGGCAAGACCACCCTTCTGCGCCTGATCGGCGCCCAGTTGCGCCCCACCAGCGGCGACGTGATCGTCAACGGCCACAACCTCCCGGCTTTGTCGCGTGGCGAGCTGTTCGACATGCGCAAGCAGATGGGGGTGTTGTTCCAGAGCGGCGCCCTGTTCACCGACCTCAACGTGTTCGAGAACGTCGCCTTCCCGCTGCGGGTGCACACCAAGCTGCCGGAGGAGATGATCCGCGACATCGTGCTGATGAAGCTGCAGGCGGTCGGCCTGCGCGGTGCGGTCGAGCTGATGCCCGACGAGCTGTCCGGCGGCATGAAGCGTCGCGTGGCGCTGGCCCGGGCGATCGCCCTCGATCCGCAGATCCTCATGTACGACGAGCCCTTCGTCGGCCAGGACCCGATCGCCATGGGCGTGCTGGTGCGGCTGATTCGGCTGCTCAACGATGCGCTCGGCCTGACCAGCATCGTGGTGTCCCACGACCTGGCGGAAACGGCGAGCATCGCCGACTACCTGTACGTGGTCGGCAATGCCCAGGTGCTGGGGCAGGGGACTCCGGAGGAACTGATGGACTCCGACAATCCGCGCATCCGCCAGTTCATGCAGGGGATTGCCGATGGTCCGGTGCCGTTCCACTACCCCGCGTCGGATTACCGCCGCGACCTGCTGGGAGACGCCTGATGCGCAAGACTCCTCCGCTCGAGCGCGTGCGCCTGTTCGGCCGCGCCGGTCTCGATATCGTCGAGGCCATCGGGCGCTCCGGCCTGTTCCTCCTGCATGCCCTGACCGGGCGCAACGGCGCCGGCAATCCCCTGGGCCTGCTGGTCAAGCAGCTGTATTCGGTCGGTGTGCTGTCGCTGGCGATCATCGTCGTTTCCGGCGTCTTCATCGGCATGGTGCTGGCGCTGCAGGGCTACAACATCCTGGTCGACTTCGCCTCCGAGGAGGCGGTCGGGCAGATGGTGGCACTGACCCTGCTGCGCGAGCTGGGCCCGGTGGTCACCGCGTTGCTGTTCGCCGGGCGGGCCGGATCGGCGCTGACCGCCGAAATCGGCAACATGAAGTCCACCGAGCAGCTCTCCAGCCTGGAGATGATCGGCGTCGATCCGCTCAAGTACATCATCGCGCCGCGCTTGTGGGCCGGCTTCATTTCCATGCCGCTGCTTTCGGCGATCTTCACCGTGGTCGGCATCTGGGGCGGCGCGATGGTCGCGGTGGACTGGCTGGGCGTCTACGACGGCTCCTACTGGGGCAACATGCAGCGCACCGTCGAATTCCGCGGCGATGTGCTCAATGGCGTGATCAAGAGCCTGGTGTTCGCCGTGGTGGTGACCTGGATCGCGGTATTCCAGGGCTACGACTGCGAGCCGACTTCCGAGGGCATCAGTCGTGCCACCACCCGTACCGTGGTCTATGCCTCGCTGGCCGTGCTCGGCCTCGACTTCATTCTTACCGCTCTGATGTTTGGAGATTTCTGATGCAATCCCGTTCTTTGGAAATCGGCGTCGGTCTGTTCATCCTGACCGGCCTGCTGGCTTTGGCGTTGCTGGCTCTGCGCGTCAGCGGTCTGACCATCGGTGCGGCGGAAAGCACCTATCGCGTGTACGCCTACTTCGACAACACCGCCGGCGTCAGCGCGCGGGCCAAGGTGACCATGGCCGGCGTGACCATCGGCAAGGTGGTGGCGGTCGAACTGGATCACAAGAACTTCAGGGGCAAGGTGACCATGGACATCGACAAGAGCGTGGACAACCTGCCGGTCGACTCCACGGCGTCGATCCTCACCGCCGGCCTGCTCGGCGAGAAATACATCGGCATCAGCATCGGCGGCGAGGAGCGGGTGCTCAAGGATGGCGGGGTGATCCGCGATACCCAGTCGGCCCTGGTGCTGGAAGACCTGATCGGCAAGTTCCTGCTCAACTCCGTCAACAAGGAGCCGGCCCAGCAGCCGGCTCAGTAAGTCATTCGGGAGGATTCATCATGCTCAAGATTCTGCGTCGCGGCCTGCTGGTGTTGCTCGCCTGCCTGCCGTTCATGAGTCATGCGGCGGCTACGCCGCAGCAGGTGGTGCAGGGCGCCACCGACAAGGTGCTGGGTGAGCTGACCAGCAATCGCGCGAAGTTCAAGCAGGATCCGGAGGCCTTCTTCCAGGCGCTCAACGGCATTCTCGGTCCGGTGGTCGACTTCGACGGCTTTGCCCGCGGGGTGATGACCGTGCGCTACAGCCGTAGCGCCTCGCCGCAGCAGATGCAGGCCTTCCAGGAGAGCTTCAAGCGCAGTCTGGTGAAGTTCTACGGCAACGCCCTGCTCGAGTACGACAACCAGGAAATCCGCATGCTGCCGGCGACTCCCGAGAGCGATCCGGAGCGCGCCTCGGTGAACATGGAAGTGGTCGGGCGCAACGGCGCCATCTATCCGCTGACCTACACCCTCGAGCAGAAGGGCGGTGACTGGAAAGTGCGCAACGTGATCATCAACGGCATCAACATCGGCAAGCTGTTCCGCGACCAGTTCGCCGAGTCCATGCGCACCCACGGCGAAGATCTGGACAAGGTCATCGCCACCTGGGGCGATGCCGTGGCGCAGGCCCAGGAAACCGCCAAGAAACAGGAAGGCGGCAAGCAATGAGTGCCGCCGGTGCAGGCACCCTGCACGAAGTGGAGCCCGGTGTCCTGGCGCTGCAGGGGGTGATCGACATGCATGTCGGCGCCCAGTTGCGCGAGACCGCCCGCCGCCAGCTGGCCGCCAGTCCGACCCAGGACGTGTGGGTCGACTGCGCGGGCATCACCCACAGCAGCAGCGTCGGCCTGTCGTTGCTGCTGTGCCTGCTGCGCGATGCGCGTGCCACCGGCAAGACCCTGCGGGTCCGCAACCTGCCGGAAGAGATGCGCGAGGTCGCCGGGGTCTACGGCCTGCTCGAACTGCTGCCGCTGGCCGGCTGAGACGGCTGCAGCCGTGTCCATGGCGGCATGGCTGCAGGGTTCGCAGCTTCGGGGCTTTTTTGTATGATGTCCGGCCAATTCATGCAGATCCCCCATCGAGGTCGAGTAATGCAGGCTGAAGACGTCAAACGCCATCTGGAAGCGCAACTGCCCGGTACCCGTGTGGAAGTCGAGGGGCAGGGCTGCGATTTTCAACTGAACCTGATCGGCGACGAACTGGCTGCCCTCAGCCCGGTCAAGCGCCAGCAGCAGGTTTACGCCCATCTCAACGACTGGATCGCCAATGGCAGCATCCATGCCGTGACCATGAAATTTTTCACCAGCGCTGCCTGGGCCGAGCGCGCCTGAGCGCCGGTGACCGAGATTCCCAATGGATAAACTGATCATTACCGGCGGCGCCCCGCTCGATGGGGAAATCCGCATTTCCGGTGCGAAGAACTCGGCGCTGCCGATCCTGGCTGCCACCCTGCTGGCCGACGAGCCGGTCACCGTGCGCAACCTGCCGCACCTGCATGACATCACCACCATGATCGAGCTGTTCGGTCGCATGGGCGTGCAGCCGGTGATCAACGAGAAGCTCGACGTCGAGGTCGATGCGCGCACCATCAAGACCCTGGTGGCGCCCTACGAGCTGGTCAAGACCATGCGCGCCTCGATCCTGGTGCTGGGGCCGATGGTGGCCCGCTTCGGCGAGGCCGAAGTGGCCCTGCCCGGAGGCTGCGCCATCGGCACCCGCCCGGTCGACCTGCACATCCGCGGCCTCGAGGCCATGGGCGCGATCATCGAGGTCGAGGGCGGCTACATCAAGGCGCGCGCTCCCGAGGGCGGCCTGCGCGGGGCGCGCTACTGCTTCGACACCGTCAGCGTGACCGGCACCGAGAACATCCTGATGGCCGCCGCCCTGGCCAACGGTCGGAGCGTCATCGAGAACGCCGCCCGCGAACCCGAGGTGGTCGACCTGGCCAACATGCTGATCGCCATGGGCGCGCAGATCCAGGGCGCCGGCACCTCGACCATCACCGTCGACGGCGTCAAGCGCCTCGGTGGCACCAGCTACGCGGTGATGCCGGACCGCATCGAGACCGGCACCTACCTGGTGGCCGCGGCCGCCACCCGCGGCCGGGTCAAGCTCAAGGACACCGATCCGACCATCCTCGAGGCCGTGCTGCTCAAGCTGCAGGAGGCGGGCGCCGAGATTACCACCGGCGCGGACTGGATCGAGCTGGACATGAAGGGCAAGCGGCCCAAAGCGGTCAACATCCGTACCGCGCCCTACCCGGCGTTTCCCACCGACATGCAGGCGCAGTTCATCGCCATGAACGCGGTGGCCGAGGGCACCGGCACGGTGATCGAGACCATCTTCGAGAACCGCTTCATGCACGTGCTGGAGATGCAGCGCATGGGCGCCCAGGTGCAGATCGAGGGCAACACCGCCATCGTCACCGGCGTGCCGCGCCTCAAGGCCGCCCCGGTGATGGCCACCGACCTGCGCGCCTCGGCCAGCCTGGTGATCGCCGCCCTGGTCGCCGACGGCGAGACGCTGATCGACCGCATCTACCACATCGACCGCGGCTACGAATGCATCGAGGAAAAGCTGCAGCTCCTCGGCGCCAAGATCCGCCGCGTCCCGGGCTAGGAACCAGTCATGCTGACCATCGCGCTGTCCAAGGGCCGCATCCTCGACGACACCCTGCCGCTCTTGGCCGAGGCCGGCATCGTGCCGACCGAGAATCCGGACAAGAGCCGCAAGCTGATCATCCCGACCACCCAGGCAGACGTGCGCCTGCTGATCGTGCGCGCCACCGACGTGCCGACCTACGTCGAGCAGGGCGCCGCCGACCTCGGCGTGGCCGGCAAGGACGTGCTGCTCGAGTACGGCGGCCAGGGGCTGTACGAGCCGCTGGACCTGCAGATCGCCCAGTGCAAGCTGATGACCGCCGGCAAGGTCGGCGCGCCGGAGCCGAGCGGGCGCCTGCGCGTGGCCACCAAGTTCGTCAACGTGGCCAAGCGCTACTACGCCGAGCAGGGCCGCCAGGTCGACATCATCAAGCTGTACGGCTCGATGGAGCTGGCGCCGCTGGTGGGCCTGGCCGACAAGATCATCGACGTGGTCGACACCGGCAACACCCTGCGCGCCAACGGCCTGGAGCCGCAGGAGCTGATCTGCCACGTCAGCTCGCGGCTGATCGTCAACAAGGCCTCGATGAAGATGCAGCACGCGCGCATCCAGGCCCTGATCGACACCCTGCGCCGCGCGGTGGAGTCCCGCCAGCCGGCCTGAGCCGTCCGGGCGCCAGCCGCTGGCGCCCGCGACGTCCCCCCCTTTTTCTGTTGGCCGCCAGCGATGCGCGCCTATCCGTGCCATGGCCTCGAATGTCGGGTGCCGGCCGGCCGGGCCTGCTACTCTGGCGGCTTCCGATCCCGCTACGCCAGAGAGGCTTTGCCATGACCGCACCCATCGCCATCCGCCGACTCGATGCCGCCGATCCGCAGTTCGCCCGCCACCTGGATCATCTGCTGAGCTGGGAAAGCGTATCCGACGATGCGGTCAACCAGCGCGTGCTGGACATCATCCAGGGCGTGCGCGAGCGCGGCGACGCCGCGGTGGTCGAGTTCACCCAGCGTTTCGACGGCGTCGAGGCCACCGCGATGAGCGAGCTGATCCTGCCGCGCGAGCGCCTGGAACTGGCCCTGACCCGCATCAGCGCCGAGCAGCGCGCCGCCCTGGAGAAGGCCGCCGAGCGCGTGCGCCTGTACCACGAGCGGCAGAAGCAGGATTCCTGGACCTATACCGAGGCCGACGGCACCGTGCTCGGCCAGTAGGTCACCCCGCTGGATCGCGCCGGCCTCTACGTGCCGGGCGGCAAGGCCGCCTACCCGTCCTCGGTGCTGATGAACGCCATCCCGGCCAAGGTCGCCGGCGTCGCCGAGGTGGTGATGGTGGTGCCGACCCCGCGCGGCGAGATCAACGAGCTGGTGCTGGCCGCCGCCTGCGTGGCCGGCGTCGACCGGGTGTTCACCATCGGCGGCGCCCAGGCTGT
>DASQBU010000016.1:0-75192 GCA_035635035.1 Pseudomonas sp.
ACAACTGCTGGGAAGTGCTGGCCGAGCCGGTGCAGACCGTGATGCGCCGCTACGCCGTCGAGAACGCCTACGAGAAGCTCAAGGAACTGACCCGCGGCAAGGGCATCAGCCCGGAAGCCCTGCGCCAGTTCATCGACACCCTGGAGATTCCGGAGCAGGCCAAGGCCGAGCTGCGCGTCATGACCCCGGCCAGCTACATCGGCAACGCGGTGGCCCAGGCCAAGCGCATCTGATCCCAGCCTGAACGGCCCTTCGCCCGACCGTCCAGACTGGCAGCCACCGCCGGTCTCGAGGTCGGGCGTTTTCATATTTGAAGAGTTGGATATGGCACCCGATACCCCGCTGCAACTGCTGGGCGGCCTCACGCCCCGCGAATTCCTCCGCGACTACTGGCAGAAGAAACCGCTGCTGATCCGCCAGGCCATCCCCGGCTACCAGAGCCCGATCAGCCCCGACGAACTGGCCGGCCTGTCGCTGGAGGAGGAAGTCGAGTCGCGCATCGTCCTCGAGCACGGCGAAAGCCCCTGGGAGCTGCGCCGCGGCCCGTTCAGCGAGGAGACCTACCAGACGCTGCCCGAGCGCGACTGGACCCTGCTGGTGCAGGCGGTCGACCAGTTCGTGCCGGACATGCGCGAACTGATGGATCAGTTCCTGTTCCTGCCCAGCTGGCGCATCGACGATCTGATGATCAGCTATGCCGCCCCGGGCGGCGGGGTCGGCCCGCACTTCGACAACTACGACGTGTTCCTCCTCCAGGCCCACGGCCACCGCCGCTGGAAGCTCGGCCAGATGTGCGACAGCGACAGCCCGCTGCTCGACCATCCGGACCTGCGCATCCTCGCCGGCTTCGCGCAGAGCGACGAGTGGGTGCTGGAGCCCGGCGACATGCTCTACCTGCCGCCGCGCCTGGCGCACTACGGCATCGCCGAGGACGAGTGCATGACCTTCTCGGTGGGCTTCCGCGCGCCCAGCGCCAGCGAGGTGCTCACCCACTTCACCGACTTCCTCGGCCAGTTCCTCCCCGATGAAGAACGCTACAGCGACGCCGACTGCCAGCCCACAGACGACCCGAACCAGATCCAGCGCGACGCCCTCGAGCGCCTGCGCGGCCTGATCGACCGCCACATGAGCGACGAGAAGCTGCTGCTGACCTGGTTCGGCCAGTTCATGACCGAGCCACGCTACCCGGAGCTGGTCGCCAGCGAGGAGATCGACGAAGCGGAGTTCTTCGCCGCCCTCGGCGACGGCGCCGTACTGGTGCGCAACCCCAGCGCGCGCCTGGCCTGGAGCGAGATCGACGACTACCTGGTGCTGTTCGCCAGCGGCAACAGCCGCCGCCTGGACGGATCGCTGCGCGAGCTGCTCAAGCTGGTCTGCAGCGCCGACGCCCTGCACCTGGAAAACCTCGAGCCCTGGCTGGAAAGCGACGAGGCCCTGACGCTGATCCACGAACTGGTCAAGCAGGGCAGCCTGGAGTTTGCCGCCGATGAATGAGCTCACCGTGCGCATCGCCGACTGGCACGCCGACAACGCCGACCTGCGCCGGATCCGCGAAGCGGTGTTCATCGTCGAACAGGGCGTACCGCCGGAGCTCGAGTGGGATGCCGACGACGTGGATGCGGTGCACTTCCTCGCCTTCGAGGGTGATTTCGCCGTCGGCACCGCCCGTCTGCTGCCGGACGGCCAAATCGGTCGCGTTTCCGTGCTCAAGGACTGGCGCGGCCTGCACATCGGCGAGATGCTGATGCAGGCCACCCTGGCCGAAGCCGAGCGCCGCGGCCTGACCACCCAGAAGCTCACCGCCCAGGCCCATGCCATCCGCTTCTACGAGCGGCTAGGCTTCCGGGTAGCCAGCGAGGAATTCCTCGACGCCGGCATCCCCCACGTCGACATGGTGCGCAACAGCGCCTGAGAGGCCCCCATGAGCAACGCCCCGGAGCACGACCACGATGACGACGGCGAACTGCCCGCTTTCGAATTCCGCTCTCCGGGGCGCTTCGCCATCCACAACCCGCCCGCCGAAGCCGGGGAGTCGGGCGCCCGTCTGGAGCCGGCCCCGTGCCTCCTCGGCAGCCATGCCCGCATCGAGGAGTGCGCCGGCCCGGAGCCCCTGCGCAGCCACGCCCTCGCCCTGATCCTGCAGGCCCGGCGCAGCCTCTGCCTGTACAGCCCCGATCTCGAGCCCTGGCTGTACGACCAGCGCGCCATCGCCGAGGCCTGCCGGCAGTTTCTCCGCGCCCACCCGCGCAACCGCCTGCGCATCCTGCTGCGCGACAGCCGCCGCGCGGCCGGCGACGGCCACGCACTGCTGCGCCTCGCCCGCCAGTACACCAGCAACTGCGAGATCCGCCGGACCCACCCGGACTATCCCGCCGACGACCTCGCCTACCTGCTGATCGACGACTGCGGCCTGCTGCTCCGCCCGGTCCCCGCGCAACCGGCCGGGCAGGCCCACTATCAGGCCCGCAGCCGCGTCCGCCAGCTGCAACGCCAGTTCGACCAGAGCTGGAACACCAGCCTCAGCGACCCCGACCTGCGGAGCTTTGTCCTATGACCCGGCGTGTCCTCCTGGCGATCCTCGGCCTCACGCTCAGCCTGATCGCCCAGGCCGCGACCGAGATACTGCCGCTGCACTACCGCACGGCCGAGGAAATGCTGCCGCTGGCGCAGTCGGTACTCGGCGCCACGGGCCGGGTCAGAGCCTATGGCAACCAGCTGATCGTCACCGCCGAGCCGGCGCAGATCAGCGAACTGCAGGACGTGCTGCAACGGCTCGACACCCGCCCGCGGCGCCTGCTGATCAGCATCGACAGCCAGCAGAACAGCAGCGCCAGCCAGGACGGCTACCGGGTCGACGGCAGCCTCGGCACCGGCAATGTCCAGGTCACCACCGGGCGCGGCGAGCGCTATGGTCACAGCGAGGTGCGCATCATCGACCAGAGCCGCCGCGGCAGCAGCGGCTCGCTGCAGCAAATCCAGGCCACGGAGGGCTATCCGGCGCTGATCCAGGTCGGCCAGAGCCTGCCCCTGACCACCAGCGGACGCGATGCCTACGGTTACCCCACCCAGCACACCGAATATCGCGATATCAACCGGGGCGTCGAGGTGGTGGCCAGCGTGCACGGCGATCAGGTCCAACTCGCCATCCGCAGCCAGCAGGACCACCTGGGCAGCCGCCGCGGGACGATCGACACGCAAAGCACCGACACCCGGGTCAGCGGCCGGCTCGGCGAATGGATCACCCTCGGCGGCATCAGCGAAAGCGCCTCCGACAGTCGCTCCGGCCTGCTCTCGCAACGCTCCGGCAGTTTCCAGCAAACCCAGGGCCTGCGCCTCAAAGTCGAGCTGCTCGAGTGACCTTAAACTTTTGTAGTAGCCTCAAAAAAATACTACAAAATCCATTGACGCCCCTCCCCTAACCGAGCATGATGATCTCGCTCCCGCTGACCAGAGGCCCCAAACGGCCTCCGGATCGCAGTCCAGAACACCCCTGGAATCGGTTCGTGTCAGTACCACCCACACGGCGGTGCGACAAGGTTGCGACTGGAACGAAGTTGTCCTGAGGGACGGGGAAGCAATGTTTCAACCGGTACGACAGACACAACCCACCCGGTTGCTGTAGTCACCCCGCCGGTCGTCACTACATCCCCTCCCTGCGGCCTCTGCCGTACCGGTCACTACCTCGACGCTCTGCGGTGAGCTCTTGCAACAATACCGTCAGCACTCCGGTGTTGAATGGGAATGTCGGTGCTCAACGAAACACTCTCTTTGAAGGATTGACCATGTCCGCTTATCAAAACGACATCAAGGCCATTGCCGCCCTGAAAGAACAATTTGGCAGCAGCTGGAGCGCTATCAACCCTGAGTCCGTCGCTCGCATGCGCGCCCAGAACCGCTTCAAGACCGGCCTGGAAATCGCTCAGTACACCGCTGACATCATGCGCAAGGACATGGCCGAGTACGATGCCGACTCGTCCGTCTACACCCAGTCGCTGGGTTGCTGGCACGGCTTCATCGGTCAGCAGAAGCTGATCTCCATCAAGAAGCACCTGAAGACCACCAACAAGCGCTACCTGTACCTGTCCGGCTGGATGGTCGCTGCCCTGCGCTCCGACTTCGGCCCGCTGCCGGACCAGTCGATGCACGAGAAGACTGCCGTCTCCGACCTGATCGAAGAGCTGTACACCTTCCTGCGTCAGGCCGACAGCCGCGAACTGGACCTGCTGTTCACCGCTCTGGACGCTGCCCGCGAAGCCGGCGACACCGCCAAGGCCGCTGAGATCCAGAACCAGATCGACAACTACGAAACCCACATCGTCCCGATCATCGCCGACATCGACGCTGGCTTCGGTAACCCGGAAGCCACCTACCTGCTGGCCAAGCGCATGATCGAAGCCGGTGCCTGCTGCATCCAGATCGAGAACCAGGTTTCCGACGAGAAGCAGTGCGGTCACCAGGATGGCAAGGTCACCGTTCCGCACGTTGACTTCCTCGCCAAGATCGCTGCCGTTCGCTACGCCTTCCTCGAGCTGGGCATCGACAACGGCATCATCGTTGCTCGTACCGACTCCCTGGGCGCCGGCCTGACCAAGCAGATCGCCGTGACCAAAGAGCCGGGCGACCTGGGCGACCTGTACAACTCCTTCCTGGATTGCGACGAAATCTCCGAAGCCGAACTGGGCAACGGCGACGTCGTGATCAAGCGCGAAGGCAAGCTGCTGCGTCCGAAGCGTCTGCCGTCCAACCTGTTCCAGTTCCGCAAGGGCACTGGCGAAGACCGTTGCGTCCTGGACTGCATCACCTCCCTGCAGAACGGCGCCGACCTGCTGTGGATCGAAACCGAGAAGCCGCACGTTGGCCAGATCAAGGGCATGGTTGACCGCATCCGCGAAGTCATCCCGAACGCCAAGCTGGTGTACAACAACAGCCCGTCCTTCAACTGGACCCTGAACTTCCGTCAGCAAGTGTTCGATGCCATGGTTGCCGAAGGCAAGGACGTGTCCGCCTACGACCGCGCCAAGCTGATGAGCGTCGAGTACGACGAGACCGAACTGGCTGCCCGTGCCGACGAAATGATCCGCACCTTCCAGCGCGACGGTTCCGCTCAGGCTGGCATCTTCCACCACCTGATCACCCTGCCGACCTACCACACCGCGGCCCTGTCCACCGACAACCTGGCCAAGGGCTACTTCGCCGACCAGGGCATGCTGGCCTACGTGAAGGGCGTGCAGCGTCAGGAAATCCGTCAGGGCATCGCCTGCGTCAAGCACCAGAACATGGCTGGCTCCGACATCGGCGACAACCACAAAGAGTACTTCGCTGGCGAAGCTGCTCTGAAGGCAAGCGGCAAAGACAACACCATGAACCAGTTCCACTAAGGAACGGCTCGCTCGCCCCGCAAGGGACGAGGGTGTGATAGAGAACCCCGGTCGCAAGACCGGGGTTTTTCTTTTCTGGCCGCCGCTAAAGCTTCACCAGCCCCAGGCTCCAGCCAGCTTGATCAGCCCGCCTCGCCAGAGCCCCCCCGCGACTCGGCGCACCGCTCAGTCACAGTGACCCCGCCCATTCTGTGAACCGACAGCCACTACTGGAGCGCCAGCGCCTCTCGCGCCGCCTGGCTCTGCGGCTCGGCAAGGAGACCGGAGGAGTTCAGGCTGATCGCATAAACCGCACCATCCGCCATCGGCAGGAAAGTCACGCGCGCGCCCCGCGCATCGAACAGAAACAGGTCATGCCGTCCCTCGCGCAGCCAGCGCCACAAGTCGATGCCGTAGGGACTCGACGCCAGCAGCATGCGACTGGGCTCGGCCGCCGCCTGCTGCTCCGCCGCCCGATAGCGTCCCGTCAGCAGCTCCAGGCGATAGCCCGGCTGCAGGCCAATCAGCGTCGCCAGCCCCTTCCAGCCGAACACCCGGGCATCCAGCTGCCAGAGATCGCCCGAGAGGATCATGCTGCGCTCACGACCAGCTTCGCGCAGCGTGACGCGATAGCGCTGGCTGCCCTCGGCCTGGAAACTCAGGGTCAGCAAGGGCTTGCCCGGCGGCGGCAGAGGCCCATAGCTGTGCAGGTCGTAAGCCACTCCGCCAGCCAGCAGGGCCAAGGCCAGCAAGAGCAGTCCGCAGGTACCGCGCAACCAGCCCAGAAACCAGCTGCGATCGAACAGGATGCGCCCGGCAATCGCCAGCACCATCAAGGCCACCAGAGCGGAGGCCCAGGCCAGTCCGTTGTATTGCATGATTGAGATATCCCGAAGCAAATGACGCCGCATTATGCGGAGACAGCTTCGGCGCTCGCCAGCACGGGTGCCGCAAATCGCTAACGGATCAAGATTTCACGCCAGACCGGCAGGCCACGACTGGAGGGGAGCCATGCTCCCCGCCCCAGAGCGCTGGCGAGCGGCGCGCGAATCAGGCAGGCAGGAGCGGATCGGCAGAGCCTGCGCGGCGCGCCAGGTGCAGCTCGATCAGATAACGGGCAATCGAGCCATGGGGGGGCAACGGCGGCAGGTCATCCAGGCCGAACCAGCGCGCATCCTCGATTTCCTCGGGCTGCGGCACTATCTCACCGCCCACGTAGTCGGCGTGGAACCCGAGCATCAGCGAATGGGGGAATGGCCAGTTCTGGCTGGCGATGTAGCGCAGATTGCCCACCTCCAGCGCCACCTCTTCGCGGACCTCGCGCTGCACGCACGCCTCGATCGACTCGCCCGGTTCGACGAAGCCGGCCAGCGTGCTGTACACCCCCGTGGCGAAGCGTGGCGAGCGCGCCAGCAGGATCTCGTCGCCCCGACTGACCAGCACAATGATGCTCGGCGAAAGACGCGGATAATAGTGCAGCGCACAGGCCGGACAGGCCATCGCCCGCTCGCCGGGCAGCGCCTGCAGCGGAGCGCCGCAACTGCCGCAGAAGCGATGCTGGCGCGCCCAGGTGCCGACCTGTGCGGCGTAGCCCAGCATGCGGAAGGTCGCAAAGTCCCCCTCGAGCATGAACTGGCGCAGCCCCTTCCAGAAACAGCCCGGCACAAGCCCGTCGACGGCTTCCGCCACCTCCAGCACGAACACCGGCTGACCGTTGAAATGGCCGATGCCGTGCTCGGCCAGCACGCTCGGCAAGCGCCGCGCCAGCCAGTCGCGGCGGAAAAGCGCCCCCTCGGCGTTACACAGGAAACGCTGGCCGCAGTGCACCAGCGCCCAGCCACCGGCCTGCGCGGCGTCGACGACTGCCGGCTGCCACTGGCCTTGCATCAGGCCGCGACCTGCATCCCCAACGCGCGAACACTGTCGGCGGCGAGATCCAGCACATCCCGTTGTCCTTCGGGGCGCAGGCTGGCGCCACCCTCGAGGAAGAACTCCAGGCTGGTCAGCGCATCTGCCAGGGTTTCCAGCATCTGCTCGGAAGGCATCTGGCTGATTTCGATCATGTGCTTCTGGATGTAATCGGCACAGGCACCCACCAGTTCCGCGGCACGCGCCAGGCCGAGGAACCACAGACCACCGCGCACGGCCTGCAGGCTGGTCGGCACGTTGGCCAGGTTGAGCTTGTCGCCATTGGACTCCAGGTAGGCCGTGATGGCCCGCTTGGCCAGGGCCAAGCCAGCCTGGGCCTCATCCATGACGACCACACGCGCCTCGAACAACTGGTGGGTCGCGAACGACTCGCCCTCGCCCTGCCCGTCCGCCGGGATGGCGGTCGCCTGACGCTGGCGCTGCCCGCCCTGCTCCAGGGTAGCGACCATGCTTTCCACATACAGCAAGGCATCGGCCAGCCGGAGCAGCTCCGCCGCCGGGGGAATGTCGCTGCGCTCGATCCACGAGGCCAGCATCTCCACCTGCACCTGCAGGGCGTTCGCGGCCGAACTCAGGCCGATCATGCCGAGCGTCTTGGCCAGCTTGCCGACCTGGGCATGCAGGTTGACCTTGCTTTCGGTCTGCGCGGCACCTCGCTCGATCAGATCGAGGATGTCCTTGACCGCCACCAGCTCCTCGATGATCGCCAGCGACAGCGAGCGCATGACGTCCTGGCCAGGACCGGCCAGACGCTGCGATTCCTCTTCCAGCAGGTGATCGGTAAACGGCAGCGGCGCCAGACCGAACACCCGGCGCATCTCGCTGGCCCGCTCGCCCTGGGTACCAGCCAGCGCCACCAGGTACAGCAGCTCCTTGAGCAGGCTGCGCGGCGCTTCGAACTGCGGATTGGCCAACAGCTGGCGCAGGTCGCGATCGATCCGCGCCAGCAACTGCTTGCGCGACTTGCTCGGACGCAGCTTCGCCTCGGCCATGGCCTCCAGTGCGGCGGCGCCGATCCAGCACAGGCGCGAACGCTCGCGCGCGCCCAACAGGTCGTCGAGGCGGCTCAGCGCGCGCGACATCAGCTTCAGCGCGGCACTCAGATTCTGCTCACGCAGTACGTTCATCAGGCCCAGCTGATACATCTGGCGCAGGCGCGGGCCATCCTTGTTGGCCACGCCGGGCTGGATCTCCACGTTACGCCGGGGAGGCCGCGGCTGGTCGAGACGCACGCTGAAGAAATAGCTTTCCGGAAGGTTCGGCTGACCGGTGGACTGGCGCAGCTCGTTGATCACCGGCAACAGCAGTTCGGGGATTTCCTGCCGATGGCTGTCCAGGCCCTCGAGGTAGCGGCGCAGGACGAACAGCGCCTTGCCCAGCGCCGCCAACTGGCCGTCGCGCTCCTGGCCGGCACCGGCGGGGATGTCGGTAGCCAGCAACAGGGCTTCCTGGGCCAGCAGTTCGGCCCCGGCCAGCTCGATCAGCTTGAGAATGCCGCGAATCTGCTGCAGGTATTCGACCGCCTGTTGCAGCAGGCTGACGTTGTGCCGCTCGACAATGAACTGTTCGAGACTCTGCTCCGCCTGTTCGATGGTTGCGAACAGCTCGTTGCGCACCAGTCCCAGGGACGTGGCTCCAGTTACCATGCGCCTTGTGCGCCTCCCACGCGATACGATTCCATCAGTCGGACAACATCACCGGCCCCCGCCACTTCCTGTGGGCTACGCTCGCTCCCTGCACCGTCGGGCCCAACCGCCACCCGTCCACGCCGGCACGGGGGGCAGTTCTGGTGACTGCTCTACTGACTACAGCCAACCGTGCTGCCCTCGAAAATCGCAGCACTATAGCAAGCATCCCTTAAAAGTCGAATCAAGCGTAGTGACTCAGATCACGACCGGCCGCTAGAGGCGGATGCAATCCACCGTGTACTGCCTGCCACTGCCGGTATCCCGATGCTGCAAGCCATGTACATCGGCCGAAAAACCGGGGAACTGCAGCTCGAAGCGACCGATGAACTGCAGATAGTCGATGAGCGGCCGGCTGGCCTCGCTGAAGCGCTCGCCGGGCATGATCAGCGGAATCCCCGGCGGATAGGGCACCAGCATCACCGCCGCGATGCGCCCTTCCAGCGCCTCCAGCGGCAGTGCCTCGACCTCGCCGCGCACCAGCCGATCATAGGCATCGGCCGGCTTCAGCACCACCTCCGGCAGGCAGGTATACATCCGCTGCAACGCCCCGGGCACCCCGTTGTCGCGATAGCAGGCATGCAACTGCTGGCACAGATCGCGCAGCCCCATACCGGCATAGCGCGCGGGATCGTTCCGGGCAATGGATGGCAGCGCTTCAGCCAAGGGGGCATTGCCATCGTGGAGACGCTTGAACTCCAGCAGCTCGGTGACCAGCGTGCTCCACTTGCCCTTGGTGATGCTCATGGAGAACAGCACCAGCAGCGAATACAGGCCGGTCTTTTCCACCACCACGCCGCGCTCCCAGAGGAACCTGCCGAGCACCGCGGCGGGGACCCCCTCGTCCGCCAGCCGACCGTCGGCGAACAGCCCCGGCATGACCAGGGTGACCTTGACCGGATCGAGCAGCACGTAATCCTCGGCCAGCTCGCCGAAGCCATGCCAGGGCGCCTGCGGGACCAGCAGCCAGTCGCCGGTCTGGACCTGCAGGGCCGCCTCGCCCCGCTCCGGCTGCCAGATGCCGAACCACCAGTCGTCCGGTGGCAGGTTGCGCCGCAGGTTGGCCATCGCCCGGCGGAAGGCCAACGCCTCGTCGAAGGTTTCCTCAATCAGCGAGCGACCGGCCGCCCCCTCCATCATCGCCGAGGCCACATCCAGCGAGGCGAGAAGGCCGTACTGTGGCGAGGTGGAGGTATGCATCATGAACGCCTCGTTGAAGCGCATCACGTCCAGCTGGCGCCGGCCGCCATCCTGCACATGGATCATCGACGCCTGGCTGAAGGCCGCCAGCAGCTTGTGCGTCGAGTGGGTGGCGACCACCAGCGGCGCATTACCGTCTTCACCGCGCGAGGTGCCCATGGCGTAGCGCCCGGCATAGAACTCGTGAAAGGCGGCATAGGCATACCAGGCCTCGTCGAAATGCAGCACCTCGACACTGTCGCCCAGTTCGCGCTTGATCAACTCGGCGTTGTAGCACAGGCCATCGTAGGTCGAGTTGGTCACCACGGCCAGTTTGACCTTCGGCTCACGCCCTCCCGCCAGCGGGCAGGCGGCGATCTTCGCGGCGATCGACTCGCGACTGAACTCCCCGAGGGGAATCGGCCCGATGATGCCCAGTTCGTTGCGCGCCGGATTGAGGTAAAGGGGGATGGCGCCGGTGATGATCAGCGCATGGACCACCGACTTGTGGCAGTTGCGATCCACCAGCACCAGGTCGTCGCGACCGACCATCGCCTGCCAGACGATCTTGTTCGCCGTCGAGGTGCCATTGATCACGAAGAACGTGTGGTCGGCGCCGAAGTTGCGCGCGGCGCGGCGCTCGGCCTCGGCCAGCGGCCCGGTGTGATCGAGCAGGGAGCCCAGCTCCGGCACCGACACCGAGAGGTCGGAGCGCAGGGTGTTCTCGCCGAAGAACTGGTGGAAGGCCTGGCCCACCGGACTCTTGCGATGAGCCACCCCACCGCCGTGCCCCGGGGTATGCCAGGAGTAGTTGGCATCGGCGGTGTGCTGGACCAGCGCCCGGAAGAACGGCGGCAGCAGGCCGTCCAGGTAGTTGCGCGCGGCGCGGGCCACCTGGCGGGCGAGAAAGGGCACGGTGTCCTCGAACAGGTAGAGGATGCCGCGCAACTGATTGAGTTCGGCCATCGCATCGGGCGGCGCATTCTCGATGGTCACCTGCTCGCCCAGGGCGAAGATCGGCAGCTGCGGCGCGCGCACCCGCGCCGCGCGGATCAGCTCGACCACGTCCTGCAGCAGGCGCGGATTGTCGCCGGCGCCTTCGGCAGCGACCAGGATGCAGGCCAGCCCGTGCTGCGAGGAGGCGACGATGCGCCCCTCGCGGGGGCTGGCGGTCGCCAGGATAGTGAAGCCGTCCTGCTCCAGTTCGTGAACGATGCCACGCACCCGCTCGCCGGCCACGCTGTCGGCCTTGATGTCGCGGTGGACGATGAGTACCGGAAAGCGCAGATCCTTGTACATGCTCCAGCTCCCGAGGCGGCCGGGCTCCGCCCAGCCATGCACTCAGGGTAGTCGCTGCCCCTCCAGCGCGAAAGGCACCTCAGTGCAGGGTCGGCGCCTCGCCCTCGGCCGCCGGCTCCAGCTGCTGCCAGAGCGCCGCGCCGCCGGCCGACTTGGCCACCGCGGCCAGGCACGCACCGTGCCGCTCCAGTTCCGCGGCGTTGGCGCGGATCACCCGGGTGCGCGGGCGGTCGACCGGCAGACGGCGGATCTCCGTTACCTGCGGGCCGTTGCCGCCCTCCCCCTCGCTGTTCTGCCCGGCCAGCGACAGGCTGGTCTGGCCACCGGTCATCGCCAGGTAGACATCGGCGAGGATCTCGGCGTCGAGCAACGCGCCATGCAGCTCGCGCCCCGAGTTGTCGACGCCATAGCGCTTGCACAGCGCGTCGAGGCTGTTGCGCTGCCCCGGATGGCGCTCGCGGGCCATCGCCAGGGTATCGAGCACGCTGCAGTGGTCGAGCACGTCGCCCAGATGCGGGCGATCGGTCAGGCGCGCGAACTCGTGGTTGATGAAGCCGATGTCGAACGCCGCGTTGTGGATGATCAGCTCGGCGCCCTTGATGAACTCGAAGAACTCGTCGACCACCTCGCGAAAGCGCGGCTTGTCGGCGAGGAACTCGTCGGTGATGCCGTGCACCGCGACCGCGCCCTCGTCGACCTCGCGCTCAGGGTTGATGTAGACATGGAAATGGCGCCCGGTCAGGCGCCGGCCGATCACCTCGACGCAGCCGATCTCGATGATACGATGCCCTTCGCGGGGCTCGAGGCCGGTGGTCTCGGTGTCGAGGACGACGTAGCGCATGGGAGATGACCTGTTCGACAGTGGATCGGAGGGAAGGAGGCGACAGCGCTCACCCGGCCCGGCGGGAACCGTTGACCTCGCCGACGCCTCGGTTGGCCAGTTGATCGGCCCGCTCATTGCCCGCATGGCCATTGTGCCCGCGGACCCAGTGCCAGTGCACCTCATGGCGATTGACCTGCTCGTCCAGCGCCTGCCACAGGTCGGCATTCTTCACCGGCTGGCGCGCAGCAGTCTTCCAGCCGCGCTTCTTCCAGTTCGGCAGCCACTCCTTGATGCCCTTCATGACATATTCGGAGTCGGTGGTCAGTTGCACCCGGCACGGCCGATTGAGGATGGCCAGGGCGCGGATCGCCGCGGTCAGCTCCATGCGGTTGTTGGTGGTATCGGCCTCGCCGCCCCACAGCTCGCGCTCGGCGCCTTTGTAGACCAGCAGGGCGCCCCAGCCTCCTGGGCCGGGATTGCCCTTGCAGGCACCATCGGTATAGATCTCGACGCTGTCAGTCATGACTCTTTCTTGCCTGGATGACGGCCGACCTTGGCCATGGGAACCGGACGCAGCGCGCCGACGACGGCACGCCGCGGCTGCGGCAACGGCCGCAGGCCGGCAACCAGCTTGCGTGCCGCCAGCAGATAGAGGCCGCCACCGGGCAGCTGCAGGTGCCCGGCCCAAGGCTCGACGACCTGCAGCCGCTGCTGCCAGCGCTGCGAAGAAAGCGGCGGACAATAGCACCCGAACCGGCGTTTCTCCAGCGCGAAGCCGAGCAGGTGCAGCCAGTCGCCCAGCCGTGCCGGCGAGATGCAGCGCGCCTGGGCCAGCGCATCGCTGGCCAGCAGATGGCGCAGCCCCCAGAAGCTCCACGGGTGGATACCGACGATCAGCAGATGCCCGCCCGGGCGCACGCAGCGCGCCGCCTCGCGCAGCAGCTGGTGCGGCGAGGCGGCGAAATCCAGGGCATGCTGCAGCAGCACGACATCCGCGGCATGCTCGAGCACCGGCCACGCCCACTCGTCGCAGACGATCTCCACGCCCGGCAGCGCGGGGCCGAGGCGCACGCAATGGGCGATCTGGCGCTGCGCCGGCAAGCCGGCGGAGAAGCCGTAGTGCAGCAGGAAACTGCCGAAGTGACTGCCGAGCTGCTGCTCCAGCAGGGCCTGCTGGCGGTCCAGCAGCAGCCGGCCGAGCGGCCCGTCGAACCAGGCCCGGGCCCCATGCTGGCGCGCCAGCCAGTCGTCGTTGGCGATGCCGAATGGCTGTTCGTTCATGACTCCTCCCGTCTGGCGCCAGAGGCATCCGGCGACCTAAGATGCCGGATCACCCAGCATGACGACGCACCTGCTCATGATACAGATCACCGCCCTGCCCGCCTTCAGTGACAACTATATCTGGCTGTTACAGGACCCGGTGCGGCACCGCTGCGCCGTTGTCGACCCCGGCGACAGCGTACCGGTCCAGGCCTGGCTGACGGCTCATCCGGGCTGGCAGCTGACCGATATTCTGGTCACCCACCACCACCGCGACCACACTGGCGGCGTCGTCGCCCTCAAGGAGCAGACCGGCGCGCGAGTCCTCGGACCGGCGCTGGAGGCCATTCCCGGCCGCGACGTCGCCCTCGAGGACGACCAGCGCATTCGTCTGCTCGACCGCGACTGGCGGGTGCTGCATGTGCCCGGCCACACCGCCGGGCACATCGCCCTGTTCGGCGAGGACGACGGCCAGCCGCTGCTGTTCTGCGGCGACACCCTGTTCTCCGCCGGTTGCGGTCGCCTCTTCGAGGGTACGGCGGCGCAACTGCACGCCTCGCTGCAGCGCCTGGCCGGGCTGCCGGCCCAGACCCGCGTCTACTGCACCCACGAGTACACCCTGAGCAACCTGCGCTTCGCCCTGGCCGTGGAGCCGGACAATCGCGCGCTGCAGCAGCGCAGCGTCGAAGTCGCCGCCCTGCGCGAGCAGAACGTGCCCAGCCTGCCCTCGACCCTGGCCATCGAGCTGGCGACCAATCCCTTTCTGCGCGTGCATGAAGGCCCGGTGCGCCAGCGCGCCGACGAGCGGGCGGAACGCCATCTGGAGACGCCCGCCGAGGTGTTTGCCGTACTGCGCCGCTGGAAGGATGAGTTCTAGCCGCTGGCGAAAACTTGACCACCCCGCAGACGGTTCCTAGAATCCCCCGACTTTTCACCCGGAAAAATCGCCGCAGATGCCGCCGTCAACGACACCTTGCACTGCTCCAGCCCTCCGGAACCGGGCCTTCCAGCTCCTGCTGGCAGGCCTGGTTATGGTGCTGGCCGGCTGCCAGAGTCACGGCGGTGGCGCGCGCGACGGCGGGCGCGAGCTGGCCGGCAAATCTGTCGACTGGCAGAAGGTCCCGCAGGCCTCGGTCGAGAAGCCCAAGGATATCTGGGAGCGCATTCGCAACGGCTACCAGTTGCAGGACCAGATCGGCACCAACCCGCGCATCGAGCGCCAGCGTTTCGGCTTCGCCAGCCGCCCCGCCTCCCTCCAGCAGATCGCCGAGCGCAGCAGCCCGTACATCCACTACATCGTCGAACGCCTGGAAGAAAACGGCATGCCGCTGGAGCTGGCGCTGCTGCCGATGATCGAGAGCTCCTACAATCCCATGGCCTACTCGCCGGCCCAGGCCGCCGGGCTGTGGCAGTTCGTCCCCGCCACGGCGCGTGACTACAACCTGCGCCAGACCAACTGGTACGATGGCCGCCGCGACATCACCGCCTCGACCAAGGCCGCGATCTCCTATCTCAAGCGCCTGCACGACATGTTCAACGGCGACTGGCTGCTCGCCCTGGCCGCCTACAACGCCGGCGAAGGCACGGTCAGCCGCGCCATCGAGCGCAACCAGAACCAGGGCCTGCCCACCGACTACTGGAACCTGCCGCTGCCGCGGGAAACCCAGGACTATGTGCCCAAGCTGCTAGCCGTGTCGCAGATCGTCCAGACCCCGGCCAGCTACGGCGTGGCGCTCACGCCGATCGCCAACGAGCCCTACTTCGAGAAGGTGGCCATCCGCCACCAGCTCGACCTGTCGCGGGTCGCCGCCATGGCCGATGTCGACAAGAACGAACTGCAGCAGCTCAATCCGGCCTTCAAGCAGGGCATCACCCTCGACGGCCCGCGCCACCTGCTGGTCCCGGTGGCCAAGGCCGGCGGCCTGAGCGAAAGCCTCGCGCGTCTGCAGCCGGAAAGCCTGGTGCCATCGCGCAGCTACCGGGTGCGCCGGGGGGAGAGCCTGGGCGAGATCGCCAGGCGCCATGGCGTGGCTCCGCGCACCCTGCGCGAACTCAACCAGTTGCCCGACCAGCACGTCGAGCCCGGACAGAGCCTGCTGATTCCGCAATTACCCGGCAGCGCGCCGCAGGATGAAGACCTCGAGCCGCGGCTGGCTGCCAGCCGCGACAAGGCCCCGAGTTCGGCACGCAGCTACCGGGTGCGCAAGGGCGACACCCTGTGGAGCGTGGCCAAGCGCCTGGATGTCGCGCCCGCCGACCTGCAACGCTGGAACAACCTCACCCGCAAGGAACTGCACGCCGGCCAGGTGCTGACCCTGCGTGACAGCGGCGCGCGCCTGGCCCGCAACGACAACGCCAGCCGCGGCAAGGTCCGCAGCCCGAAGGCCGACAACGATGCCCGCCAGTCGGTGACCTACTACCGGGTGCGCCATGGCGACTCGCTCGCGGCCATTGCCCGCCGCTTCTCGGTCGCCCCCCATCACCTGAAGAGCTGGAACCCCTCGCTCGACGCCACGCCCAAGCCCGGGCAGACCCTGACCCTCTACCTCGAGCAGCTCTGAGTCCCCGGGCCGCCCGCGGCAACCGCCCTTTTGCCTGCCCGGACAAGCTGTTACTGTACCGCCCATACTTCCAAGACTGCCACGGACCGGACCCTCGCCTGATGAGTCGTCTCCTTGCCCTGCTGCTCGGTCTGGTCGTCTGCCTGCACGTTGACGCCGCCATCACCGAAAGCCATGGCTACGCCCAGTTCGGTGCGCTGAAGTACCCGGCCAACTTCACCCATTTCGCCTGGGTCAACCCGGATGCGCCCAAGGGTGGCAGCGTGCGGCTGATGGCGTCCGGCACCTTCGACACGCTCAACCCCTACACCCTCAAGGGCACCAGCCCGGTCGGCACGGCCAACTTCCTGCAGTACGGCGTCAACGAGCTGAATGCCCCGCTGATGGTCGGCACCGGCAACTTCGCCCCCTCCGGCGACGAGCCTGCCTCCAGCTACGGCCTGATCGCCTCCTCCGTGGAATACAGCGAGGACCGCAGCTGGGTGGTGTTCAACCTGCGCCCCGAGGCACGCTTCGACGACGGCCAGCCGATCACCGCCTACGACGTCGCCTTCTCCTATCGCCTGCTCAGCCGCGAGGGCCATCCGCAGTACCGTACCGCCCTGCAGGAGGTGCAACGGGTGGACGTCCTCAACCGCCAGCGGGTGCGCTTCGTGCTCAAGCGCAGCGGCAATCCGCTGCTGATCCTGCGCCTCGGCGAACTGCCGGTGCTGCCGCAGCACTACTGGCGTGAGCGCGACTTCAAGGCCACCAGCTACGAGGTGCCGCCGGGCAGCGGCCCCTATCGCATCGTCGAGGTGGTGCCGGGCCGCCGCCTGGTGTTCGAGCGGGTCAAGGACTGGTGGGGCAAGGACCTGCCGGTCAACCGCGGCAAGTACAACTTCGACCGCGTCGAGGTGGAGTTCTACCGCGACAACCACGTGGCCTTCGAGGCGTTCAAGGCTGGCGAGTTCGACTTCTACATCGAGCAACAGGCGAAGAACTGGGCCAGCGGCTACGACTTCCCGGCGGTGCAGCAGGGCCAAGTGGTGCGCGCAGAGATCCCCCACCAGATCCCGACGCAGACCCAGGCGTTGTTCATGAACACCCGCCGCGCGCACTTCGCCGATGATCGGGTGCGCGAAGCCATGGGCCTGCTGTTCGACTTCGAGTGGAGCAACCGCACGCTGTTCAACGACGCCTACACCCGCGCCGCCAGCTACTACCCCAACAGCGAGTTCGCCGCCACCGGCCTGCCGCAGGGCGAGGAATGGCTGCTGCTGTCGCCCTGGCGCCAGGAACTGCCGGCCGAGCTGTTCAGCCGTCCCCCGCAGATGCCGCAGACCGACGGCCACGGCATCCCGCGCGAAACCCTGCGCCGCGCCCTGACCCTGCTCGGCGAGGCCGGCTGGAAACTCTCCGGCGGCCGGTTGGTCAATGCCCGCGGCGAGGCACTGCGCTTCGAGATCCTGCTGGTCAACCCCAGCCTCGAGCGCATCCTCCAGCCGTATCGCGACAACCTCGCGCGCATCGGCGTGGACGCTCGCCTGCGCACGGTCGACCGCGCGCAGTACAAACAGCGCATCGACGGCTTCGACTACGACATGATCCTGATGACCCTGCCGCAGACCCTCAGCCCCGGCCTCGAGCAGTGGCAGTACTTCCACTCCAGCCAGGCCAACGTGCGCGGCAGCAAGAACTACGCCGGGATCCGCCATCCGGTGGTCGACGCCCTGCTCGACAAGCTGCTCGCCGCACAGACCCGCGAGCAGCAGGTGGCCGCCACCCGCGCCCTCGACCGGGTGCTGCTCAGCCAGCACTACAGCATCCCCAACTGGTACACCGACCGCCACCGTCTGGCCTGGCGCAACCGCTTCGCCCACACGGATACGCCGCCCTACACCCTCGGCCTGAGCGCCTGGTGGCTCAAGCCTGCGGAGACCACCCAATGACCGTCCTCCAGCGTTGCATCCGCCTGCTCGCCGGCTGCGCCCTGCTGCTCGGCGCCGCCCTGCAGGCCACGGCCGCGGCGCGCCATGCCGTGACCCTGTACGACGAAGCACCGAAGTACCCGGCCAACTTCCAGCATTTCGACTACGTCAACCCGGACGCGCCCAAGGGCGGCACGCTGCGCCAGGCCGGCTTCGGCGGCTTCGACAGCCTCAACCCGTTCATCAACAAGGGCGTGGCCGCCGACGAGATCAGCCTGGTCTACGACACCCTGACCCGGCGCAGCCTGGACGAGCCGTTCACCGAGTACGGCCTGCTGGCGCAGAGCATCGAGAAGGCCCCGGACAACAGCTGGGTACGCTTCACCCTGCGCCGCGAGGCGCGCTTCCACGACGGCAAGCCGGTGACCGCCGCCGACGTGGTGTTCTCCTTCGACAGCCTGATGAAGGACGGCGCCCCGCAGTACCGCGTCTATTACGCCGACGTGGCCAAGGCGGTGGCCGAGGACGAGCGCCACGTGCGCTTCGACTTCCGCCACACCGGCAACCGCGAGCTGCCGCTGATTCTCGGCCAGCTGCCGGTACTGCCCAAGCATGCCTGGGAAGGCCGCGAGTTCAACCGCACCAGCCTCGAGCCGCCACTGGGCAGCGGCCCCTACCGGGTCGCCGAGGTGCAGGCCGGGCGCAGCATCCGCTACGAGCGGGTCAAGGACTGGTGGGCCAAGGACCTGCCGGTCAACCGTGGCTTCTACAACTTCGACACCCTGGTGGTCGACTACTACCGCGACAACACCGTGGCGCTGGAGGCTCTCAAGGCCGGCCAGTTCGACTTCTGGGTGGAAAGCAGCGCGAAGAACTGGGCCACCGCCTACGACACCCCGGCGGTGCGCGACGGCCGGCTGCTCAAGCAGGAAATCGTCAACCACAACCCCACCGGCATGCAGGGCTTCGTCTTCAACCTGCGCCGCCCGCTGTTCCAAGATGCCCGCGTGCGCGAGGCACTGGGGCTGCTGTTCGACTTCGAATGGACCAATCGCCAGCTGTTCTACGGCGCCTACGTGCGCACCCGCAGCTACTTCGAGAACTCCGAGCTGGCCGCCAGCGGCCTGCCCGGCGCGGACGAACTGAAGCTGCTGGAACCGTGGCGCGCCAAGCTGCCAGCGCAGGTGTTCACCAGCGAATACCAGCCGCCGCACAGCGACGGCAGCGGCGTGATCCGCGACCAGCGCCGCCGCGCCTTCGAACTGCTGCAGGCCGCCGGCTGGCACCTGGACAAGGACCGCATGCTGGATGCCGGCGGCAAGCCGGTGACCATCGAGTTCCTCCTCGCCCAGACCGAGTTCGAGCGCGTGCTGCTGCCGTACAAGCGCAACCTGGCCAGCCTGGGCATCGACCTGCAGATCCGCCGCGCCGACGTCTCGCAGTACATCAACCGCCTGCGCTCGCGCGATTTCGACCTGGTGGTCGGCGGCTTCAGCCAGTCCAGCTCGCCAGGCAACGAGCAGCGCGAGTACTGGCACTCCAGCAGCGCCGACAACCCCGGCAGCCGCAACCTGATCGGCCTCAAGGACCCGGTGATCGACGCCCTGGTGGAGGGGCTTATCAAGGCCGACAGCCGGCAGAGCCTGATCGCCCATACCCGCGCGCTGGATCGCGTGCTGCAGTGGGGCTTCTACGTGATCCCCAACTGGCACATCAAGACCTGGCGGGTGGCGTACTGGAACCGCTTCGAGCGGCCGGCGGTCGCACCGCTGTACGACATCGGCCTGTACACCTGGTGGGCCAAGCCGGGCGCGCCCGTAGCCCTCGCCGGACAAGGGGAATGACGCCATGCTGGCCTACATCCTGCGCCGCCTGCTGCTGATCGTGCCGACCCTGTTCGGCATCCTCCTGATCAACTTCATCATCATCCAGGCCGCCCCTGGCGGCCCGGTGGAGCAGATGATCGCCAAGCTCGAGGGCTTCGATGCCGCCGCCGGGGGGGCCACCGGGCGCATCGCCGGCGGCGGAGCCGAAGTCGCCGCGGCCGGTTCCACCTATCGCGGCGCCCAGGGTCTCGACCCCGATCTGGTCAAGGAAATCGAGCGCATGTACGGCTTCGACAAGCCGGCCAGCGAGCGCTTCTGGATCATGATCAAGAACTACCTGCACTTCGACTTCGGCCAGAGCTTCTTCCGCGACGCCAAGGTCACCGACCTGATCCTGGAGAAGATGCCGGTATCCATCTCGCTCGGCCTGTGGAGCACGCTGATCATGTATCTGGTGTCGATCCCGCTGGGCATCCACAAGGCGATCCGCCACGGCAGCGCCTTCGACGTGTGGAGCAGCACCGCGATCATCGTCGGCTACGCCATCCCGGCGTTCCTGTTCGCCATCCTGCTGATCGTGCTGTTCGCCGGCGGCAGCTACTTCGACTGGTTTCCGCTGCGCGGCCTGACCTCGAACAACTTCGACCAGCTCAGCCTGTGGGGCAAGATCACTGACTACTTCTGGCACCTGGCCCTGCCGGTGACCGCGCTGGTGATCGGCAACTTCGCCACCCTGACCCTGCTGACCAAGAACAGCTTCCTCGACGAGATCGGCAAGCAGTACGTGGTCACCGCCCGCGCCAAGGGCCTGTCGGAGAGCCGCGTGCTCTACGGTCACGTGTTCCGCAATGCCATGCTGATCATCATCGCTGGCTTCCCCTCGGCGTTCATCGGCATCTTCTTCACCGGCTCGCTGCTGATCGAGGTGATCTTCTCCCTCGACGGGCTGGGCCTGATGAGCTTCGAGTCGGCGATCAACCGCGACTATCCGGTGGTGTTCGGCACCCTGTTCATCTTCACCCTGCTGGGACTGCTCGTGAAACTGATCGGCGACCTGACCTACACCCTGGTCGATCCGCGCATCGACTTCGAAAGCCGGGAGGGCTGAGCCATGGCCCTCTCGCCCATCAACCAGCGCCGCCTCGCCCTGTTCAAGGCGCACAAGCGTGGCTGGTACAGCCTGTGGCTGTTCCTCGGCCTGTTCGTGCTGAGCCTCGGCGCCGAACTGATCGCCAACGACAAGCCGCTGCTGGTCGACTACGACGGCCACTGGTACGTGCCGGTGCTCAAGCGCTACCCGGAAACCGCCTTCGGCGGCGAGTTCCCGCTGGAGGCCGACTACAAGAGCCCATACATGCGCGAACTGATCGCGGCCAAGGGCGGCTGGATGCTCTGGCCGCCGATCCCGTTCAGCTACGAGAGCATCAACTACGAGCTCAAGGTGCCGGCGCCGGCCCCGCCGTCCCGGGACAACTGGCTGGGCACCGACGACCAGGGCCGCGACGTGCTGGCCCGGGTGATCTACGGCTTCCGCATCTCGGTGCTGTTCGCCCTGGTGCTGACCCTGCTCAGCTCGCTGATCGGCGTCTTCGCCGGCGCCCTGCAGGGCTTCTACGGCGGCTGGGTCGACCTGGCCGGCCAGCGCTTCCTGGAGATCTGGTCGGGCCTGCCGGTGCTCTACCTGCTGATCATCCTCGCCAGCTTCGTCGAGCCGAACTTCTGGTGGCTGCTCGGCATCATGCTGCTGTTCTCCTGGATGAGCCTGGTCGACGTGGTGCGCGCCGAGTTCCTGCGCGGGCGCAACCTCGAGTACGTGCGCGCCGCCCGCGCCCTCGGCATGGGCAACGGCGCGATCATGTACCGGCACATCCTGCCCAACGCCATGGTCTCGACCATGACCTTCATGCCGTTCATCCTCACCGGCGCGATCGGCACCCTCACCGCCCTGGACTTCCTCGGCTTCGGCCTGCCGCCCGGCTCGCCGTCGCTGGGCGAGCTGGTCGCCCAGGGCAAATCCAACCTGCAGGCCCCCTGGCTGGGGATCAGCGCCTTCGCCGTGCTGGCGCTGATGCTGACCCTGCTGGTGTTCATTGGCGAGGCCGCGCGCGATGCCTTCGACCCGAGGAAGTGAGGCGATGAACGAACCTCTGATCGAGATCCGCGACCTGCAGGTGGCCTTCAGCCAGGGCGGCGCGCCGCAGACCGTGGTGCACGGCGTCAGCTTCGACATCCGCCGCGGCGAAACCCTCGCCCTGGTCGGCGAAAGCGGCTCGGGCAAGTCGGTGACCGCGCACTCGATCCTGCGCCTGCTGCCGCCCAGCAGCAGCCACCCCGCCGGCAGCGTCCGCTTCGCCGGCGAGGACCTGCTCAAGCTTCCGGAGCGGCGCCTGCGCGCCATCCGCGGCAACCGCATCGCCATGGTCTTCCAGGAACCGATGACCTCGCTCAATCCGCTGCACACGGTGGAGAAGCAGATCGCCGAGGTGCTGGCCCTCCACAAGGGCCTGACCGGCGCCCCGGCGCGCGCACGGGTGCTGGAGCTGCTCGAGCTGGTCGGCATCCCCGAGCCGGCCAAGCGCCTGCGCAGCTACCCGCACGAGCTGTCCGGCGGCCAGCGCCAGCGGGTCATGATCGCCATGGCCCTGGCCAACGAGCCGGAGGTCCTGATTGCCGACGAACCGACCACCGCGCTGGACGTCACCGTGCAGCTGAAGATCCTCGAGCTGCTCAAGGAACTGCAGGCACGCCTGGGCATGGCCCTGCTGCTGATCACCCATGACCTCAACCTGGTACGGCGCATCGCCCAGCGGGTATGTGTCATGCAGCGCGGTCGCGTCGTCGAACAGGCCGAGTGCGCACAACTGTTCGCCGCCCCGGAGCATCCCTATACCCGCGAGCTGCTCGGCGCCGACCCGCGCGGCGAGCCGGCGGACAATCCGCCGGGGCCGCCCTTGCTCGAGGTCGACGATCTGCGCGTGTGGTTCCCGATCCGCAAGGGCCTGCTGCGCCGTACCGTCGACCATGTCAAGGCGGTCGACGGGATCAACTTCAGCCTGCCCCAGGGGCAGACCCTGGGGATCGTCGGCGAGAGCGGTTCGGGCAAGTCGACCCTCGGCCTGGCGATCCTGCGCCTGATCGGCAGCCGCGGTGCGATCCGCTTCGCCGGCCAGGCCATCGACGGTCTCGACCAGCCGGCGGTGCGCCCGCTGCGCCGGCAGATGCAGGTGGTGTTCCAGGACCCGTTCGGCAGCCTGAGCCCGCGCATGTCGGTGAGCCAGATCATCGGCGAGGGCCTGGAGATCCACGGCATCGGCACGCCGGCCGAGCGGGAACAGGCCATCATCGACGTGCTGGGCGAGGTGGGACTGGATCCGCAGACCCGCCACCGCTACCCTCACGAGTTTTCCGGCGGGCAGCGCCAGCGCATCGCCATCGCCCGGGCCCTGGTGCTGCGCCCGCAGTTGATCCTGCTCGACGAGCCGACCTCGGCCCTCGACCGCACGGTACAGCGCCAGGTGGTGGAGCTGCTGCGCGTCCTGCAGCACAAGTACAATCTGACCTACCTGTTCATCAGCCATGACCTGGCGGTGGTCCGGGCCCTGAGCCACCAGCTGATGGTGGTGCGGCACGGCAAGGTGGTCGAACAGGGTGAGGCCAGCGCGATTTTCCACGCGCCGCAGCACCCCTACACCCAGCAGCTGCTCGAAGCCGCCTTCATGGCGCCGGGCGCTGCCGATTAACCAGAAAGAGGAAGTACACAATGGGTTTCATGACCGGCAAGCGCGTGCTGATCGTCGGCGTCGCCAGCAAGCTGTCCATCGCCTCGGGCATCGCCGCCGCGATGCACCGCGAAGGTGCCGAACTGGCCTTCACCTACCAGAACGACAAGCTCAAGGGCCGCGTCGAGGAATTCGCCGCCGGCTGGGGCTCCAGCGCCGAGATGTGCTTCCCCTGCGACGTCGCCAATGACGAGGACATCGCCCGCGTGTTCGAGGAACTGGGCAAGAAGTGGGACGGCCTGGACTGCATCGTCCACTCGGTCGGCTTCGCCCCGGGCGACCAGCTCAACGGCGACTTCACCGAAGTCACCACCCGCGAAGGCTTCAAGATCGCCCATGACATCAGCGCCTACAGCTTCGTCGCCCTGGCCAAGGCCGGCCGCGAGATGATGAAGGGCCGCAACGGCAGCCTGCTGACCCTGTCCTACCTGGGCGCCGAGCGCACCATGCCCAACTACAACGTGATGGGCATGGCCAAGGCCAGCCTGGAGGCCGGCGTGCGCTACCTGGCCGGCAGCCTCGGCCCGGAAGGCACCCGCGTCAACTGCATCTCCGCCGGCCCGATCCGTACCCTGGCCGCCTCCGGCATCGCCAGCTTCCGCAAGATGCTGGCCGCCAACGAGCGCCAGACCCCGCTGCGCCGCAACGTGACCATCGAGGAAGTCGGCAACGCCGGCGCCTTCCTGTGCTCCGATCTGGCCTCGGGCATCAGCGGTGAAATCCTCTACGTCGACGGTGGTTTCAACACCACCGCCATGGGCTCGCTGGAAGACTAAGCCGCCCCGCGCCGACCTGCGCAATGCGGGTCGGCCTTCCCCCGGGCCGCCCAGCGGCCGCAAGCAGCTCCCCCCTCCTCCCGCTATCCCCTCTCTCGCACGTGGCACATGCCGCGTAGCCGCGCCTGTCCCGCTTCCGGAGCGCAGAAAGCACAACGCCCCCATGCGGGGGCGTTGCGTCAGGCGAAGAACGCGGCGATCAGAAGCGCTTGACCTTCGCCTCGGTTTCCAGCTGGCGACGGAAGGCCTGGAAGTCTTGCTGGCCGCTGCGCGAGGCGAGGAAGCGGCGGTACATCGCCAATTCCTCGTCGGACAGCTTGGCCTCAGCGTTGCTCACCCCATCCAGGCGCAGCAGCAGGTAGTCGCCATTGCCCTGGGATAGTCCGGAGAAGCCCGGCTTGTCCGCGGCAGCCGGACGCGGCATGCGGAACACCGCCTGCAGCACCTGCGGATCGACATTGTCCTGGTTGCGCTTGGCGGCCTCGACGACCTTCCACGCCTCGCCGGCCTGCGCCTGGGTCACCGGGGTCTTGCCGGCACGCAGGTCGGCCAGCAGCGCTTCGCCGCGCTCCTTGGCGAGCTTGCCCGCCTGCTCCTTGCGGATACGTTCACGCAGGCTGTCGGCCAGCGCGGCCAGCGGCTGCTGCTCGGGCTTGTGGTGCTCCTTGACGCGCAGGACGATGACGGTGTCGGGATCCAGCTCCAGCGCACTGCTGTTGCCCCCTTCGGTCAGCACCTCCGGGCTGAACGCCGCCTGCACCACCTGGCGGTTGGCGGCGATGCCGCTGCCGCCCTCGCGGCCGAACGGCGGGGCCTGCTTGACCTCGAGCCCCAGGTCCTGAGCCGGCTGGGCCAGATCGGAGGCTTCGAAGGCGGCGTCCTCCAGCTCCTTGGTCTTCTCGACGAAGAGCTGCTCGACCTGCTGGGCCTTCAGATCGTGCTCGAGCTGCGGCTTGAGGCTGTCCAGCGTCGGCACCTTGGGCGCCTGGATCTTGTCGAGACGGATCAGGTGCCAGCCAAACTCGCTTTTCACCGGCGCCGATACCTCGCCGACCTTGAGCGCGAATAGCGCACTTTCGAACGCCGGGTCGTAGACGCCCTTGCCGGCAAAGCCGAGGTCGCCGCCGTTGGCTGCCGAGCCCGGGTCCTTGGAGAACTCCTTGGCCAGCTTGGCGAAGTCCTCGCCCTGCTCGATGCGCTTGCGCAGCTCCTCGAGCTTGGCCTTGGCTTGCTCGTCGTTCAGCTTGTCGCCGGTCTCCAGCAGGATGTGCGAAGCCTTGCGCTGCTCGCCGAGGTTGGCGACCTCCTTCTCGTACTGGGCCTTGATGTCCTCGTCGGACACCTTGACCTGATCGAAGAAGGCGGCCTTCTTCAACTCGACGTACTCGACCACCACCTGCTCGGGGGTCATGAACTCGCTGGCGTGCTGGTCGTAGTAAGCCTTGAGCTGATCCTCGCCGACCTGGACCTGCTCGGGATGGGCCTTGATCGCCAGGGTGGCGAAATCACGGGTCTGCTGCTCGAGAGCGGCAAAGGCGCGCAGCTCCTGATCGGTGACGAAACCGCTACCGGCCAGACCGGCACGCAGCTGGCCGATGAGCATTTCCTGCGCCAGCAACTCGCGGAACTGCTGGCGGCTGTAACCCATCTGGCGGATGACCTGGTCGAAGCGATCCGGGCTGAACTTGCCGTCCTGCTGGAATTCGGGCGTGAGCAGGATCAGTTGGTCAACGGCCTGCTGCGAGAAGGCGAAACCGGCATCCGTGGCGGCGTGCAGCAGCATCTTGCGGTCGATCAGGGCCTTGAGCGCACCTTCGCGCAGACGCTTGTCATCCAGCATCGAGGGGTCGAAACGCCCGCCCAACTGCTGGATCAGCTGGCGACGCTGCATGTCCACGGCACGGTTCAATTCGTCGTTGCTGATGTTCTCGCCGTTGACTTGAGCCGCGTCCATGCTGTGGCTGGTGGACTTCATGATCGCATCGAAGCCGGTCAACGCCATGAGCACGACAATCACGCCAACGATGGTCTTGGCGATCCACCCTTGAGAGTTGTCCCTGATATTTTGCAGCATGCTGCCCCCAAACACGGCCTGCCTCCTCTGCGGCGGACGCCCGGCAGCAGGAGCAGGGAATAAAAGAAAGGCGCATCCTAGGATGCGCCTTCTCGATTTAGTCGCGAAGCGGTGGTTTCGGATCAGCGTCTATTCGGCGTGAAAGACTGCCGCTCCAAGCAACCGCGCCTCGCAGCCGGGCCGGCATGACCGCCCCGGAATGGCCCAAGCCAGAAAGACGCTTAGTTCACAGCATCCTTGAGGGCTTTGCCGGCCTTGAAGCCCGGGATCTTGGCAGCTTCGATCTCGATCGGCTTGCCGGTCTGCGGGTTGCGGCCGGTGCGGGCGGCGCGCTCTTTCACGGCGAAAGTGCCGAAGCCCACCAGCACGACGGAGTCACCTTCCTTCAGGGCACCGGTGATGGAGTCGATCACGGCATCCAGCGCGCGGCCGGCAACAGCTTTCGGGATATCAGCAGATGCGGCGATGGCATCGATCAGTTCCGACTTGTTCACTCTAAGTCCCCTTGATTCCGGTTGAGTTCGTATCTTGATCAGGTGTGGCGAATAAAAAGACGTTTTTAGACTGCCCGACACGCGAAGAGGCGCTTTATATCAAGCGCCTGAAAAGAGTGTCAAGGAAGCCTGGCGCCTAGTGCGTGCTGATTCGCTCCTGGGAATCCGCCTCGCGTTTATCGTCCTTCGCGACCAGCTCGGGAGCCGCGTCAGCCAAGGGCTCTGGCTTGTATTGCAACGCAATCTGGAGGACCTCGTCAATCCACTTGACCGGCTTGATTTGCAGATCCTGCTTGATATTGTCCGGAATTTCTTTCAGGTCACGCACATTTTCTTCCGGGATGATCACCGTGGTAATACCACCGCGGTGCGCCGCCAGAAGTTTCTCTTTGAGGCCGCCGATCGCCAGCACCTGGCCGCGCAGGGTGATCTCCCCGGTCATGGCCACATCGGCGCGCACCGGAATGCCGGTGATCGCCGAAACCAACGCCGTGCACATGCCGATACCGGCACTCGGGCCGTCCTTGGGAGTGGCCCCTTCCGGCACATGGATGTGGATGTCGCGCTTTTCATGGAAGTCCGGCGCAATTCCCAGACTCTTGGCACGACTGCGCACCACGGTCAGCGCGGCCGTGATCGACTCGCCCATCACGTCGCCGAGCGAGCCGGTCTTGATCAGCTGGCCCTTGCCGGGTACCACCACCGCCTCGATGGTCAGCAGTTCGCCGCCCACCTGAGTCCACGCCAGACCGGTCACCTGGCCCACCTGGTCCTGAAGCTCGGCCTGACCGTAGCGGAACTTCTTCACGCCCAGATAGTGCTCCAGGCTGTCGCTGTTGACGGTGACCTGGATGCGCTTTTCCCTCACGCCATCCTTGACCACCTTGCGGCAGACCTTGGCAATCTGCCGCTCGAGGCTACGCACGCCCGCCTCGCGGGTATAGAAACGGATGATGTCGCGCAGGGCCGCCGCCTCGAAGCTCAGCTCGCCCTTCTTCAGGCCGTTGGCCTCGGCCTGTTTGGGCACCAGGTACTTGATCGCGATGTTGACCTTCTCGTCTTCCGTGTAGCCGGGCAGACGGATCACCTCCATGCGGTCGAGCAGCGGCGCCGGGATGTTCATCGAGTTGGCCGTGCACAGGAACATCACGTTGGACAGGTCGTAGTCGACCTCCAGGTAGTGATCGTTGAAGTTGTGGTTCTGCTCCGGATCCAGCACCTCGAGCAGCGCCGAGGCCGGATCGCCGCGCATGTCGCTGCCCAGCTTGTCGATCTCGTCGAGGAGGAACAGCGGGTTGCGCACGCCGACCTTGGTCATGCGCTGGATCAGGCGGCCCGGCATCGAGCCGATGTAGGTACGCCGATGGCCGCGGATCTCGGCCTCGTCGCGCACGCCGCCCAGCGCCATGCGCACGTACTTGCGATTGGTCGCACGGGCGATCGACTCGGCCAGCGAGGTCTTGCCCACCCCCGGCGGGCCGACCAGGCACAGCACCGGCCCCTTGAGCTTCTTCACCCGTTTCTGCACGGCGAGGAACTCGAGAATGCGCTCCTTCACTTCCTCGAGACCATAGTGGTCGGCGTCGAGGATTTCTTCGGCGCGCTTGAGATCGAGGCGCACCTTGCTCTCGGCCTGCCACGGCACGTTGGTCAGCCACTCGATGTAGGAGCGCACCACGGTGGCCTCGGCCGACATCGGCGACATCTGCTTGAGCTTGTTCAGCTCGGCGTTGGCCTTCTGCAGCGCCTCCTGGGGCATGCCGGCGTTGTCGATGCGCTTCTTCAGCTCATCGATCTCGCTGTGCCCTTCCTCGCCCTCGCCCAGCTCCTTCTGAATCGCCTTCATCTGCTCGTTCAGGTAGTACTCGCGCTGGCTGCGCTCCATCTGCTTCTTGACCCGCCCGCGGATGCGCTTCTCCACCTGCAGCAGATCGATTTCGGCATCCAGCAGCCCGAGTACATGCTCGATGCGCGCGACCAGATCGGTGATCTCGAGGATCTCCTGCTTCTGCTCGATGCGCAGGGCCATGTGCGCGGCCATGGAGTCCACCAGGCGGGCCGGGTCGTCGATGCCACTCAGCGAGCTCAGCACCTCGGCCGGCACCTTCTTGCCCAGCTGCACGTACTGCTCGAACTGGCTCAGCAGGCTGCGGCTGAACACCTCGGACTCGCGCTCGGCAATCTGGCCTTCCTCGACCAGACTCACCTCTGCCCGCACATGGGTGCCGGTATCGATGAAGCGCTCGACGGCCCCACGCTGGTTGCCTTCGACCAAGACCTTGACCGTGCCGTCGGGCAGCTTGAGCAGCTGCAGGACCGTGGCCACGGTGCCCATCGGATACAGGGACTCCGGCGCAGGATCATCGTCGGCCGGATTTTTCTGGGCCAGCAGCAGGATGCGCTTGTCCGCACTCATGGCCGTCTCGAGCGCCTCGATGGACTTTTCGCGCCCGACGAACAGCGGAATGACCATGTATGGATAGACCACCACATCGCGCAGCGGCAGAAGGGGCAACTCGACGATCGTCTTCATGCTTTCAACTCTGGTGAGCCCGACAGGAGGAAACGCGCGGGCATTGAACATGACTTCAAGATGGGGGGCGAGCGGGGAAAAAACAAGCGCTGGCGTAGCACCAGAATGACAAAGGGGCCCGCAGGCCCCTTGTCTGGATGGCTTACGCCTCAGGCGCAGCCTTGGCCGGCTGCTCGCTGCTCTCGTAGATCAGCAGCGGCTTGGAAGCCCCTTCGATCACGCTCTCGTCGATGACGACCTTGCTGACATCCTTGGCCGAGGGGATCTCGTACATGGTGTCCAGCAGGATTCCCTCGAGGATCGAACGCAGACCGCGGGCACCGGTCTTGCGCTCCAGCGCCTTGCGGGCCACGGCGTGCAGGGCGTCGCTGCGGAACTCGAGCTCCACGCCCTCCATCTCGAACAGGCGGGCGTACTGCTTGGTCAGGGCGTTCTTCGGCTCGGTGAGAATCTGCATCAACGCCGCCTCGTCCAGCTCCTCGAGGGTGGCGATGACCGGCAGGCGCCCGACGAACTCGGGAATCAGGCCGAACTTGACCAGATCGTCCGGCTCGACCTCGCGCAGCGATTCGCCGACCTTCTTGCCGGCCTCCTTGCTGCGCACTTCGGCGTTGAAGCCGATGCCGCCCTTGGTCGAACGGTTCTGGATGACCTTCTCCAGACCGGCGAAGGCGCCACCACAGATGAACAGGATGTTGCGCGTGTCGACCTGCAAGAACTCCTGCTGCGGATGCTTGCGCCCGCCCTGCGGCGGCACCGAGGCGACGGTGCCCTCGATCAGCTTGAGCAGCGCCTGCTGCACACCCTCACCCGACACGTCGCGGGTGATCGACGGGTTGTCCGACTTGCGCGAGATCTTGTCGATCTCGTCGATGTAGACGATGCCCGTCTGCGCCTTCTCGACGTCGTACTCGCACTTCTGCAGCAGCTTCTGGATGATGTTCTCCACGTCCTCGCCGACATAGCCGGCTTCGGTCAGCGTGGTGGCATCGGCGATGGTGAACGGCACGTTGAGCAGGCGCGCCAGCGTCTCGGCGAGCAGGGTCTTGCCGGAGCCGGTCGGGCCGATCAGCAAGATGTTGCTCTTGCCCAGTTCGACGTCGTCCTTCTTCTCACGCTGGCTGAGACGCTTGTAGTGGTTGTACACCGCAACCGCCAGCACCTTCTTCGCGCGCTCCTGACCGATCACGTACTGGTCGAGAATGGCGCTGATTTCCTTCGGCGCGGGCAATTTGTTGGCGTTGCTCTCGGCCTGGGCCTCCTGCACCTCCTCGCGGATGATGTCATTGCACAGGTCGACGCACTCGTCGCAGATGAAAACGGAGGGGCCGGCAATCAATTTGCGCACTTCATGCTGGCTCTTGCCGCAGAAGGAGCAGTAAAGCAGTTTGCCGGAGTCCTCGCCGTTGCGGGTGTCAGTCATTCGATCAATCCAATCCGGTAGGCTTGAACACAAGATGGAGGCATTCGCGGGCTTTTTCAAGCCCGCGAACAGGCCGGAAACGGGCCGGCCAGGCTTACGCGGGAATCAACGGGGGCAATCAGGCCGGCAGCTGACGCTTGGTCAGGACCTGGTCGATGAGGCGGTAGTTGACCGCTTCTTCGCCGCTCATGAAGTTGTCGCGATCGGTATCGCGGGCGATGACGTCGATCGGCTGGCCGGTATGCGCGGCCAGGATGCGGTTCAGACGCTCGCGAATGGTCAGGATCTCGCGGGCATGGATCTCGATGTCCGACGCCTGGCCCTGGAAGCCGCCCAGCGGCTGGTGGATCATCATCCGCGAATGCGGCAGGCAGTAGCGCTTGCCGGCAGCACCGCCAGCCAGCAGCAGCGCCCCCATGCTGCAGGCCTGACCGATGCAGATGGTCGAGACGTCCGGCTTGATGAACTGCATGGTGTCATAGATCGACATGCCTGCCGTCACCGAGCCACCCGGCGAGTTGATATAGAGGTGGATATCCTTGTCCGGATTCTCCGCCTCGAGGAACAGCAGCTGGGCCACCACCAGGTTGGCCATGTAGTCCTCGACCTGGCCGACCAGGAAGATCACGCGCTCCTTGAGCAAGCGCGAGTAGATATCGTAGGCACGCTCACCGCGCGCCGACTGCTCGATCACCATGGGCACCAGACCGCCAGCGGCCTGCACGTCGAACTGCGACTCGAAAGAATTGCGGAACATTTCCTGGCTCACTCCCTTTATCGATGGTGTCCCAGAGACACATAAGCCAGCACTAAGGCTGGCTTATGGAGGACTCTAACAAGTGCAGAGGGCTTTACTCGGCTTTCGGAGCTTCCGCCGGCTTGACCGCTTCCTCGTAGGAGACCTGCTTGTCGGTGACATTGGCCTTTTGCAGGACAGTATCCACGACTTGTTCTTCCAGAACAACCGAGCGAACCTCGTCCAGCTGTTGCGGATTCTTGTAGTACCAGGCGACGACCTGCTCCGGCTCCTGATAAGCGGAGGCCATCTCCTCGATCATTGCGCGCACGCGGGCTTCGTCAGGCTTGATCTCGAACTGCTTAACCACTTCGGCCACCACCAGCCCCAGCAGCACGCGGCGCTTGGCCTGCTCTTCGAACAGTTCGGCCGGCAGTTGCTCAGGGTTGATGTTGCCACCGAACTGCTGGACGGCTTGCACGCGCAGACGATTGACTTCATTGCCGATCAGCGCCTTCGGGGCTTCGATCGGGTTGCCGGCCAGCAGACCTTCCATCACCTGGTTCTTGACCTTGGACTTGATGGCCTGACGCAGTTCGCGCTCCATGTTCTTGCGCACTTCGGCACGGAAACCGTCAATGCCGCCTTCCTTGACCCCGAACAGGGCGAAGAACTCTTCGTTCAGCTCCGGCAGCTTGGGCTCGGCGACCGCGTTGACGGTCACGGCAAACTCGGCAGCCTTGCCGGCCAGATCCAGGTTCTGGTAGTCCGCGGGGAAGGTCACGTTCAGCACGCGCTCTTCGCCAGTCTTGGCACCGACCAGGCCATCCTCGAAGCCCGGGATCATGCGGCCGGAGCCCAGCACCAGCAGGGTGCCCTTGGCACTGCCGCCAGCGAAGGCTTCGCCGTCGATCTTGCCGACGAAATCGATGTTCAGCTGGTCGCCGTTCTGCGCTTCGCGCTCGACAGCTTCGAAGCGGGTGTTCTGCTTGCGCAGGATCTCGAGCATGTTGTCGACATCAGCATCGCTTACTTCGGCCTGCAGACGCTCGACGGCAATCGACTCGAGACCACTCACCTGGAACTCGGGGAACACTTCGAAGGTGGCGACGTATTCCAGCGCCTGGCCCTTCTCGAACACTTTCGGCTCGACGGACGGAGCACCGGCCGGATTCAGCTTTTCCTGTACCACGGCCTCATAGAAGGTCGCCTGGATCAGGTCGCCCAGCGCCTCCTGGCGAGCGGAGTCCTCGTAGCGCTGACGGATGATGCTCATCGGCACCTTGCCGGGACGGAAGCCTGGGATCTTGGCGCGACGGGCAGTCTGCTGCAGACGCTTGTTGACTTCGGTCTCGATGCGCTCGGCGGGAACGCCAACGGTCATGCGACGCTCGAGAGCGGAGGTGGTTTCAACAGAAACTTGCATGGATAATCCTCGTTGCACAGACGAAGCCGGCCCTGCCGGCCCACAAAATAGGGGATGCATTCTATTAGGTGCCCCAGCAGAAGTCACCCCGCCGGCCACACAAAAGGAAACCGCAGGGCGTGCAAATCCCGCGCAGGGACACCAAGGAGAAGGGAAAAGACGAGCGACTGTCGAATCAACGACCTGGGAGACCGGCAGCTCAGAAAATGGTGCGGACGGCGAGACTCGAACTCGCACACCTTGCGGCACTGGAACCTAAATCCAGCGTGTCTACCAATTTCACCACGTCCGCGTGGAGCAGAAATGAAAACGCCAGGCTATGCCTGGCGTTTTCTGGAATATGGGGTGGACGATGGGAATCGAACCCACGACACCAGGAGCCACAATCCTGTGCTCTACCAACTGAGCTACGCCCACCATATTGCCTTTTGCTTGAACCAAGCGCCGCATTGGCGCGCCCGGCAGGACTCGAACCTGCGACCATCCGCTTAGAAGGCGGATGCTCTATCCAGCTGAGCTACGGGCGCGTTTGTGGCTGCAACCCTCTAGCCGGATCCGAGGAATCGTCAAATTCCCCGAGGTGGCTAACCACCGAACCAGCCCTGCCAGCTTTCGCTGTGAGTGGCTGTGCTCGTCAAGCGGGGCACATGTTATCCATAGCGCACCCCCTCGTCAACGTTTTTTATGAAAATTTTCAAACACATAGGTCGGCCCGGCGGATTTGCCGGCCAGCTGCCTTTGCCCGACAGCCGCCCCATGCGAGAATGGCACACCTTTTTCACTGACTCTCACGGTTCTCCAAGCGTCATGACCGCACAACTGATCGACGGCAAAGCCATCGCCGCCCGCCTTCGCCAACAGATTGCCCAGCGCGTGGCCGAACGCCGCCAGCAAGACCAGCGCATCCCCGGCCTGGCCGTGATCCTGGTTGGCAGCGACCCAGCCTCCCAGGTTTACGTCGCCCACAAGCGCAAGGACTGCGAAGAAGTCGGCTTCATCTCTCGCGCCTACGACCTTGATGCCAGCACCCGCCAGGAGCAACTCCTGCAGCTGATCGACCAGCTGAATGCCGACCCGACCATCGACGGCATCCTGGTGCAGCTGCCCCTGCCAGCCCACCTCGACGCCTCGCAACTGCTCGAGCGCATCGCCCCCAACAAGGACGTCGACGGCTTCCACCCCTTCAACATCGGCCGCCTGGCCCAGCGCATGCCGGTACTGCAGCCCTGCACGCCGAAAGGCATCATGACCCTGCTCAAGAGCACCGGCGTCGACCTGCACGGCCTGCACGCCGTGGTCGTCGGCGCCTCGAACATCGTCGGCCGCCCGATGGCCCTCGAACTGCTGCTGGCCGGCTGCACCACCACCGTAACCCACCGTTTCACCCGCAATCTGGCCGACCACGTGCGCCAGGCCGACATCGTCGTCGTCGCCGTTGGCAAGCCCGGCCTGGTCAAGGGCGAGTGGATCAAGGAAGGCGCCATCGTCATTGACGTCGGCATCAACCGCCTGGCCGACGGCAAACTGGTCGGCGATGTCGACTTCGAGGCCGCCGCCGCCCGCGCCAGCTGGATCACCCCGGTTCCCGGCGGCGTCGGCCCGATGACCCGCGCCTGCCTGCTGGAAAACACCCTGTACGCCGCCGAACAGCTGCACGACTGATCCAGACGCCGCCTGCCCACCCCAATCAGGCGGCACATTTCTAGCGGACAAAAAAAGACCCGGCCAAGGCCGGGTCTTTTTGCATGCGCAGCTCAGGACAACTTACTTGGCCTGGGCTTCCACAGCAGCTTCCACGCGACGGTTCACGGCACGACCGGCTTCGGTGGCGTTGTCGGCAACCGGACGGGACTCACCGTAACCGACCGAGCTCACGCGGCCGGAGCTGACACCGTACTGCTTGACCAGCACGTCACGCACGGCAGCGGCGCGGCGCTCGGACAGCTTCTGGTTGTAGGCGTCGGTACCCACGGAGTCGGTGTGACCTTCCACGGTGGTGGTGGTCTGCGGGTACTGCTTCATGAAGTCAGCCAGGTTCTTGATGTCGCCATAGCTGGACGGCTTGACCTGAGCCTTGTTGAAGTCGAACTTCACGTCCAGTTCGACGCGCACGACTTCCGGAGCAGCCTCGACCGGAGCCGGAGCCTCTGCAACCGGGGCCGGAGCCGGGGCCGGAGCCGGAGCCGGACGAGAGCCGCCACCGAAGTTGAAGCCGACGCCGACGCCAGCCATCCACTCCCAGTCAGCGCGATCGATGTTGTACAGGCCATCAACGCTGGCCTTGGCGAAGAAGTTGTCGGTGAAGTACAGCTTCAGACCGCCAGTCGCTTCGGCATAGGTGCTCTGATCACGACCGCCACGGGTGGCTTGGCCGATGGTCTGGTGAGCGAAACCGCCGCCGAGGTACGGACGCAGGACCGAACCCGGGGTGTTCCAGTGGTACAGCGCATCGAGGGAGGTCAGATCGCCGCGGATCTTCTTGTGATCGCCGCCATCAGGGGAGGACACATCGGCGTGCTCGTCACGGTAGGTGCCGTGCGACAGGTTCAGGGAAACGTTGTCGGTCAGGAAATAACCGAGGCCAACACCGTAGAGTTCGCCATCTTCGATGTTGATGCTGCTATCGGGGGCATAGTGCTTGGCAAAGGCCTCCACTTCGAAAGCGCCTTGACCTTGAGCCAGCGCACCGAACGAGGTGGCGGCAACCAGCGAGCCAATGACTACACCGAGGGTGTTTTTGAGTTTCATCCGTTATTTCCCCATCTAGGTAATTTTTCAGCTGCCTAAAATCAGACCAGCAAGCCGGGCACTAGTTTAACACCGCCCACCGGCTCTTCAAAAAAATTCCAGACGACTCAGTCCTCATTTGCGCCAGCAAACTTCTCGCGCAGGCGATCCAGTGCTCGCTTGTAGCGCATCTTGGTCGCACTCAAGCCCATGCGCATGATGTCCGCGATCTCTTGGAACTCCAGTTCGGCGACGAAGCGCAACACCAGAATCTCCCTGTCGATCGGATTGACATGCACCAGCCAGCGATCGAGACCACCCCGTTCCTCGACCTTGGGCGCCCGCTCCTCGGAGGCCTCTTCGAGAGGATCGAGACTCAGCGCATCCAACAGCCGACGCTTGCGCCGCTCCTTGCGATACTGGGTAATGCACTCGTTATAAGTGATGCTGTACAGCCAGGTCTTGAACTTCGACTTGCCTTCGAAGCTCTTCAACCCGTAGAGCACCTTGAGCATGACCTCCTGACAGACATCGTCCGCATCGCGGTCATTACCCAGATAGCGCGCACAGACATTAAACAAGGTGCGCTGATAGCGTCGCATCAGCTCCTCGTAGGCCCGAGTGACATGGAACAACTCCCCATGCGCGCGCAACACCAACTCCTCATCAGTGAGTTCGTGCGGATCGTAGCGCTGGGACAGAGAGTAGGGCTTGTTCAAACGGGGCAGACCGCCTGCGGCTCGAAAAGGGCGCCGCGCTGGGCGCAGGCGCCGGAATGACCGCTTAATTTAGCAGAAATGGGCGGGGAAAGCCCCGCATCAGCGGCTGCTGACCCGGCGCGATAGCAGCAGGCGGTTGCACAGGGTGACCAACTCGCCATCATCGGTCAGCAGGATGGTCTTGACCGTACCAATCTCCTCGATCACACCCTCGACATCACCGACCCGGACCTGCTGGCCCACCTCGTACAGTTCGCGCAGATAGATGCCGGCGATGATCTGCCCGACCACCTCGCGGCTGCCAAGCCCGAGAGCCAGGGCCAGCGCCAGGCCGACCGAGGCCAGCACGATGGCGATGACCAGGTTGAGCAGATCGGTCTTGATCTCGAGCTGACCGATAGCCACCGAAATACTGATGATGATCACCAGCCCCTGAGCGATCCGCCCAAGACTGCTGCCATACTCGAGCCCCACACCATCCGCCGCCCCCCGGACCAGGCCGCCCGCCAACTGCGCCAGCAGCACGCCCGCCAGCAGGACCAGGGCCGCGCCGAAGACCTTGGGCAGGTACAAGGCGAACAGGTCGAGCGTTGCCGAGACCCGCTGCAGACCGAGCGACTCGGCGGCCGAGACCAGAAACACCAGCAACACGAACCAGTAGATGATCTTGCCGACCAGGGTGGACACCGACGCATGAACCCCGCCGCGCTCCAGCAGCTTGGTCAGCCCGGCCCCCGCCATCAGGCGATCGAGCCCCAGCTTGGCCAGCAGCTTGGAGAACAGCGTATCGAGCAGCTTGGCGACGATGAAGCCGAGCAGCGCCACCACCAGCGCGCCGAGCAGATTGGGGATGAAGCCGGCCAGCTTGCTCCACAGCGTGTTCATGGCGCTCAGCAGGCTTTGGGTCCAGATATCGAATTCCATGCTTCACTCAGCCTTATGGTGCGCCTGACGCGCAGCGGGATGGAGGCGACGGGTAGCGGGCACCTTGCGCGTCGTACCGCGCTCGAGACCGATCATCAGGGCTTCCAGCCAGTGCCCCAGCAGCTTGAACAGATCGCCCGCACCAACCTGGCGGTTGGCCGCCTTGAGCACGCGATCCAGACGGGCGGTATCGGCCGATTCGGCCGGCGCGCCCTTGAGCAGATCGCGCAGGGATTCCTCGAAGGGATCGTGCATGCTCACCTCCGGTGTATGTCTGCATGGAGACGCCGAGGCCACAGACCAAGTCACATCACAGCCAGCGCATTCGCCGGAACAGCCACCACTGGAAAACCGCCATGCCGGCGATCAGCAGGCAAGCGATGAAAAAGCCGTGAGGATGACCGGCACCCGGGATCCCACCGAGATTGATGCCCAGCAGCCCGGTGACGAAGCTCATCGGCATGAAGAAGCCGGTAATGATACCGAGCAGATACATGGTGCGGTTCATCCGCTCGGTGACCCGACGATGCTCGGCCTCCTGCAACAGACTGACCCGCTCGCGCGCCAACTCCAACTCCTCCAGGTTGCGGGTCAGGCCGTTATGCAACTCGCCCCAGTAATCGGCGGCACGACCGACAAACCAGGGCAACGGCGAGCGCGCCAGCTGGGCATAGATGTCCCGCTGCGGCGCCAGGTAGCGGCGCAGGCTGGCCGCCCGCCGGCGCAACGCCAGCAGCAGGTGACGATCGGGAACCGCGTGCTCGTTCTGCTCGAGCTCGTCCTCGAGGTCATCGAGCTGCTGAGCCAGCGCCGAAACCAGGCTGTCCACCCCCTCGGTCAGGGCCTGCGCGAGGAACAGCATGATTTCCGACACCGTTTGCGGGCCACTGCCGCACTCGAGGGCATCGCACAGCGCCCCCGCCGCCTTGACCGGCCGCAGGCGCAGGGAAATGACCTGCCGGGCATCGGCATAGATACGCAACGCCACCATATCCTCGGGCGCCGCCCCCGGGTTGAGATTGACGCCTCGCAGGAACAGCAACAGACGCCCGCCCCCCAGCAGCACCAGACGCGGCCGCGTGGCCTCCTCCAGCAGCAGGTTGCAGGCGAACTCGTTCAGCCCGCTGGACTCACGCAACCAGTGGCGCGCTTGATCCACGCTGCGATCCCAGTGCAACCAGAGGCTTTCCTGCGGCCGCAGGTCGAGCACCTCCAGCTCGTTGCGCTGGATCCGGCGCACAGCGCCCTCGCCATCCAGCACAAAGCCGTAAACCAGACCGAGTTCGTCGCCCCCTTCGTAGGACTGCATCGCTTCTCCAGCGCCATCGACTCCCCCACCGCGCGGGGCGCAGGACGAGCCGAAACCCGCCCTGCCGGAGCCCAGCTTACTCGGGCATCTTCAGCTCTTCGCGGGACACGATGATGCCGTTGTTGTCGGCGTAGAGGTACTCGCCCGGCACGAAGGTCACGCCACCGAAGGTGACGGGGATGTTCAGATCGCCGATCCCGCGCTTCTCGGTCTTCATCGGATGGGAGGCCAGCGCCTGCACGCCCAGATCGGTCTGCGCGATCACGTCGACGTCGCGGATGCAGCCATACACCACGATGCCTTCCCAGCCGTTCTTGGCCGCCTTTTCCGCCAGCATGTCGCCGAGCAGCGCGCGACGCAGCGAGCCGCCACCGTCGACCACCAGCACCTTGCCCTTGCCGTCCTGGTCGACCTGCTCCTTGACTAGGGAGTTGTCCTCGAAGCACTTGATGGTGACGATCTGCCCGCCGAAGGAGTCGCGGCCGCCAAAGTTGCTGAACATCGGCTCAACCACCGCCACATCGGGATAGGCGTCGCACAGATCGGGAGTCACGTATTGCATGTCGGGTTCCTTGCGGTTAGAGATCGACGCCGATGCGCGCGCCGCCGTGAGCCGGCGACGACAACCGCAGCAGCGGCGAACAGACAGCATTGATGGCTAGGCCGGTGTCGCGGCCGAAGGCGATGCCTGGCGGGAGCAGCACAAACCTTCCGCGCTCCACACGCCGCACCGCCCGGACCATCCTGCTCCCGAATCCTAGCCACAACCACCCGGCAAGGGAACTAGGCCAACGTAGGGGCGTCGCCCGTCACCACGCGCGAGCCCGGCTGCTCAAGCCAGCGCCGGAGCAACGGCCAGACTTCGCGCTGGGCGCCCTGCCCCACCAACATGGAGACATGCCCGTAGTCCTCGGCAAACCCCTGCACATGCCCCAGGCAGACGAACTCACGCCGCGCAGAGCCGAACCCCTCGAACAGCTGCCGACAGGCGGCGACCGGTGCACGGCGATCGCCGGCACCGGCCAGCGCCAGCACCGGCACGCCCACCTCGGCCAGACGCGCCTGCCAGTCCTCATCGCCGGCACCAAAGCGGCCGAACAGCGCGGACCAGCGCAGGCTGTCGCGCACCACGCCGACTGGCTCGTCCTCCGGCCCCGCCTCCAGCCCCAGCCAACCCGCCGCCACCTGCTCGCGGCGACGCAGCAGCAGGCGCGCGCCCCAGTTCAGCACGGGCAGCCCGAGCGCCCCGCGCAGATGGCGGGCCTGCGCGCCACACACGACCAGCGAGGCCACCTCCGTCTCGGTGAGATGGCCAGCAGCGAGCGCCGCCACCAGGGTCAGCCCGCCCAGCGCATGCCCCAGCCAGTGCGCCGGCTGGCCACACTGCTCCGCGAGGAAGGCCGCGATGGCCGGCAGGTCGTAGCGCGCATACTCGGCCACGCAATTGTGCCGGTAGCCCAGGTTGCGCGGCGACAGGCCGTGGCCGCGCATTTCCGCCAGCCAGACATCGAAACCGGCGCGCGCCAGCCAGGCGCCCAGGCCATGGCCACCGGGCATGTACCAGTGACGCCGGTTGCCGAAGCGACCGTGCACCAGCACCACGGGAGTCCCGCGCGCCACGTCCGCGCCGGCGCGACCAAGACGGGTCAGCGCCAGCTCGACGCTGAGATCGGGGCTGTTGTTGGGCTTGAGGAGATAGACGTCTTCGGTCAGAGCACCCCGCAGCTCGGCGCTGATCAGGGCGACGGGGAAGAGTTTGCTGCTGCTCTGCATGCTGTTCTTTTTCGTTTGCACAAAAAAGGGCGGGGTTGCCCCGCCCTTTTGCTTCCTAGCTGCTCAGGCCCGGTTTCAGGCCTGACCTTCGGCGAGGAAGAACCAGGTGTCGAGCACCGAGTCCGGGTTCAGCGAGACGCTGTCGATGCCCTGCTCCATCAGCCACTTGGCCAGATCCGGATGGTCGGAAGGCCCCTGGCCGCAGATGCCGATGTACTTGCCAGCTTTGCGGCACGCCTGGATGGCGCTGGACAGCAGCTTCTTCACCGCCGGGTTCCGCTCGTCGAACAGGTGGGCGATGATCCCGGAGTCGCGGTCCAGACCGAGGGTCAGCTGGGTCAGGTCGTTGGAGCCGATCGAGAAGCCATCGAAGTACTCGAGGAACTCCTCGGCCAGCAGCGCGTTGGACGGCAGCTCGCACATCATGATCACGCGCAGGCCGTTTTCGCCGCGCTTGAGGCCGTGGCTGGCGAGCAGGTCCATGACCTGCGAGGCCTCGCCCAGGGTGCGCACGAACGGGATCATGATCTCGACGTTGGTCAGGCCCATTTCGTTGCGGACCTTCTTCATCGCCCGGCACTCGAGCTCGAAGCAGTCGCGGAAGCTCTCGCTGATGTAGCGCGAGGCGCCGCGGAAGCCGAGCATCGGGTTCTCTTCTTCCGGCTCGTAGAGCTTGCCGCCGATCAGGTTGGCGTACTCGTTGGACTTGAAGTCGGACATGCGCACGATGACCTTCTTCGGCCAGAAGGCCGCGGCCAGGGTGCTGATGCCCTCGACCAGCTTCTCGACGTAGAAGCCGACCGGATCGTCGTAGCCGGCGATGCGCTTCTCGACGCTGTCCTTGATCTCCGCCGGCAGGCTGGCGAAGTTCAGCAGCGCCTTGGGGTGCACGCCGATCATGCGGTTGATGATGAACTCCAGACGGGCCAGGCCGACACCCTCGTTGGGCAGCTGGGCGAAGTCGAAGGCGCGGTCCGGGTTGCCGACGTTCATCATGATCTTGAACGGCAGCTCGGGCATGGCGTCCACCGAGTTCTGGCGCACGTCGAAGCCCAGCGCGCCCTCGTAGATCAGGCCAGTGTCGCCTTCGGCGCAGGACACGGTGACTTCCTGGCCGTCCTTCAGCACGCTGGTGGCGTTGCCGCAGCCGACCACCGCCGGGATGCCCAGCTCGCGGGCGATGATCGCCGCGTGGCAGGTACGCCCGCCACGGTTGGTAACGATCGCGCTGGCGCGCTTCATGATCGGCTCCCAGTCCGGGTCGGTCATGTCGGAAACCAGCACGTCGCCCGGCTGGACCTTGTCCATCTCGGCGATGTCGTGGATCACCACCACCTTGCCGGAGCCGATGCGCTGGCCGATGGCGCGGCCTTCCACCAGCACCTTGCCCTTTTCCTTGAGCAGGTAGCGCTCCATCACGTTGTTGGAGCGGCTCTTCACGGTTTCCGGACGGGCCTGGACGATGTACAGCTGGCCGTCGTCGCCGTCCTTCGCCCACTCGATGTCCATCGGGCGGCCGTAGTGCTTCTCGATGATCAGCGCCTGCTTGGCCAGTTCGGTGACCTCGGCGTCGCTCAGGGCGAAACGGGCGCGGTCGGCGCGGTCGACGTCGACCACCTTGACCGAACGGCCGGCCTTGGCTTCGTCGCCGTAGACCATCTTGATCGCCTTGCTACCCAGGTTGCGGCGCAGGATGGCCGGGCGACCGGCTTCCAGGGTCGGCTTGTGCACGTAGAACTCGTCGGGGTTCACCGCGCCCTGCACCACGGTCTCGCCGAGGCCGTAGGCGCCGGTGATGAACACCACGTCGCGGAAGCCGGACTCGGTGTCCAGGGTGAACATCACCCCGGCGGTGCCGGTTTCCGAGCGCACCATGCGCTGCACGCCGGCGGACAGGGCGACCAGCTTGTGGTCGAAGCCCTGGTGGACGCGGTAGGCGATGGCGCGATCGTTGAACAGCGAGGCGAACACTTCCTTGGCCGCGCGGATCACGTTGTCCACGCCGCGGATGTTCAGGAAGGTTTCCTGCTGGCCGGCGAAGGAAGCGTCCGGCAGGTCCTCGGCGGTGGCCGAGGAGCGCACGGCCACCGCCATGTTGTCGTTGCCCTTGGCCATCTCGGCGAAGGCGGCGCGGATCTCGGCATCCAGGCGGGCGGGGAACTCGGCCTCCATCACCCACTGACGGATCTGCGCGCCGGTCTTGGCCAGGGCGTTGACGTCGTCGACGTCCAGCGCATCGAGCGCGGCGTGGATACGGTCGTTCAGACCGCTCTGCTCGAGAAAGTCGCGGTAGGCCTGGGCCGTGGTGGCGAAACCGCCCGGTACGGAAACACCCGCGCCTGCGAGGTTGCTGATCATCTCGCCCAGCGAGGCATTCTTGCCCCCTACGTGCTCTACATCGTGGACGCCGAGCTTATCGAGGGAAACTACGTACTCTACCAAGGTGACCTCTCCCCTAAGTGTGTGCGGAAACAGCTTCTCGGTCGGACCCTGCTTGTGGCCGGGTCCGGAAAAATAAGTAACAATGCCGTTTTACGGCAAAAGGGTGCGCGACAGCCAGCCCATGATAGCCGGGAATTCCAAACCCAAGCCCAGGGCGCCCATGAAACGCACCGCATTCTTCATCTCCGACGGTACCGGCATCACGGCCGAAACACTGGGCCAGAGCCTGTTGGCGCAGTTCGAGAACATCACGTTCAACAAACTGACCAGACCCTATATCGATACCGTCGAAAAAGCCCATGCGATGGTACAGCAAATCAACGCCGCTGCCGAGGCGGACGGCGTACGGCCGATCATCTTCGACACCATCGTCAACAGCGAAATCCGCGAAGTCCTCGACCAGAGCCAGGGCTTCATGGTCGACATCTTCTCGACCTTCCTGTCGCCGCTGGAACAAGAGCTAACCGCCCGCTCGACCTATTCGGTCGGCAAGACCCACTCGATCGCGCACAACCCCAACTACATGGAGCGCATCGACTCGGTGCACTTCGCCCTCGACAACGACGATGGCGCGCGCACCCACTACTACGACAAGGCCGACCTGATCCTGGTCGGCGTGTCGCGTTGCGGCAAGACGCCCACCTGCCTGTACATGGCCCTGCAATACGGCATCCGCGCCGCCAACTACCCGCTGACCGAAGACGACATGGAGCGCCTGCAGCTGCCCTCGGCGCTCAAGGAGCACAAGAGCAAGCTGTTCGGCCTGACCATCGATCCCGACCGCCTGGCGGCGATCCGCAACGAGCGCAAGCCCAACAGCCGCTATTCCAGCTACGCGCAGTGCGAGTTCGAGGTCCGCGAGGTGGAAGGCCTGTTCCGTCGCGAGAACATCCCGTTCATCAACTCCACCCATTTCTCGGTGGAGGAAATCGCCGCCAAGATCCTGGTGGAGAAAGGCGTCGAGCGCCGTCTGAAGTAACCGTTACCGCTTGCGACGACCAGAGCCAAGGCCCGGATATCTCCGGGCCTTGGTCTTTCTGGCGCAGACGTCCGGCCGCCTGTTTAGAAGGTGCCGCCGGGCACGCGCACCCAGCCTTCCATCAGCACGCGGGCGCTGCGGCTCATCACCGCCTTGGTGGCGGTCCACTCGCCGCCGACGATCTCCGCCGCCGCGCCGACCCGCAGGGTGCCGGACGGGTGGCCGAAGGTCACCGCCTCGCGCTGGCCGCCGCCGGCCGCCAGGTTGACCAGGGTGCCCGGCACCGCCGCGGCGGTGGCGATGGCCACCGAGGCGGTGCCCATCATGGCGTGGTGCAGCTTGCCCATCGACAGCGCGCGGACCAGCACGTCGACGTCGGCCGCCTTGATCTGCTTGCCGCTGGAGGCGACGTAGTCGGTCGGCGGGGCGACGAAGGCGATCTTCGGCGTGTGCTGGCGGGCCGCCGCCTCGGCGATGTCCGCGATCAGGCCCATCTTCAACGCACCGTAGGCGCGCATGGTCTCGAAGCGCGCCAGCGCCTCGGCATCCGCGTTGATGTCCTTCTGCAGCTCGGTGCCGGTGTAGCCGATGTCGGCGGCGTTGAGGAAGATGGTCGGGATGCCGGAGTTGATCATGGTGGCCTTGAAGGTGCCGATGCCCGGCACTTCCAGCTCGTCCACCAGGTTGCCGGTGGGGAACATCGAGCCTTCGCCGTCGGCCGGATCCATGAACTCGATGACCACCTCGGCGGCCGGGAAGGTCACGCCGTCCAGCTCGAAGTCGCCGGTTTCCTGCACCTGGCCGTCGGTGATCGGCACGTGGGCGATGATGGTCTTGCCGATGTTCTTCTGCCAGATGCGCACGGTGCAGATGCCGTTCTGCGGGATGCGCGCCGGATCGACCAAGCCGCCGCTGATGGCGAAGGCGCCGACCGCGGCGGTCAGGTTGCCGCAGTTGCCGGACCAGTCGACGAACGCCTTGTTGATCGCCACCTGGCCGAACAGGTAGTCGACGTCGTGATCCGGTTGCTCGCTCTTGGCGACGATCACGGTCTTGGAGGTGCTGGAGGTGGCGCCGCCCATGCCGTCGATCTGCTGGCCATACGGGTCGGGGCTGCCGATCACCCGCAGCAGCAGCTTGTCGCGGGCCTCGCCCGGCACCTGGCAGGCCGCCGGCAGGTCCTGCAGGCGGAAGAACACGCCCTTGCTGGTGCCGCCGCGGATGTAGGTGGCGGGAATCTTGATCTGGGGTAGCTGAGCCATGGGAATCTGGTCCTCATGAGACCGCGCCGCCGGACGGCGGCGCGGGGATGGAAATGCGCGGAGCGCCGCTCCAGCCGCCTTGCGCGAACCGGAGCGGCGCGACCGATCACGCCTGGCCGAGGAAGTCCTTGGCGAAGCGCTGCAGCACGCCGCCGGCCTGGTAGACGTTCACTTCGGCAGCGGTGTCGAGACGGCAGGTGACCGGCACCTTGACCACTTTGCCGCTCTTGCGATGGATGACCAGGGTCAGATCGCAGCGCGGCGACAGCGCGCCTTCGATGTCGTAGGTCTCGGTGCCGTCGAGGCCGAGGGTCAGACGGGTGGTGCCCGGCTTGAACTCGACCGGCAGCACGCCCATGCCGACCAGGTTGGTACGGTGGATGCGCTCGAAGCCTTCGGCGACGATCACCTCCACACCGGCCAGACGCACGCCCTTGGCCGCCCAGTCGCGCGAGGAGCCCTGACCGTAGTCGGCACCGGCGACGATGATCAGGTTCTGCTTGCGGTTCATGTAGGTTTCGATGGCTTCCCACATGCGCATGACCTGGCCTTCCGGCTCGACGCGCGCCAGCGAACCCTTCTTCACCTGACCATCGACCACGGCCATCTCGTTGACCAGCTGCGGGTTGGCGAAGGTGGCGCGCTGTGCAGTCAGGTGGTCGCCGCGGTGGGTGGCGTAGGAGTTGAAGTCCTCCTCCGGCAGGCCCATCTTGGCCAGATACTCGCCGGCAGCCGAACTGGCCAGGATGGCGTTGGACGGCGACAGGTGGTCGGTGGTGATGTTGTCCGGCAGGATCGCCAGCGGACGCATGCCCTTGAGGGTACGCTCGCCGGCCAGCGCGCCTTCCCAGTACGGCGGACGACGGATGTAGGTGGACATCGGGCGCCAGTCGTACAGCGGGCTCTTGGCTTCCTCGATGTTGCCCAGGTCGAACATCGGGATGTACACCTGCTTGAACTGCTCCGGCTTCACCGAGGCGGCGACGATGGCGTCGATTTCCTCGTCGCTCGGCCACAGGTCCTTCAGGGTGATCGGGTTGCCGTTCTTGTCGGTACCCAGCGCGTCCTTCTCGATGTCGAAGCGCACGGTACCGGCGATGGCGTAGGCGACCACCAGCGGCGGCGAGGCCAGGAAGGCCTGCTTGGCGTACGGGTGGATGCGGCCGTCGAAGTTGCGGTTGCCGGACAGCACGGCGGTGGAGTACAGGTCGCGGTCGATGATTTCCTGCTGGATCTTCGGATCCAGGGCGCCGGACATGCCGTTGCAGGTGGTGCAGGCGTAGCCGACGATGCCGAAGCCGAGCTTCTCCAGCTCCGGCAGCAGGCCGGCTTCTTCCAGGTACAGCTTGGCGACCTTGGAGCCCGGCGCGAAGGAGGTCTTCACCCACGGCTTGCGCACCAGGCCCAGCGCGTTGGCCTTCTTGGCCAGCAGGCCGGCGGCCACCACGTTGCGCGGGTTGGAGGTGTTGGTGCAGCTGGTGATGGCGGCGATGATCACCGCGCCGTCCGGCAGCAGGCCCTCGGCTTCTTCAGCCTTGGCCGCAGCCAGCTTGGCCTCGTCGGCGATGCCGCGCTCGTGCAGCGCGGAGGTCGGCAGACGGCGGTGCGGGTTGGACGGACCGGCCATGTTGCGCACCACGCTGGACAGGTCGAACTCCAGCACGCGCTCGTACTCGGCGCCGGTCAGCGCGCTGGCCCACAGGCCGGTTTCCTTGGCGTACTGCTCGACCAGGGCGACCTGCTCCGGCTCGCGGCCGGTCAGCTTCAGGTAGTCGATGGTCTGCTGGTCGATGTAGAACATCGCCGCAGTGGCGCCGTATTCCGGGCACATGTTGGAGATGGTCGCGCGGTCGCCGATCGACAGGCTGTCGGCACCTTCACCGAAGAACTCGACGTAGGCACCCACCACGCGCTCCTTGCGCAGGAACTCGGTCAGCGCCAGCACGATGTCGGTGCAGGTGATGCCCGGCTGATGCTTGCCGCTCAGCTTGACGCCGACGATGTCGGGCAGGCGCATCATCGACGGATGGCCGAGCATCACGGTTTCCGCTTCCAGACCACCGACGCCGATGGCGATCACGCCGAGCGCGTCGACGTGCGGGGTGTGCGAGTCGGTGCCCACGCAGGTGTCCGGGAAGGCCACGCCTTCGCGGGCCTGGATCACCGGCGACATCTTCTCCAGGTTGATCTGGTGCATGATGCCGTTGCCGGCCGGGATCACGTCGACGTTCTTGAACGCGGTCTTGGTCCACTCGATGAAGTGGAAGCGGTCCTCGTTGCGGCGATCTTCGATGGCGCGGTTCTTGGCGAAGGCCTCCGGATCGAAGCCGGGCGCTTCCACGGCCAGCGAGTGGTCGACGATCAGCTGGGTCGGCACCACCGGGTTGACCTTCGACGGGTCACCGCCCTGCTCGGCGATGGCGTCGCGCAGGCCGGCCAGGTCGACCAGCGCGGTCTGGCCGAGGATGTCGTGGCAGACCACGCGGGCCGGGTACCACGGGAAGTCGAGGTCGCGCTTGCGCTCGATGAGCTGCTTCAGCGAGTCGGTGAGCATCTCCGGCTCGCAGCGGCGCACCAGCTGCTCGGCCAGCACGCGGGAGGTGTAGGGCAGCTTGGCGTAGGCGCCCGGCTGGATGGCCTCGACCGCTTCGCGGGTGTCGAAGTAGTCCAGCTGGGTGCCGGGCAGGTGTTTGCGGTACTGGGTATTCATGTTACTGACGCTCCCGGAGCGGGACGAATTTGAGGTTTTCCGGACCGACGTAGTTGGCGCTCGGGCGGATGATCTTGCCGTCGACGCGCTGCTCGATGACGTGCGACGACCAGCCGGAGGTGCGGGCGATCACGAACAGCGGGGTGAACATGGCGGTGGGCACGCCCATCATGTGGTAGCTGACCGCGCTGAACCAGTCGAGGTTGGGGAACATCTTCTTGATGTCCCACATCACGCTCTCGAGACGCTCGGCGATGTCGTACATCTTGGTGTTGTTCTGCTCGACGCTCAGCTCGCGGGCGACTTCCTTGATCACCTTGTTGCGCGGGTCGGCAACGGTGTACACCGGGTGGCCGAAGCCGATCACGACTTCCTTGCGCTCGACGCGGGCACGGATGTCGGCCTCGGCCTCGTCCGGGTTGTCGTAGCGCTTCTGGATCTCGAAGGCCACCTCGTTGGCGCCGCCGTGCTTCGGACCGCGCAGCGCGCCGATCGAGCCGGTGATGCAGGAGTACATGTCCGAGCCGGTGCCGGCGATCACCCGGGAGGTGAAGGTCGAGGCGTTGAACTCGTGCTCCGCGTAGAGGATCAGCGAGGTGTGCATCGCGCGCACCCACGACTCGCGCGGCTTCTCGCCATGCAGCAGGTGCAGGAAGTGGCCGCCGATCGAGTCGTCGTCGGTGTCCACGTCGATGCGCTTGCCGTTGTGGCTGAAGTGGTACCAGTACAGCAGCATGGAGCCCAGGCAGGCCATCAGCTTGTCGGCGATGTCGCGGGCGCCCGGATGGTTGTGGTCGTCCTTCTCCGGCGACAGGCAGCCGAGCACGGACACGCCGGTGCGCATCACGTCCATCGGGTGGGCCGAGGGCGGCAGCTGCTCGAGGGCGGCTTTCACGCCGGCCGGCAGGCCGCGCAGGGCCTTCAGCTTGGCCTTGTAGCCGGCCAGTTCGGAAACGGTCGGCAGCTTGCCGTGCACCAGCAGGTGGGCGATTTCCTCGAATTCGCAGGTGGTGGCGACATCCAGGATGTCATAGCCACGGTAGTGCAGGTCGTTACCGCTGCGGCCGACGGTGCACAGGGCGGTGTTGCCGGCGGCGGTGCCGCTCAGGGCCACGGACTTCTTCGGCTTGAAGCCAACGGTGGTGGTTTCGGCAGTGGCGCTCATCGGGGTTTCTCCTCTAGCTAATCCGGTTGCTTTCTCTTGTTTTTTCCACCGGCCGCGCCTGCGGCCGGCAGTCCGGTCATTTCTTGGCAGCGAACAGCGCGTCGAGCTTCTGCTCGAAGGCGTGGTAGCCGATGCGATCGTACAGCTCGGCACGGGTCTGCATCAGTTCGACGACGTCCTTCTGGTGGCCGTTCTGGCGGATCGAGGTGTAGACGGCCTCGGCGGCCTTGTTGGCGGCGCGGAAGGCGGACAGCGGATACAGCTGGATGGCCACGCCGACCGAGGCCAGCTCGTCGCGGGTGAACAGCGGGGTGGCGCCGAACTCGGTGATGTTGGCGAGGATCGGCACGTTCAGGGCATCGACGAAACGCTTGTAGGTCGGCAGGTCGTAGGCGGCCTCGGCGAAGATGGCGTCGGCGCCGGCTTCGACGTAGCGCTGGCAGCGCTCGATGGCGGCGTCCACGCCTTCGGCCTGGATGGCGTCGGTGCGCGCGATCAGGAAGAAGTCCGGATCGGTCTTGGCGTCGGCGGCGGCCTTCACGCGGTCGACCATCTCCTCGGTGGAGACGATTTCCTTGCCCGGACGGTGGCCGCAACGCTTGGCGCCGACCTGGTCCTCGATGTGCGCGGCGGCGGCGCCGGCCTTGATCAGGTTCTTGACGGTGCGCTCGATGTTGAAGGCGCTCGGACCGAAGCCGGTGTCGATGTCGACCAGCAGCGGCAGGTCGCAGACGTCGGTGATGCGGCGCACGTCGGTGAGCACGTCGTCCAGGGTGTTGATGCCCAGGTCCGGCAGGCCCAGCGAGCCGGCGGCCACGCCGCCGCCGGACAGGTAGATCGCCTTGAAACCGGCGCGCTTGGCCAGCAGCGCGTGGTTGGCGTTGATGGCGCCGATCACCTGCAGCGGATGCTCGTTGGCGATGGCTTCGCGGAACAGCTGGCCGGGAGTCTTCTTGGTCATGACTTACCTCGTTGCGTGGCGTTCTGGGTAGTAGCGCCTTGGAAGTGACGCGCGATGTTGCGCTTGGACGCGGCGATGTGGCGCCGCATCAGGAGCTCGGCCAGTTCGCCGTCACGGTCGGCGATGGCATCGAGAATGCGGTGGTGCTCGGCGAAGGCCTGGTGCGGCCGGTTCGGCGTCGCCGAGAACTGGATGCGGTACATGCGCACCAGCTGGTACAGCTCGTTGCACAGCAGGTTGCTGAGGGTGCGGTTGCCGCTGCCCTGGATGATCCGGTAGTGGAAGTCGAAGTCGCCTTCCTGCTGGTAGTAGCCGCGCCCGGCGCGGAAGGCCTCGTCGCCCTCGTGGGTTTCCAGCACGCGGCGCAGCTCGTCGACCTCGGCCTCACTCATCCGCTCGGCGGCCAGCCGGCAGGCCATGCCTTCCAGTGACTCGCGGATCTCGTACAGCTCGATCAGCTCGGCCTGGCTCAGCGACACCACCCGCGCGCCGACGTGCGGCACGCGCACCAGCAGGCGCTGGCCTTCCAGGCGGCGGATCGCCTCGCGCAGCGGGCCGCGGCTGATGCCGTAGGCGCGCGCCAGCTCCGGCTCGGAAATCTTGCTGCCCGGGGCGATGTCGCCGCGCACGATGGCCGACTGGATACGCCGGAACACGTTGTCCGAGAGCGTCCCGGACTCGTCGTCCATCAGCAGGCTGCCTTCAAGAACCTCACTCATGATTGTCGACACATCAGCGATTCGATTGGCCAAAAACTACGACCAAGCCCACTGAATGTCAAACACCCTTAGACGATTGTCGACAATCGACCCGGCAACGCTATTTCTGTCACAGCCCTTGCAACAACCCCGCCGGTCGCGGCCGGCAGCGTGCCCGGGCTGTCGCCGGACCACCGGTCGCATGCTAGAATCCCGGCCGCCCAGCGGTTGCAGAACCCGCGCCACCAGCCGGCGTGCCGCCCAACCCCCGCAGGCCCCTCCACGCCTCACCAACCGGGACCCATGAGACTCAAGCCGCTTGTCTTGCTACTCAGCCTACTGATGCCCTGTGGCCTTGCCCTGGCGGCAGGGAAAACCGTCTACGGCCTCCACGAATATGCCCGCATCGAGGAACTCGGTACAGTTCTGCCCGCCAAGCTCGACACCGGCGCCAAGACCGCCTCGCTGAGCGCGCGCAACATCAAGCGCTTCAAGCGCAAAGGCGAGTCCTGGGTGCGCTTCACCCTCGGCACCGCCGATGACGACACGCCGGTGATCGAGAAGCCGCTGGCGCGCCTCAGCCACATCAAGCGCCGCGCCGGTGACTACGACCCGGACGAGGACAAGGCCTACACCACGCGGCCGGTGATCGAACTGGATGTCTGCATGGGCAAGACCCTGCGCAGCATCGAGGTCAACCTCACCGACCGCAGCTCCTTCGACTATCCGCTGCTGATCGGCTCCGATGCGCTCAAGCACTTCGGCGCCCTGGTCGACCCGAGCCTCAAATACGCCGCCGGGCAACCCGCTTGCCCGACCGTTGCCCATCCCGACGAGTAAATCCGATGCGCTCTCTCACACTGCACCTGAAAGTCCTCATCGCCATTCTGGTGAGCCTGGGCGTGCTGATCACCGCCTACCAGATCTTCGTGCTCGGCATCCCGGTCACCGAGGCGGAAACCGACAACGTCTGGAACATCGACGCCAAGATCGACTTCCAGGCCGCCCCGCATACGCCGGTCAAGGTGCAGATGTACGTGCCGCCGCTGGGCCAGGACTTCGTCAGCCTCAACGAGAGCTTCATCTCCAACAACTACGGCGTCAGCGTCAACAACGTCGACGGCAACCGCCGGGTGACCTGGTCGGCGCGGCGCGCCAAGGGCCCGCAGACCCTCTACTACCGGATGGCGCTGACCAAGCGCTACACCACGGAAAAAGCCAAGGAACAGGGGCCGGCCTACCGCGAAAGCCTGCCGATCTCCGGCCCCGAGCAGATCGCCGCCGAAGCCCTGCTGGCGCCCATCCGCCAGCACTCGGCCGACGTTGAGACCTTCATCAGCGAGACCATCCGCCGCGTCAACACGCTGAACGACGACAACGTCAAGCTGCTGCTGGCCGGCGACGCCTCGGTCACCAACCGCGCGCGGATCATCGACCTGCTGCTGTCCATCGGACACATTCCGCTGGAGCGCGTGCACACCATCCGCCTGCTCGCCGAGCAGCCGCAGACCCCCGAGCTGTGGCTGCGCAGCTACAACGGCGAGAAATGGCTGTACTTCAACCCGGACAACGGCCAGCAGGGCCTGCCCAACGACCGCCTGATCTGGTGGCTGGGCGACGGCGAACTGGTCGAGGTCGAGGGCGGCAAGCAGGCGCAGGTCACCTTCACCCTCAACCGCAGCGAGCTGAACGCCATCCGCCTGGCCAAGCAGTCCGACGCCTCGGCCAACTCCGGCTTCCTCGAGTACTCGCTGTACGGCCTGCCGCTGCAGACCCAGCAGACCTATCAGGTGATGATCATGATCCCGATCGGCGTGCTGGTGATCCTCATCCTGCGCAACCTCGGCGGCCTGCAGACCCTCGGCACCTTCACCCCGGTGCTGATCGCCCTGGCCTTCCGCGAGACCCAGCTGGGCTTCGGCATCGTGCTGTTCACCATCATCACCGCCCTGGGCCTGTCGCTGCGCTCCTACCTCGAGCACCTCAAGCTGCAGATGCTGCCGCGCCTGTCGGTGGTGCTGACCTTCGTGGTGATCCTGATCGCAGTGATCAGCCTGTTCAGCCACAAGCTCGGCCTCGAGCGCGGCCTGTCGGTGGCGCTGTTCCCGATGGTGATCCTGACCATGACCATCGAGCGCCTGTCGATCACCTGGGAAGAGCGCGGCGGCGGCCACGCCTTCAAGGTCGCGGTCGGCACCCTGATCGCCGCCACCCTGGCCTACCTGCTGATGACCATTCCGGAGCTGACCTACTTCATCTTCACCTTCCCGGCGGTGCTGCTGATCCTGGTCGGCTTCATGCTGGCGATGGGCCGCTACCGCGGCTACCGCCTGACCGAGCTGTTCCGCTTCAAAGCCTTCCTCAAGGACTGAGCCATGATCAACCTGTGGAAGACCTGGAAGGCCCTGGAAGCCAAGGGCATCATGGGCATCAACCGGCGCAATGCGGACTACGTGCTGAAGTACAACAAGCGCAGCCTGTACCCGGTGGTGGACGACAAGATCATCACCAAGGAGCGCGCCATCAAGGCCGGCATCCACGTGCCGCAGATGTACGGGATCATCTCCACCGAGAAGGAGATCGAGAAGCTCGACCAGATCATCGGCGAGCACAACGACTTCGTGATCAAGCCGGCGCAGGGCGCCGGCGGCGATGGCATCCTGGTGATCGCCGACCGCTTCGAGGGGCGCTTCCGGACCGTCTCCGGCAAGATCGTCAGCCACGAGGAAATCGAGCAGCAGATCTCCAGCATCCTCTCCGGCCTGTACTCGCTGGGCGGTGGCCGCGACCGCGCGCTGATCGAATACCGCGTCACCCCCGACCCGATCTTCAAGAGCATCAGCTACGAGGGCGTGCCGGACATCCGCATCATCGTGCTGATGGGCTACCCGGTGATGGCCATGCTGCGCCTGCCGACCCGCCAGTCCAGCGGCAAGGCCAACCTGCACCAGGGCGCCATCGGCGTCGGCGTCGACCTGGCCACCGGCATCACCCTGCGCGGCACCTGGCTGAACAACAAGATCAACAAGCACCCGGACACCACCAACGCGGTGGACGGCGTGCAGCTGCCCGACTGGGACGGCTTCATGAAGCTGGCCGCCAGCTGCTACGAGCTGTGCGGGCTCGGCTACATCGGTGTCGACATGGTGCTCGACATCGACAAGGGTCCGCTGATCCTCGAACTCAACGCCCGCCCCGGCCTGAACATCCAGATCGCCAATGACTGCGGCCTGACCCATCGCTGCCACGCGGTGGAAGAGCGCCTGGAGGAGCTGAAGGCCAGGGGCATCCAGGAAACCCCGGAGCAGCGCGTGCGCTTCTCCCAGGAACTGTTCGGCCACGTCAGGACGACGGAAATCTGACCGGCAGGCGCCCGCCCCAGCAGGCGCCAGCACCTCTCGTCTCCACGCAGCCAGTCGCTCTAGGCTGAGGTTTTCCGCCGCACTAGAATCCCGGCTTGCGATACTCCGAGCCAAGCCATGCCCACCTGTTGCGTTCACCCCCTGCCCTACCACGCCGACCCGCGCCAACGCTTCGCCCGCCTGCGCGGCGCTCCCGGCGCCTGCCTGCTGGACGGCGGCCAGCCGCACTCCGCGCGCAGCCGCTACGACCTGCTGAGCGCCTGGCCCGAGCGCCAGCTGCAGCCCGCAGACGGCGAGGACGGCCGCGCCTTCCTCGCCCGCTGCCGCGCCGCGCTGGCCGAGCTGGGCCGCGCCGACGCACCGGACGACTGCGAGCTGCCGTTCACCGGCGGCCTGCTCGGCTACCTCGGCTACGACTTCGGTCGCCGCCTGGAGCGCCTGCCACAGCAGGCGACCGACGACCTGCAGCTGCCGGATGCCGCCTTCGGCCTGTACGCCTGGGCGCTGGTCAGCGACCACCAGCGGCAGACCTCGCAGCTGGTGTTCCACCCCAGCCTGCCGGAGTCGCGCCGCCAGGCGCTGGTCGCGCTGTTCGAGCGCGGCGCACCCGCGCCAGCCGGCGCCTTCCGCCTCGACGCGCCGTTCCGCCCGGACATCGACGCCGCGCAGTACCGCCAGGCCATCGAGCGGGTGCAGGCCTACATCCGCGCCGGCGACTGCTATCAGGTCAACTTCACCCAGCGCTTCCGCGCCCGCTGGCAGGGCGACCCGTGGCGCGCCTACCTGGCGCTGCGCGACGCCTGCCCGACGCCGTTCGCCGGCTACCTCGCGCTGGAGCGCGGCGCCATCCTCAGCCTGTCGCCGGAGCGCTTCGTCCGCGTGCACCAGGGCCAGGTGGAAACCCGGCCTATCAAGGGCACCCGCCCGCGCGGCCGGGAGGCCGAGGAGGACCGCGCGCTGGCCGCCGAGCTGCAGGCCAGCGCCAAGGACCGCGCCGAGAACCTGATGATCGTCGACCTGCTGCGCAACGACCTCGGGCGCAGCTGCCGCACCGGCTCGGTGCGCGTGCCGGAGCTGTTCGCCCTGGAGAGCTACCCCAACGTGCACCACCTGGTCAGCGCGGTGCGCGGCGAGCTGGCACCCGGCATCGACGCCTTCGACCTGCTGGCCGGCAGCTTCCCCGGCGGCTCGATCACCGGGGCGCCGAAGATCCGCGCCATGCAGATCATCGACGAACTGGAGCCGAGCCGCCGCTCGATCTACTGCGGCTCGCTGCTGTACATCGACAGCCGCGGCGAGATGGACAGCTCGATCTGCATCCGCACCCTGCTGCTGCAGGACGGCCAGGCCTGCTGCTGGGGCGGCGGCGGCATCGTCATGGACTCCGACTGGCAGGCCGAGTACCAGGAGTCCCTGACCAAGGTGCGGGTGCTGATGGAAACCCTGGAAGCCCCCCTCGACTGAATCCCCGCGGCGGCCGGAAGGGCGACCGGCGCGGCAGACTCCGTCGCGCCGCTTGTCTAGACTGCGCTCCCGGCCCCGCTTCGTTGCTCATGAAAGGATCCCCATGCCCAGCCTGAACCGCATCATCCTGATCAACACCCACCTGCAGGGCGTGGTGGAACTGGTCGTGGACGACCACACCAACATCTGCGGCACCAACGCCTCCGGCAAGACCACCCTGCAGCGCCTGGTGCCGGTGTTCTACGGCGAATATCCGAGCCGCGTGGTGCCGGCCACCCGCGACAGCTTCGAGCGCTGGTACCTGCCCACCGAGCAGAGCTTCATCGTCTACGAGTACCGGCGCATGGACGACCAGCTGTGCCAGGCGGTGCTGGCCGCCGCCAGCGACGGCAAGGGCGTGGCCTATCGCCTGGTGCACAAGGGCTTCGAGCTGGACGACTACATCAAGAGCCGCCAGGGCGACGCGATCACCTGCCTGAACATGGCCGAGCTGGGCCGCCAGCTCAAGCAGGCCGGCGTGCCGGTCACCACCCTGCTCAACACCCGGCAGTTCCGCGCCATCATCCAGAACGACCGCAGCCTGCTCGCCGCCGACGGCCAGCGCAGCGAGCTGCGCGCCTGGGCACGCCAGTTCTCGTTGTGCGACGGCGAGCACTCGCTGCGCCACATCGAGAAGCTGGCCCGCGCCGTGCATTCGCGCGAAGGCAAGATGGAGACCGTCAAGTCGATGGTCGCCGCCATCCTCGAGGAGGACGGCGTCAGCCCGCCGGCCACCCACCTCAACCTGCAGCGGGTCGAGGACTGGATTCGCGACAGCCGGCTGATCCAGGGCTTCAACGCCATTCGCCCGGAGTTCCACAAGCTGGAGCGCGAGCACCAGGACCTGCTCGCCAACGAGTCGCGCCTGGGCAGCCTGCTGCTCGGCTACAAGGCCGACGAGCCGCGCCTGTACCTGCGCCAGGAGGAAACCGGCGCGGTCATCGAGCAGACCGGCTTCCGCCTCGGCCAACTGGAGGAGCGCTGGAAGGAGCAGCGCGACAGCCTCAACCAGGAGCTGTCCGCCGCCCGGGGCGACATCGGCCGCATCGAGGACGAACTGGACCAGATCGAGAGCCAGTACCAGGCCTACCTGGACGCCGATATCGACCAGGCCAAGGCCGATCTGGAGCAGCTCGGCGCCTGGCAGGACGACCTGGGCAACCTGCAGGCGCGCCACCGCCTGCTCACCGAGCAGCACCAGGACGTCGAGCGCGCCTGGCTGGAGCGCTGCCAGGCGATCAAGGACCAGCGCGAGCTCGCCCTCGAGCAGCTGCGCGGCCAGGAGGATGCCCTGCGCGAGGAGCGCGACGCCCAGAAGATGCAGCAGGACGACGCCCTGCAGGCCCTGGAGAAGGCCTTCAGCGAGCGCCGCCAGCAGGGCCAGGAAGACTTCACCCGGCGCGAATACGCCCTGAAGCTGGAGCGCGGCCGCCTCGATCAGCAGATCGCCAGCGTCGGCTACAGCGAGGAGGAAAACCTCAGCCTGACCATCCTCGACCACCGCCTGGAGGAGGCCGACGAGAAGGTCGAGACGGCCGAGGCCAGGATCCGCCAGCTGGAAAACCAGGAGCGCCAGCTGCGCGCCCGCCGCGAGGAAGCCAACAGCGCCTTTACCCTCGGCGGCCGGCGAGTGGCCGAGCGCCAGGAGCAGCTCGACGACCTCGAGCGCATGCTCTACCCCGGCCAGCACACCCTGCTGGAGTTCCTGCGCCGCGAGCAGCCCGGCTGGGAAGCCCGGCTCGGCAAGGTGATCGATCCGGCGCTGCTGCAGCGCGACGACCTCAAGCCGGCCCTCGGCGACAGCGCCGCGGACAGCCTGTTCGGCCTGCACCTCGACCTGAACGTCCTCGACATCCCCGCCTGCGCGGCCAGCGAGCCGGAGCTGCGCCAGCGCCGACAGCTCGCCGAGGACGCCCTGCAGGACGCCCGGCACCAGCAACAGGCCGCCGAAGGCCAGCTGATCGAGGCCACCGCCGCCCTCGACGAGCTGCAGCGCCAGCTGGTGGTGGCGCGCAGCGAGGCGCAGAACCGTCGCGACGACCGCCAGCGCCTGAAGGAGGAGCGGCGCAGCCAGAAGGACAAGCTGGACGCCGCCGTCCAGGAGCGCCGCGCCCAGGCGCGCAAGCAGCTGGTCGAGCTCGACAACGCGCTCAAGCTGCTGGCCGGCGAGCACGACGGCTGGCTGGCCGAGCTGAAGACCCAGCACAGCGAGGCACGCCTGGAAACCTCCGCCCACTGGCAGCAGGTGCTCGGCAGCCTCGACGGCCAGATCCGCCAGCTCAAGGCCAGCGCCGACGAGCGCCGCGACAAGGCCAAGGCCGAACTGGCCGAATGCGAGCGCTGGTATCGCGCCGAGCTGAAGTCACGCGGCGTGGACGAAACCGCCATCCTCGAACTGAAGCGGCAGATCACCGCGCTGGGCGAGCGGATCAGCCGCACCGAACAGCGGCGTGGCGAAGTGCTGCGCTATGACGACTGGTACCGGCACACCTGGCTGCAGCGCAAGCCCAAGCTGCAGGGCGAACTGGGCGCCAGCCGCAGCCGCGCCAGCGAGCTGGACCAGCAGCTGAAGGCGGCCAGCGACGCCTACAAGGCCGAGCGCAGCCAGCTGGAAAGCGCACGCCTGCAGGCCGTGCAGCAGAAAGGCGCCCTCGACGAGGCCCTGACCCGGCTGAAGGCCCTGCTGCGCCGCCTCGGCGAGCTGAAGCTGCCGCGCGACGGCGAGATCGCCGAGGGCGAGCTGGACGAGCGCCTGCGCCTGGGTGAGGAGCTGCTGCACGCCCGCGAGCAGATGCTCGCCGCCATCAAGGCCCACGTGGAGCGCTTCGACAGCCTGATCGCCGCGCAGACCGGCTCCAGCCTGGCGGAGACCTGGGCGCGCAGCCGCGAGGAGTGCACCCAGGCCAACGAGCGCGGCATCCCCACGCTGAACTACCGGCGCCTGGTGCCGCACTTGGAGCAACTGCTCAACGTGCTGGTGCCGCAGAGCCTCACCGCCCTGCGCGAACAGGGGCGGATCTTCGGCCTCGAGCTGCACGGCTACTACGAGGTGCTGGCCGACATCGACCGCAAGATCGGCACCCAGAGCGCGCGGATCACCCGCGAGGTCAGCGAGGAGCTGTTCCTCGACGGCGTGTCGGAGTCCGCGGTGCGCATCCGCTCGCGGATCAGCGAGCTGGAGTTCTGGCCGGAGCTGCAGGCCTTCATCAAGGCGTTCCGCGCCTGGCGCGAGCAGGGCTTCAGCGAGCTGCCCGGCGAGGACTACACCGCCGGCATGCGCCACGCCCTGGACATCATCGGCCGCTCGGCGCTGAGCGGCGGCATCGCCGGCCTGCTGGAAATCGAGCTGCGCCTGCGCGAGGGCAACAGCGACCTGGTGATCCGTACCGACCGCCAGCTCAACGAATCCTCCAGCCACGGCATGGCCTACCTGATCCTCTGCAAGTTCCTGCTGGCCTTCACCCGCCTGCTGCGCGGCAATGCGCCGGCCACCATCCACTGGCCGATCGACGAGCTGGGCACCCTGCACCACAACAACGTGAAGAAGATCTTCGACGCCTGCTCGAGCAACAACATCCGCATCCTCGGCGCCTTCCCCAACCCGGACTCCGAGGTGCTGTCGCTGTTCGCCAACCGCTACATCGTCAACAAGCAGACCCGCCAGCTGCAGGTGGTCAAGCCGCAGCTGGACGTCATCGCCGAGAAACTCAAGAGCCGCCAAACCGGGGAGATCGCCTAATGCTCTCGACCAAGGGACAAGTGATCGAGCGCCTGCTCCAGGGCGACTTCATCTGCCGCACCACCGACGAGGACGCCTGGCGCTTCCTGAAGACCCCGGGCAACCGCGAGCAGGTCGATGACTACCTGGCCCCCCTCAACCGCCTGGTGGCCAGTCTCGGCAGCGACAGCGACGTGTTCTTCTGCGCCTACCGCCAGCTGGGCGAGGACGAGCGCAAGGTGATCGGCCAGCAGTTCCGCGACATCTGCAGCGCCCTGACCCCGCTGGTGGAGTGGCTGGTGCTGGTCCAGGAGGCCAGCGCCCAGGACGCGCCGCTCACCGAGGGCTCGCCGCTGCGCCTCAACGAGCTGCAGAGCATCGTCGAGGACACCCCGGCGTTCCGCGAGCAGCTGGCGCGGATCAGCCACTACCGGCTGTTCGGCTCCACCAGCACCACGGTCGATGGCCAGATCAAGCAGGTCTTCAAGCGCCTGTGCGAACTGGGCTACCTGGTGCGGCCCAACCCGGACAAGCAGATCTACCTGGGCACCGGCAAGCTGGACTACCTGTATGAGGTGATCCGCTTCATCGACGAGAGCGAGAGCCTCGACCTGGAAGCGCGCGCCGAAACCGCCAGCCAGGGCAGCCTGCTATGAACGGCAACCTGCATCAGTCCGGGGTGCGCTTCCTGCGCCAGCTCGGCCGGCATGCCGAGACGATCATGGACGCCTACCTGTCCGGCTCGCTGCCCGACCAGGCACTGGAACCGGCGGTGCAGGAGCGCCTGGTCAAGGACGGCATCCTCTACCGCCCCGAACCCGGCGCCGACCTGCACCTGCGCCGGGTGGTGCGCGCCCTGCTCGAGGAGGCCCTGCGCGACGACCGCAACCGGCAGATCGACGCCAATACCGCCGGCACGCTGGCCACCTTCAAGACCCTCGCCGCGCACTACAAGGAAGCCCGCCACCAGGGCGACTACGCCGCGGCGGACGCCTACCTGGCGGACCTAAAGGAGCACGTCTACGCCTTCGGCGAGACCCTGAGCCACGGCATCCGCGTGCTGTGGAGCCGGATCAACAACGAGTTCGGCTACGTCGGCACCCTCAACGCCAAGATCCGCGAGAACGAGCTGGCCCAGGCGCAGGTCAGCGAGCTGCTCGCCGGACTGGAGATGATCAGCTTCGAGGAGCTGGCCGACACCGCCGGCGACCTGCGCGAACTGCGCCGCCTGCTGGTCACCAGCCTGCAGCGCACGGTCAGCGCCTGCTCCCAGGAGCTGAGCATCGTCCAGGGCCGCCTGCTGGAGCTGCTCGGCCGCTTCCGCCAGATCCGCGGGCGCACCCGCCTGCTCAAGGGCTGGCTGCTGCACACGGAGCAGCAACCGGACTACCAGGTGGGCAACCATGCCGCCCAGCAGCAGGTGCCGCAGCTGTTCAACCAGGCCGCGGCGATCCTCGCCCCGGCCGCGGTGGACATCCACAACCCGCTGCACGAGACGGAGCTGCTCAGCCTGGTAGCGCAGCTCCGCCCGCTGCAGGCGGAGCGTCTCGCGCCAGCACCGAGCGAGGCCGGCGAATTCGTGCTCGGCGAGGTGGAAGCCTTCGAGATCGCGCCCAACCCGATCCGCGCGGCGGTGTCGGCCTACTTCTGCCAGGTCATCGACAGCGGCCAGCCGATCTCGGCGCTGGCCTGGCGGACGCAGCAGGCGCTGCCCTGGGACGAGGAAAGCTGGCTGTACCAGGTGATCGGCGGCTACGAGGGCCTGCCGGAGGAGCAGAAGCGCCACTTCGAGCTGGACCCGCTCGGCGAGCCCCACCCGGTCTACAGCGGCAACTTCATCGTGCGGGATGTGCGGCTATGGCTGGCCTGAGCGCACGCCACCTGCAAGCGATCCATACCCTGCTGCGCAACCGCGGGGACACGGTGCCCCTCAACGCCACCTGGCAACAGATACAGCGCGTGCTCGAGGTCGGCGAGCCGCGCGGGAAGACCCTGTATTTCGATGCGGACATGCTGCGGGTCCTGCGCACCGAAGCCAGCCGCGCCGCAGGTAGCGACCTGCTGGCCAACGTCCCCGGCGGCGATCGCCTGCACACCGCCCGCTCGGGCTTCATCGACGAAAAGCTCGCGCCCCAGCGTCCCGATGCCGGCTATGTGCTGGTCAAGGGCGCCCTGCCCGCCCCGTTGCCACAACTGGCCCCGGAACTGAGCCTGCGCGTGCCGCTCAGCAGTCTCGAACTCACCGCCATCGAGCAGGTGCTGGTGATCGAGAACCTGGACTGCTTCGACAACTGCCATCAGTACCGTTTGCCGGAGGCTGCCGGCCGCTCGCTGGTGGTCTATCGCGGCCACGACGCGCAGGCCAAGGGGATGCTGCAACTGCTGAGCAGCCTGCCGCCCACCACGCCGATCGTCTGCTTCCCCGACTACGATCCGGCAGGGCTGGGCATCGCCCTGGCCTTGCCGCGCTGCGACGCGCTGCTGGTCCCCGAGCTCACTCCCGCCCTGCTGGCCAAGGGCAGCCGGGACGACTTCCTTGAGCAATACCGCAGCATCCGCCATCTGGAAGGCCGCGAACTGGACGGTTGGCAGGCGGTCTGGGAAGAAATGCTGGGACAACAGCTCAGCATCAAGCAGCAGCACATGCTGGCGCTCGAGGCACCGCTGCGCCTGCTGCCACGGCGCAGCTGAATCCACCGTGCAGAAACGACGAGGCCCGCACACAGGCGGGCCTCGATCTCACCACGGCACAGCGCTTACAGGCTGAGCTCGCGCGCCGACGCCTTGAGGAACTCGCGCTTGAGGTCCTCGTAGGTGTGCACCGCCGGGAACTGCGGGAACTCGCGGATCACGTTGTCCGGGGCGTGGAACAGGATGCCCGCATGGGCCTCGCCGAGCATGGTGGTGTCGTTGTACGAATCGCCGGCGGCGATCACGCGGTAGTACAGGCTCTTGAAGGCGATGACCGACTGGCGCTTGGGATCCTTCTGGCGCAGCTGGTAGTCCACCACGCGGTCGGTCTCGTCGGTGACCAGCTTGTGGCACAGCAGGGCCGGGAAACCGAGCTGGCGCATCAGCGGCTGGGAGAACTCGTAGAAGGTGTCGGAGAGGATCACCACCTGGAAGCGCTCGCGCAGCCAGTCGACGAACTCCACCGCGCCTTCCAGCGGCTTGAGGGTGGCGATCACTTCCTGGATGTCGCGCAGCTTCAGGCCGTGCTCGTCGAGGATGCGCAGACGCTGCTTCATCAGCACGTCGTAGTCGGGAATGTCGCGGGTAGTCGCCTTGAGCGCGTCGATTCCGGTTTTTTCGGCGAAGGCGATCCAGATTTCCGGAACCAGTACACCCTCGAGATCAAGACAGGCGATTTCCACAAGACACTCCTCAATATGTAGGCCAAGGACGGAGGCGGCACTCTAGCGACTTGCCCGGCAGGGCGCAACGCGGCGCTCGTCGGGCCGCGGAAAAAGCCGGCACGCAGCCGATGGGCGCGCTGGCGAGCACCGCCCGCATATGCCGGATAGTTCACTCGACAGCATCATTTGGTTATTTCAGTGCATAAACGCCCTGCTGCTACCATGGCAGGCACGCCTCACCCACGAATCTACCGGACACCCCGATGAGCCAGACCTTCGATGTTGCCGCCCTGGCGGCCGCCTACGCCGACAAATCCCCGCAGGAAGTGCTCAAGCTCGCCTTCGAGCACTTCGGCGACGAGCTGTGGATCTCCTTCAGTGGCGCCGAAGACGTGGTGCTGGTGGACATGGCCTGGAAGCTGAACAAGAACGTCAAGGTGTTCAGCCTGGACACCGGCCGCCTGCATGCGCAGACCTATCGTTTCATCGAGCAGGTGCGCGAGCACTACGGCATCGCCATCGAGGTGCTGTCCCCCGATCCGCGCCTGCTCGAGCCGCTGGTGCGCGAGAAGGGCCTGTTCAGCTTCTACAAGGACGGCCACGGCGAGTGCTGCGGCATCCGCAAGATCGAGCCGCTCAAGCGCAAGCTGGCCAGCGTGAACGCCTGGGCCACCGGCCAGCGCCGCGACCAGAGCCCCGGCACCCGCAGCCAGGTGGCGGTGCTCGAGCTGGACGGCGCCTTCTCCAGCGCCGACAAGCCGCTGTACAAGTTCAACCCGCTGGCCAACATGAGCAGCGCCGAGGTGTGGGGCTACATCCGCATGCTGGAGGTGCCCTACAACCCGCTGCACGAGCAGGGCTACATCAGCATCGGCTGCGAACCCTGCACCCGCCCGGTGCTGCCCAACCAGCACGAGCGCGAGGGCCGCTGGTGGTGGGAGGAAGCCACCCACAAGGAGTGCGGCCTGCACGCCGGCAACCTGATCGCCAAGAACTGACGGCCAACCCGCGGAAACGAAAAGCCCGACTCGGCGAGTCGGGCTTTTTCATGGCGGCGCGCTAGCCAGTCGGCGCTCAGTAGGTCGGCAGCTCGACGTCGGTGAACAGCTCCTCCAGCTCGGCCTTGTTGCGGCACTGCACCGCCTCGGCGACCCGCTCGCGGGTCAGGTGCGGCGCGAAGCGCTCGATGAAGTCGAGCATGAAGCCGCGCAGGAAGGTGCCGCGACGGAAACCGATCTTGGTCACGCTCGGCTCGAACAGCTCGCTGGCATCGAGCACCACCAGGTCCTTGTCCTGCTCCGGATCGACCGCCATGCGCGCGACGATACCGACGCCCAGGCCGAGGCGCACGTAGGTCTTGATCACGTCGGCGTCGGCGGCGGTGAACACCACCTTGGGCTCCAGGCCGCGATGGCTGAACGCCTCGTCCAGCTTGGAGCGGCCGGTGAAGCCGAACACGTAGGTGACGATCGGGTGCTCGGCCAGCGCCTCGAGGGTCAGCTTCGGCAGGCGGGTCAGCGGGTGGCCCTGCGGCACGATCACGCAGCGGTTCCAGCGGTAGCAGGGCATCATCACCAGGTCGCCGAACTGCTCCAGCGCCTCGGTGGCGATGGCGAAGTCGACGGTGCCGTCGGCGGCCATCTCGGCGATCTGCGTCGGCGTGCCCTGGTGCATGTGCAGGGCCACTTCCGGATATTGCTTGATGAAGGCGCTGATCACCTCGGGCAGGGCATAGCGCGCCTGGGTGTGGGTGGTGGCGATCGACAGGGTGCCGCGCTTCTCGTTGGAGAACTCCTGGGCGATCTGCTTGATGCTTTCCACCTTGCGCAGGATCTCGCCGGCGGTGTTGATGATCCGCTCGCCGGCCGGCGTCACGCGGGTCAGGTGCTTGCCGCTGCGGGCGAACACCTCGACCCCCAGCTCGTCCTCGAGCAGGCGGATCTGCTTGCTGATCCCCGGCTGCGAGGTATAGAGGCTCTGTGCCGTGGCCGAAACATTCAGGTCATGGTGCGCCACTTCCCAGATGTAACGCAGTTGCTGAAGCTTCATGGGTGATCCTCAACGCAGGAGTTTGGCCGGGGCTGCCTGGGGCCGCCATCTCTTATAACTTTAGGCCTTCATATTTTTATATCTTAGACGAAAAATTCTGCTCTGTATGCGCCAATCTCACTGCTCGCCGGATACCTCCGGCTGGATCGGCACCAGATAGACCGGCACCCGCACCTGCTGCAGCAACCGCTGGCAGGTGCGCCCCAGCGCCGACTCGACAGGCATGCTCTGGCTGTGCGAGCCGATCACGATCAGGTCGACCGCCAGGTCCTGCGCCTCCTGCAAGATCACCTGCGGTGGATCGCCCAGCAGGACCCGCACACCGCGGATCGGCACGCTTTCTCCCGCGCTTTCACGCAACTCGTCACAGAACCCCTCGAAGACCCGCTGCTCGATGCCCGCCATCACCCGGTCCAGCCCGCGCAGGCGCAGATCGTTGTAGCTGGCGGCATCCAGGTAGGTCTGCAGCACCGACTCGGCGAACAGCCCGAGCGGCTCGACCACGTGCAGGACATGGAGATCGGCGCGATGAGTGCGCGCCAGCAACAGGGCATGTTGCAGCACATAGGGGGCGAACAGACCGAGATCGGTGGCATAGAGGATGGCGCGAATCATCAAGCCTCCGTTGGCGAGAGTTTTGCAGCTCCCCTCAGCGTAGCAGGCGTTCACCCGCGTACTCGCCGCCCATGCCGCGACGGAGACCCGCGTCACGGCCTGGCCCGGAACCGCGAAGCCCCCCTCGGCACCGGCGGCGGCTCGGGCGAACAGGCCGCCCTATTGCCGGCCGCGCTCCTGCAGGAAAGCCAGTGCCTGATACAGCATGCGCACCCGCGGCATCTCGACGCCCACCGCGGCGGCCGCCGCCAGCGGCGCCTCGTACAACGCCGGCAGCTCGGCCGGCCGGCGCTGGACGAAGTCGTGGTACATGCTCGGCAGGTAGTCGGGCATGCGGTCGGTATAGGCCAGCAGCTTCTGCGGATAGTTGTCCGGCAGGCTGTAGCCGCAAGCCTGGGTGGCCGCCACCACCTCCTCCATCAGCGCCTGCAGCAGCGCCCGGCTGTCCGGGTTGGCCATCAGCGCCCGGGTGGAGCTGTCCAGCAGCACCGACAAGCCGTTGTAGGGGATGTTCCACACCAGCTTCTGCCAGCGGGCCTGGTTCAGGTCGGCGATCACGCTCGACTCGATACCCGCCTCGCGCAGCCAGGCCACGCCCTGCTCGACCAGCGCCTGGCGCTCGGCAGGACTCGCCGGCCCGCTGTGGTAGCCGAGATTGCACACCCCCTGCGCCTGGTGCACCACTACCCCCGGCGCCTCGCGATGGGCGCAGATGAAGCACAGGCCGGCGAGCAGGTGCAGCGCCTCGGGCAGCAGCGGGCGCAGCGCGTCCTCCACGCCCAGACCGTTCTGCAGCAGCACCACCTTGGCGTCCGGCGCCGCGACCCGGGCGATCAGCGGCGCCAGTTCGGCATTGCTGGTGGTCTTCGCGCCGACCAGCAGCCAGTCGCAGGCCGGCATCTCGGCCGCATCGCGCCAGGCGTTGACCCGCGGCAGGTGCAGCTCGCCGAGCTGGGCATGCCTTACCCGCAGGCCGTCGCGGGCCACCGCGGCATATTCGCTGCGCAGCAGGAAATGCACCTCGAAACCGGCGCGGGCCAGCAGCAGGCCGTAGTAGCCGCCGATGGCACCGGTGCCGATGATGCCGATGCGCGGACGCGCGGATTCGCTCATGGCAATGCTCCTCAACAAGATGGGCCGCGTACTATCGATGGCCAGCCCCGCCGCCGGCAAGTCGCACGCGCGCCAGCCGTGTGCCGCCGCGGCATCCCCCAGCCGCCGAACGGCGCCGCCCGGCCGGAAAAACCTGCAAGTCTTTATTGTGAAGCGGCGGCCTAAAGCGTTAAGGTTCGGGCATCCCGTTGCCCCATCTTGCTGCGTTCCGCCACGGGCCTAGCTGGCGGACAGTATCCGTGACCCGACGAGTAACACGATGGCTGATTTACCGATCGACGACCTTAACATCGCCTCCAACGAGGCGCTGATCACCCCCGAGCAGCTCAAGCAGGAACTCCCCCTCACCGAAACCGCCCGCCACACCGTGAGCCATGCTCGCCAGGTGGTGCGCGACATTCTCGACGGCAAGGATCATCGCCTGTTCGTGGTGGTCGGCCCCTGCTCGATCCACGACGTCGAGGCGGCCCACGAGTACGCCCGGCGCCTCAAGCTGCTGGCCGCCGAGGTCTCCGACACCCTGTACCTGATCATGCGCGTGTACTTCGAGAAGCCGCGCACCACCGTCGGCTGGAAAGGCCTGATCAACGATCCCTACCTCGACGACTCGTTCAAGATCCAGGACGGCCTGCACATCGGCCGCAAGCTGCTCTGCGACCTGGCCGAGATGGGCCTGCCGACCGCCACCGAGGCGCTCGACCCGATCTCCCCGCAGTACCTGCAGGACCTGATCAGCTGGTCGGCCATCGGCGCGCGCACCACCGAATCGCAGACCCACCGCGAGATGGCCTCCGGCCTGTCCTCCGCGGTCGGCTTCAAGAACGGCACCGACGGCAGCCTGACCGTGGCGATCAACGCCCTGCAGTCGGTGTCCAGCCCGCACCGCTTCCTCGGCCTCAACCAGCAGGGCCAGGTGTCGATCGTCACCACCAAGGGCAACAGCTACGGCCACGTGGTGCTGCGCGGCGGCAACGGCAAGCCGAACTACGATTCGGTCAGCGTCGCCCTGTGCGAACAGGAGCTGAGCAAGGCCGGCATCCGCCCGAACATCATGGTCGACTGCAGCCATGCCAACTCCAACAAGGACCCGGCCCTGCAGCCGCTGGTGATGGAAAACGTCGCCAACCAGATCCTCGAGGGCAACAACTCGATCATCGGCCTGATGGTGGAAAGCAACCTCGGTTGGGGCAACCAGTCGATTCCGAAGAACCTCTGCGACCTCAAGTACGGCGTGTCCATCACCGATGCCTGCATCGACTGGGACAGCACGGAAAAGACCCTGCACAGCATGCGCGCCAAGCTCAAGGACGTCCTGCCCAAGCGCCAGCGTGGCTGAAGGCAGACATGAAAAAGCCGGGCATCTGCCCGGCTTTTTTCCTTGCGCCCCGCCACTCACTCGTCGTGCGCGACATTGCGCTGGCGCCGCTCCAGATAGCGCTCCACGTAGGAGCACGAGGGGATGACCGTATAGCCCCGGCCCTCGGCGAACTGCAACGCCTGCTCGGTCAACGCCGCGGCCACCCCACGCCCGCGCAGGGCATCGGGCACGAAGGTCCGGTAGATGTCGATGGTCTGCTTGCCCAGGTCCATATAGGACAGGTAGGCGCGATAGCCATCCACCGTCACCTCGAACTGCTTGCCTGCCTGATCATGCCGAATGGACAGTGACTCGCTCATCACAACTCTCCCCTTGTACTGTGCAACCGCCGTCACGCCAAACCGGCGGTCGACCGAAACTGCCTGCCTGAACACCCGACATTAGCAAAGCCGGACGGACTCTGCCTCAAGTGTTTGTGCCAGCCCCAGCCCCACCGTTTCGAGACCGCCTCCGCTCGTGGGCATTGGACAAGCGGAGCCCGCTCAAGTGCCACGCAGGGAAGCCGAAACACGGCGCGTGATTATTTTTTAAACAATTTCAATGTAGTAAATGCGCACGAAGGCAAAAAATTCCGCTTGCCTTGCCTTCGACACGTTTACTTACTAGAACTAATGCGTACTATATAACCCAGCCGATTTCCCGTGAGGGAAATTGCATCACGGAAAATCCACCTAAGAAGGGGAACACGATGAACAACGTTCTGAAAATTTCCGCTCTGACCCTGGCCGCCATCCTGGCTACCGGTTGCAGCAGCATGTCCAAGGAAACCGAAGCTCGTCTGACCGCTACCGAAGACGCCGCTGCCCGCGCTCAGGCTCGTGCTGACGAAGCCTACCGCAAGGCCGACGAAGCTCTGGCTGCCGCTCAGAAGGCTCAGCAGACCGCTGACGAAGCCAACGAGCGCGCTCTGCGCATGCTGGAAAAAGCCAGCCGCAAGTAATAGGTCTCCCGACCTTGCATTTGCAGAAGCCGACCCGCAAGGGTCGGCTTTTTTGTTGCCCGCCACAAACGCTTGGCCGCCAGCCAAGCGGCAGGCAATAAAAAACCCGCTGCAGCAAACTGCAACGGGTTTTTCCAGCCAGCGACGGTTCGCCGTCAGTGCGCAGCCGCGCTGGCTACTTGCTCTCGCGAATTGGCGATCTCCACCGGCAGGCCGTCTTCGGCAGCGACCACCTCGCGCACCAGGTCCCAGTCCAGGCGCGCATCATCCTTGAGGTCCTCGCGCTTGAGCAGCGCATTGATCACCTGGGTGTGCTTGTCGACGACCGAAGGCTCGCCGTGATCGTCCAGCGGCTCGTGCGCCTCCAGATAGATCTTGCCGTCGCGCACGCCGAACTTGTACGGCTCGTTGATGATGCGCACCGGCGTGCCCACCGGCGCGATCTTGGACAGTTCCAGGACGTTCTGGTTGAGCATGCGGAAGCAGCCATGGCTGACCCGCATGCCGATGCCGAACTTCTTGTCCGAACCGTGGATCAGGTAGCCCGGGGTGCCCAGGGTGAACTTGAACGGCCCGAGCGGGTTATCCGGACCGGCCGGCACCACCGCCGGCAGGATATCACCCTCGGCGGCGTGTTCCTTGCGGACCGAAGCCGGCGGCGTCCAGGTCGGATTCGGGGTCTTCGCCGTGACCGTGGTGGTGGCAATCGGCGACCCCCAGCCCTCGCGGCCGATGCCTAGCGGGTAGGTGTACACCACGTTCTGGCCCTTGGGGTAGTAGTACATGCGGTACTCGGCCAGGTTGATCACGATGCCCTCGCGCGGTCCCGGCGGCAGGATGAAGCGACTCGGCAGGATGATGTCGGTACCGGCGCCCGGCAACCAGGGATCGACCCCCGGGTTGGCCGCCACCATCTCGAGGTAGCCGAAGTCGTTGGCGGTGCCGATATCGGCAAAGGTGTCTTCGTACTTGGCCTTGATCACCTGCACCTCGCCGACGACATCCTCGCCGGGCGGGGGCAACGGAAACTGCAGCGCGCTGGCCTGTGCAGCCAGCAGCAGCGCGGCCAGACCGGCCAGCAGGGGGCGAACGGCAACAACACGCGGGAACATCGGTAATACCTGAGTAAATTGGACGATCAATTATTGTACACCGCCCGCGGCAGGCGGCGCGAGAATCAGCGCACCGGCCAGTCGCGCGGCAGGCCGTGGCGCTCGGCGCGCAGGCGCTGCAGGCAGGCTGAGCACAGCCGGCGATCCTTGAGCGTGGCCTTGTCCAGCGCCGCCCACAACGGATGCGCCGGCAGCAGGCTGCCGCACAGGGTGTGGTCGCCCGGATCGTCCAGCTCCAGCTGCCGCGCGACCAGGTGCATGCGCGCCTCCTGGCAGGCGAACAGGTCCAGCTGCTCGTCGGGAACGAGCAGGCGGTAGGCGTACAGGGACCAGGACTGGCGCGACATCGAGGGCTCCGGGGCGGCGCGGCGCGCAACCTTAGCCGAAAGCCCCGGACGGGGAAAGGGTCAGAGCAGCGGTCGCAGCACCGGCCAGAGATTTTCCAGCAGGATCGGCTGCGCCTCGGCGGTCGGATGGATGCCGTCGAGCTGCACCAGCCCGCCGACGCCGCCCACCCGGTCGAGGAAGAACGGCACCAGCGCCACCCGCTCCTGCTGCCCCAGCTCGGCATAGACCCGTTCGAAGGCCTGGCCGTAGCGCGGCCCGTAGTTGGGCGGCAGCTTCATGCCGAGCAGCACGACCCGGGCGCCGGCGGCGCGGCTCTGGCCGATCATCGCCGCCAGATTCTGCTGCAGCTGGGCCGGCGGCAGGCCGCGCAGACCGTCGTTGCCGCCCAGCTCGATCACCACCAGTTGCGGGGCATGGGCGGCGAGCAGCGCGGGCAGGCGGGCCAGCCCACCGGCGCTGGTATCGCCGCTGACCGAGGCGTTGACCACCCGCCACTGCGGCGCCTCGTGCTGCAGCCGCTCGCCCAGCAGGCTGACCCAGCCCTGGCGGGTTTCCAGGCCGAAAGCGGCGCTGATACTATCGCCGACGACCAGCAGGGTCTCCGCCGCCGCGCTCTGGGCCAGCAACAGCAGCCCCAGGCAGGCGCGCAACCACCATGTACGCATCGGATTCTCCATGAGCGCCAGCATTCTCACCGCGCGGAACCTTAGCAAAGTGGTCGACAGCGCGGAAGGCGAGCTGACCATCCTCGACGACCTGTCCCTGGAACTGGCACGCGGCGCCAGCCTGGCCATCGTCGGCCGCTCCGGCTCGGGCAAGTCGACCCTGCTCGGCCTGCTCGCCGGTCTCGACCGGCCCAGCGGCGGCGAGGTGCTGCTGGCCGGCCACGCCCTCGCCGGCCTCGACGAGGACCAGCGCGCCCGCGTGCGCGCCGAGCACGTCGGCTTCGTGTTCCAGTCGTTCCAGCTGCTCGACAGCCTCACCGCGCTGGAGAACGTCATGCTGCCTCTGGAGCTGGAAGGCCGCGCCGACGCCCGCCAGCGCGCCCGTGCGCTGCTCGAGCGGGTCGGCCTCGGCGCCCGGCTGAGCCACTACCCGCGCCAGCTCTCCGGCGGCGAGCAGCAGCGGGTGGCGATCGCCCGCGCCTTCGTCGCCGAGCCGGACATCCTGTTCGCCGACGAACCCACCGGCAACCTCGACAGCCAGACCGGCGCGCGCATCAGCGACCTGCTGTTCGAGCTCAACCGCGAACGCGGCACCACCCTGGTGCTGGTCACCCACGACGCCGGCCTGGCCACGCGCTGCCAGCAGCAGCTGCGCCTGGAAGCCGGGCGACGCGTCGCCGTGGAAGCCTGAGATGCCCAGCCTGCCGCTGTCCCGCCTGCTGCGCCTCGCCCTGCGCCAGTTGCGCCGCGAGGCCCGCGCCGGCGAGCTGCACGTGCTGTTCTTCGCCCTGCTGGTCGCCGTGGCGGCGAGCACGGCCATCGGCTACTTCGGCGCCCGCCTCAACGCCGCCATGCTGCTGCGCGCCGGCGAGTTCCTCGCCGCCGACCTGGTGCTGCGCGGCAGCGCCCCGGCGACCGCGGAACAGCTCGCCGCCGGCCACCGCCTCGGCCTGGCCCACGCCCGCACGGTGGAGTTCTCCAGCGTGATCGCCAGCGACCAGGGCGTGCAGTTGGCCAGCGTCAAGGCGGTGGACGCCGCCTACCCGCTGCGCGGCCAGCTCCGGAGCACCGCCCAGCCGCTCGCCGCCGAGCAGACCGGTGGCCGCCCGGCCGCCGGAGAGGCCTGGGCCGAGCCGCGCCTGCTCGCCGCGCTGGAACTGAAGATCGGCGACACCATCGAGGTCGGCCGCCTGCCGCTGCGCCTGACCCGCGTGCTGACCTACGAGCCGGACCGCGCCGGCGACTTCTACAGCCTGACTCCGCGGGTGCTGATCAACCTGGCCGACCTCGACGCCACCGGCGTGGTCCAGCCGGGCAGCCGGGTCGGCTACCGCGAGCTGTGGCGCGGCGAGCCCGCCGCCCTGGCCGCCTACCGCAGCGCCGTCGCGCCGGGGCTGGCCGCCCACCAGCGCCTGCAGGACGCCCGCGAGGGCAACCGCCAGCTCGGCGGCGCCCTCGACCGCGGCGGGCACTACCTGAGCCTGGCCAGCCTGGCCGCCGTGCTGCTCGCCGGGGTCGCCGTGGCCCTCTCCGCCGCGCGCTTCGCCAGCCGGCGCCTCGACCTCGGCGCCCTGCTGCGCTGCTTCGGCCTGACCCGGCGCGAGGCACTGCGGCTGTTCGGCCTGCAACTGCTGGTGCTCGGCCTGCTGGCCAGCCTGGCCGGCGCCCTGCTCGGCTGGCTGGCGCAGTTCGGCCTGTTCCATCTGCTCGCCGGCCTGCTGCCGGCCGAGGTTCCCGCCGGCGGCCTGCAGCCCGCGCTGGTCGGCATGGCCACCGGCCTGGTGGCGCTGGCCGGCTTCGCCCTGCCGCCGCTGGCCGCGCTGGGCCGGGTGCCGCCGCTGCGGGTGTTGCGTCGCGACCTGCTGCCACCGCCGCTGGCCAGCTGGGTCGCCTACGCCTGCGCCCTGCTGGCGCTGGCCCTGATCATGGCCTGGTTGAGCCTCGACCTGCGCCTGACCCTGGCCCTGCTCGGCGGGGGCCTGCTCGCGGCCGCGCTGCTCGGCGGTCTGTGGCTGCTCGCCCTGCGCGGCCTGCGCCGCCTGCTGGCCGACGCCGGCCTGGCCTGGCGCCTGGGCCTCGGCCAGCTGCTGCGCCACCCGCTGGCGGCCGCCGGGCAGACGCTGGCCTTCGGCCTGATCCTGCTGGCCATGGCGCTGGTCCTGCTGCTGCGCGGCGAGCTGCTCGACAACTGGCGCGCCCAGTTGCCCGAACAGGCGCCCAACCAGTTCGCCCTGAACATCCTGCCGGCCGAGCGCGACGCCTTCGCCGCGCGCATCGCCAGCCTGTCGCCGCAGCCGGCCACCCTCTATCCGGTGGTGCCGGGCCGGCTGCTGAGCCGCAACGGCGCGCCGGTGCAGCAGCAGGTGCTCAAGGACTCGCGCGGCGAGCGCGCCGTGCAGCGCGACCTCAGCCTGACCTGGTCAGCCGCGCTGCCGGCGGACAACCGCCTGCTCGCCGGCCAGTGGTGGGATGCCCTGCCGAACGACTACGGCCCGGCCGTGTCGGTCGAGGCCAAGCTGGCGGAAAGCCTCGGCGTGCAGATCGGCGACCGCCTCGGCTTCAGCATCGCCGGGCAGGACGTGGTGGCGCGGGTGAGCAGCCTGCGCAGCGTCAACTGGGACAACTTCCAGCCCAACTTCTTCATGATCTTCGCCCCCGGTACCCTCGCCGGCCTGCCGACCACCTACCTGACCAGCTTCTACTTGCCGCCCGGCCGCGAGCGCGCCCTGGTCGAGCTGGCGCGCGCCTTCCCGGCGGTCAGCCTGCTGCAGGTCGACGCCATCCTCGCCCAGCTGCGCGCCATCCTCGCCCAGGTCGGACTGGCCATCGAATGCGTGCTGCTGTTCGTCCTCGCCGCCGGCCTGGCGGTGCTGTTCTCCGGCCTGCAGGCGACGCTGGACGAGCGCCTGCGCCAGGGCGCCCTGCTGCGCGCCCTCGGCGCCGAGCGGCGCCTGCTGCAGGCCGCGCGGCGTCGCGAGTTCGCCGTGCTCGGCGCCGGCAGCGGCCTGCTCGCCGCGCTCGGCTGCGAACTGGCCAGCGCCCTGCTCTACCGCCTGGTGTTCGACCTGCCCTGGCAGCCGCACCCGGCCCTGCTCCTGCTCCCCGTGGCCGGCGCCCTGCTGGTCGGCGCTGCCGGCCTGCTCGGCACCCGCCGCGCGCTGAATGCCAGCCCGCTCGCCGTACTGCGCGAAGCCTGAACCCCGTCACCGCCTAGCTGGATGAATGACCGATGAGCCGCTACCGTCCGCCGCGCACCGCCGGCACCCCGCTGATCACCCCCGAGGGCGAGGCACGCCTGCGCGCCGAGCTGCACGAGCTGTGGAACGTGCGCCGCCCGCAGGTGACCCAGGCGGTCAGCGAGGCCGCCGCCCAGGGCGACCGCTCGGAGAACGCCGAGTACACCTACGGCAAGAAGATGCTGCGCGAGATCGACAGCCGCGTGCGCTTCCTGCGCAAGCGCCTGGACAACCTCAAGGTGGTCGGCGAACGGCCGAGCGATCCGGGCAAGGTGTACTTCGGCGCCTGGGTCACCCTGGAGGACGAGGACGGCGAAACCGCGCGCTATCGGATCGTCGGCCCCGACGAGTTCGACCTGAAGCACAACCTGATCAGCATCGACTCGCCGCTGGCCCGCGCGCTGGTCGGCAAGGGCCTGGATGCGGAGGTGCAGGTGCACACCCCGGCCGGGGAGCGCACCTGGTACGTGGTCGAGATCGACTATCCCTGAGCCTCAGCGCCGCGCGGCGCAGCGCTGGCTCAGGGCGCCGTCCAGGGACAGCCTGCCGGCGCCGTCGATCAGCAGCGCCACGCTGACCACCAGCAGGGTCAGGGCGTATTCGTAGCCGCCATTGGTGATGAAGAAGCCCTTGGCCCAGTGCACGCTGAACATCGCTACCAGCGACACCACCGCCGTCACCACCGACGCCGGGCGCACCAGCAGGCCGAGCAGCAGGGCCAGGCCGCCGAAGAACTCGCCGCTGCCGGCCAGCAGCGCCATCCAGTAGCCGGGGGCGATGCCGACCGACTCCATCCACTGGCCGGTGCCGGCCAGGCCGTAGCCGCCGAACAGGCCGAACAGCTTCTGCGAGCCGTGGGCCATGAAGGTCAGGCCGACGACGATGCGCAGCACGGCCAGGCCGTAACCGCCGCGGGTGGACAGCAGGGAAGAGCAGAAAGCGTTCATGACCGGCAACCTTTTCAAGGGGAGGATGCGTTCAATCTAGCCGAACCAATCGACACGAATGGCGGAAAAACCGCGCCAAACCGTTCGAATAAATCGATCGAAAAGCCTGCC
>DASQBU010000017.1:0-1738 GCA_035635035.1 Pseudomonas sp.
CGACTCGCCGGACCGCAACGTGCCGATCTACAGCGTCGATGGCGGCCTGTATTTCGACCGCGACACCAGCTGGTTCGGCAAGAGCTTCCGCCAGACGCTCGAACCGCGCGCCTACTACCTGTATGTGCCGAACAAGGACCAGACCGACATTCCGCTGTTCGACACCGGCGAGAGCACTTTCAGCTACGACTATCTGTGGCGCGACAACCGCTTTGTCGGCAAGGACCGTATCGGCGACGAGAACCGCCTGTCGCTGGGCGTGACCAGCCGCTGGATCGAGCCGAACGGCTTCGAGCGCCAGAAAGTCAGCTTTGGCCAGGCCTACTACTTCGCCGACCGCAAGGTCCACCTGCCCGACAGCTACAACGGCCAACCAGGCACGACGCGGCTGGCGGATCGCCCGGACTACCGGTCCTCCGTCTCGCCCTACGCGCTACAGTACCTGTACCGCTTCAACCGCGACTGGAACCTGACCTCCGACTTCAACTGGGACCCGGACAGCCGGCATACCCGCTCGGGCAGCGCCATGTTCCACTACCAGCCGGAGGCCAACCCGAACAAGGTGGTCAACCTCGGCTATCGCTACCGCAACGACACGGTAAGCTACGACCAGTCCACCGGCACCTGGAAGGTCGGCGGCGGCGACTGGGGCGACTGCAAGAACGACCCGGCCCACTGCATCAAGAACTACTACAAGATCCAGCAGCACGACATCTCCACCATCTGGCCGATCGCCCAGCAGTGGAGCGTGATCGCCCGCTGGCAGCATGACTACAACCGCAGCCGCACCCTCGAAGCCTTCGGCGGTTTCGAATACGACAGCTGCTGCTGGAAGCTGCGCGTGATCAACCGCTACTGGGTCAACTACGACGAAACCAGCCTCTACCAGAACCAGAACAACAAGGGCGACAGCGGCATCTTCCTGCAGATCGTCCTCAAGGGTCTCGGCGGCGTCGCCGGCAACAAGGTAGAGACCTTCCTCGACAAAGGCATCCAAGGTTACCGTCAACGTGAAGAACAAGCTTATCAATAGCCTGCGTCCCCTGGCCCTGGGCGCCCTGCTGCTCTGCGCCACGGCCCACGCCGAGGTCCAGCCTCTCGACCGCGTGGTGGCCATCGTCGACAACGACGTGATCATGCAGAGCCAGCTCGACCGCCGCCTCGACGAGGTGCGGCACAACCTGGCCAAGCGTGGCGGCGAGCTGCCGCCCACCGCGGTCATCGCCCCGCAGGTGCTCGAGCGCCTGATCGTCGAAGACCTGCAGCTGCAGATCGGCGAGCGCGCCGGCATCCGCATCGCCGACGAGGAGCTCAACCGCGCGATGGCGGCCATCGCCCAGCGCAACAAGCTCAGCCTCGAGCAGTTCCGCCAGGCGCTCGCCCGCGACGGCCTGTCCTTCGACGACGCCCGCGAGCAGGTGCGTCGCGAGATGATCATCAGCCGCGTGCGTCAGCGCCGGGTGGCCGAACGCATCCAGGTCAGCCCGCAGGAAGTGCAGAACTTCCTCGCCTCCGATCTCGGCAAGCTGCAGCTGTCCGAAGAACTCCACCTGGCCAACATCCTCATCCCGCTGAGCGAAGGCGCCTCCGCCCAGGCCATCCAGACGGCCGAGCGGCAAGCCAGCGAGATCTACCGCGAACTGCAGCACGGCGGCGACTTCGCCCGCCTGGCCATGGCCCACTCGGCCAGCGAGAACGCCCTGGAGGGCGGCGAGATCGGCTGGCGCAAGGCCGCCCA
>DASQBU010000018.1:0-32587 GCA_035635035.1 Pseudomonas sp.
CGGCAACACAAGGAAACGCCCAGTGAGTGGCCTGTTCATCACCCTCGAAGGCCCGGAAGGGGCCGGCAAGAGCACCAATCGCGAGTTCCTCGCCGAGCGCCTGACGCGCGCCGGCTGCGAGGTCGTGCTGACCCGCGAGCCCGGCGGCACGCCGCTGGCCGAGCGGATCCGCGAGCTGTTGCTCGAGCCGAGCGACGAGCCGATGGCCGCCGACACCGAGCTGCTGCTGGTGTTCGCCGCGCGCGCCCAGCACCTAGCCCAGGTCATCCGTCCGGCGCTGGCAGCCGGCAAGGTAGTGCTGTGCGACCGCTTCACCGATGCCACCTATGCCTACCAGGGCGGTGGGCGCGGGTTGTCGCAGGAGCGCATTGCCCAGCTGGAACGCTTCGTTCAGGGCGAGCTGCGTCCGGACCTGACCCTGGTGTTCGATCTGCCGGTGGAGGTCGGTCTGGCCCGCGCCGTCGCGCGCGGCCGACTGGATCGCTTCGAGCAGGAGGCGCAGGATTTCTTCGAGGCGGTGCGCCAGACCTACCTGGCCCGCGCGACGCTGGCGCCGGCCCGCTACCGCCTGCTGGATGCCGCGCAGCCACTGGCGGCGGTGCAGGCGCAGCTCGAGGCCCTGCTGCCCGAGCTGCTGGAGCGCGCGCGTGGCTGACGCCTATCCCTGGCAGGCCGCCGTCTGGCAGCAGCTCAGCCGCCGCGAGCGGCATGCCCATGCCTACCTGCTGCACGGCCCGGCCGGCATCGGCAAGCGCGCGCTGGCCGAGCGTCTCGCCGCGACGCTGTTGTGCTCGGCTCCCGGCAGCGAGGGGCCCTGCGGCCGCTGCAAGGCCTGCCTGCTGCTGCAGGCCGGCACCCATCCGGACTTCTTCGAGCTGCAACCGGAGGAAGCGGACAAGCCGATCAAGGTCGACCAGGTGCGCGAGCTGGTGGATTTCGTCGGCCAGACCGCCCAGCTCGGCGGACGCAAGCTGGTTCTGCTCGAGCCGGCCGAGGCGATGAACCTGAATGCCGCCAATGCCCTGCTGAAAAGCCTGGAGGAGCCGTCCGGCGACACCGTGCTGCTGCTGGTCAGCCACCAGCCCAGCCGCCTGCTGCCGACCATCAAGAGCCGCTGCCAGCAACTGGCCTGTCCCTTGCCGGACAGCGCCGCGGCGCTGTCCTGGCTGGCCGGCCAGGTGCCGGAGCTGGAGGCGGCCGTGCGCCTGCGCCTGCTCGAGCTGGCCGCCGGTTCGCCGCTGCGCGCCCTGCAGCTGTACCGCGACGGCGTGCTGGAGCAGCGCGCCCTGGTGGAGGAGGGGGTGAAGAAGCTGCTCAAGCAGCAGGCGACGCCGTCCGAGCTGGCCGAGGGCTGGAAGCTCATCGCCCTGCCGCTGCTGCTCGACTGGTTCTGCGAATGGCTGCTGCTGGTGCTGCGCTTTCGCCTGACCGGCGACGAGGACGGACTGGGCGCGCCGCAGATGGCCAAGGTGATGCGCTACCTCGCCGAGCGCGCGCCGCTGCCGGCGGTGCTGGCGCTGCAGGACTGGCTGCTGGAGCAACGCCAGAAGGTGCTCGGCAAGGCCAACCTCAATCGCGCACTGCTTCTCGAAGCCCTGCTGGTGCGGTGGGCAAGCCTGCCGCTGGCGGGCTAGAATCGCCCTTCGGATCGGTCCCGGAAGACTACCACTACCATGAGCATGCCCCCCCTCGGCGGACGTAACGCCATCCTGACCCTCACCCTCAAGGACAAGGCCCAGCTGTACGCGGCCTACATGCCCTTCGTGCGCAATGGCGGCCTGTTCATCACCACCAACAAGACCTATCGGCTGGGCGACGAGGTGTTCATGCTGCTGAGCCTGATGGACGAGCCGGAAAAGATCCCGGTGGCCGGCAAGGTGGTGTGGGTCACCCCCAAGGGCGCCCAGGGCAACCGGCTGGCCGGCGTCGGCGTGCAGTTCAACGACGGCGACCATACCACCCGCAACAAGATCGAAACCTACCTGGCCGGCGCGCTCAAGTCCGAGCGCCCGACCCTGACCATGTGATGACCCTCGTAGACTCCCATTGCCATCTCGACCGCCTGGACCTCGCGGCCCACGGCGGTTCCCTCGACGCCGCGCTGGCCGCGGCACGGGCCCGCGGCGTCGGCCGCTTCCTGTGCATCGGCGTCAGCGCCGACAACGCCGCGGCGGTGCGCGCCCTGGCGCAGGCCTACCCCGACGTGTACTGCTCGGTCGGCGTGCACCCGCTGGACCTCGAGCCCGGCGCCGAGCCGGCGCTCGACTGGCTGCTGCGCGAGCTGGACCACCCGCGGGTGGTGGCCATCGGCGAGACCGGCCTCGACTACCACTACCAGCCGGAGGCGGCGGCGCTGCAGCGGGCCGGCTTCGCCCTGCACCTGCAGGCGGCGCGGCAGACCGGCAAGCCGGTGATCGTGCATACCCGCGAGGCGCGCGCCGACACCCTGGCCATGCTGCGCGAGGCCGACCTGCCGCAGGCCGGCGTGCTGCACTGCTTCACCGAGGACTGGGAGATGGCGAGGGCGGCGCTGGATCTCGGCTACTACATCTCCCTCTCCGGCATCGTCACCTTCCGCAATGCCGAGGCGCTGCGCGAGGTGGCGCGGCGTATCCCGGAAGACCGCCTGCTGGTGGAAACCGATGCACCCTACCTGGCGCCGGTGCCCCATCGCGGCAAGCCGAACCTGCCGGAGTACGTGCGCGACGTGGCCGAGTTTCTCGCCGGGCTGCGCGGCGTGTCGTTCGAGACGCTGGCCGCGCAGACCACGGCCAACTTCCACCGGCTGTTTCCCCTGGCGGTCTGACTCGCGGACAAAAAAAACCCGGGTTCTGGGGGATGAACCCGGGTCAAGACCATTAGGAGTGAAACCGGAGCAGACGTTCCACGCTGTTCCGCCTGATGCGCACTTGGGGGAAAGTGCGGCCCACCAGTACGTCGAAGTATTGACCGCTATTGGGCATTTTGCTGGCAGAAAACCCCGGGTTTTAAACAGATTTGAAATAGTCCTGTGCGTGCTGAGTGCGAGTGGGCGTCATTCTTCGCCCCGCTCGCCGTTCAGGCCAGTCGCCCCAGCAGCTGGAGGGTTTCCTCGATCACCGGCTCCGGCGTGTAGAAGTGCGGCGACAGACGGATGCCGCCGCCGCGCAGGGCGCAGACCACCTGCTCCTGCTTCAGGGTTTCGAACAGGCGGGCGTTGTCCTGTCCCTCCAGGCTGAAGGTGAGGATGCCGGCACGCCGCTCGGGCTGGGCCGGGCTGAGCAGGCGGGCTCCGGGCAGGGCGGCGATGCCGGCGTGCAGGCGGGCAATGCGCTCCTCCACCAGGCTGGCCACCTGCACCAGGCCGACTTCTTCCAGCAGCGACAGGCTGGCCTCCAGCGCCACTGCACCGAGCATGTTCGGGCTGCCGCACTCGAAGCGCCGCGCGCTGTGCGCCGGCTGCCAGTCGCGGCGCTCGTAGTTGCCGACGTCTTCGAGCATGTGCCAGCCGTATTCGTGCAGCTCGAGCTGTTCGCGCAGGTCGCGGCGGCAATAGAACACGCCGAGGCCCTCCGGGCCGAGCATCCACTTGTGGCCGTCGGCCATGGCGAAGGCGCAACCGCTGGCCTGTACGTCGAACGGCTGGGCGCCGAGCTGCTGGATGGCGTCGATGCACAGCAGCACGCCGCGCGCGGTGCAGCCGGCGCCGAGGCGGGCCATGTCCAGGCGCAGGCCGCTGGCGTACTGCACCGCGCTTATCGCCAGCAGGCGGGTGCGCGGCGTGCAGGCGTTGAGCAGCGCGTCTTCCGGAGCGTCGCCGGCCAGGTCCACCTCGATCACCTCCACGCCCCGCGGGCGCAAGGCCTCCCACACCACGCGGTTGGAGGGGAATTCCTGGTCGCTGATCACCACCTGGTCGCCGGCGCGCCAGTCGAGGCCGAAGGCGACGAACGACAGGGCTTCCGAGGTGTTCTTCACCAGCGCTACGTCGGCAGGCGAGGGTGCATTGAGCAGGCGCGCCAGGCGGCCGCGCAGGCGCTGCTCCACCTGCAGCCACTGCGGATAGTCGCGGGCGCCGATGTGCAGGTTCTGCTCGGCGAAGGCGCTCACCGCGGCACTGGCGCGGCGCGGCCAGGGTGCCACGGCGGCGTGGTTGAGGTAGCGCAGCCCGGGCGCTTGGGGAAACTCGTCTTGCCATGTGCTCATCGTCGGTGCTCCTGCAATCTGGCGCTTTGCGGCATGATACAGGTCCGCCGACGGCGCAGAGCGCTGGGCGTACCCACAAGAAGAATGGCATGGCGGAGGTGAGGATGAGCGATGCGGGCAAGGCGGGCGATCTGCTCCAGCAGATCCCGGCAAGCAAGGGCGGGCTGCCGCCGGTGGAGCAGTGGAACCCGCCGTTCTGCGGCGACATCGACATGCGCATCGCCCGCGACGGCAGCTGGTTCTATCTGGGCACGCCGATCGGGCGCAAGCCGATGGTGCGGCTGTTCTCCACCATCCTGCGTCGCGACGGCGACGCCTACTTCCTGGTGACGCCGGTGGAGAAGGTCGGCATCCGGGTCGACGATGCGCCCTTCGTCGCCGTCGACATGACCGCGGAGGGGCAGGGCGAGGCGCAGCAGCTGCGCTTCGTCACCAACGTCGAGGACGAGGTGGTTGCCGGCACCGCGCATCCGCTGCGCTTCGCGCTGGACGCGCAGAGCGGCGAGCCGTCGCCCTACCTCCATGTGCGCGCCAATCTCGAGGCGCTGATCCACCGCAACGTGTTCTACCGCCTGGTCGAGCTGGCGGTGCCGCGGGAGGTCGATGGCGTGGTCTGGCTGGGGGTGTGGAGCGGCGGGGTGTTCTTCCCCATCGCGCCGCAGCCGGAGTAGCGGAAACGAAAAAGGCCCCGCGGGGCCTTTTTCGTCAGCGCTTACATGTTGGGGTAGTTCGGCCCGCCGGTGCCTTCCGGGGCGACCCAGGTGATGTTCTGCGCCGGGTCCTTGATGTCGCAGGTCTTGCAGTGCACGCAGTTCTGCGCGTTGATCTGGAAGCGCTGGCTGCCGTCGTCGTTGCTGACGATCTCGTAGACGCCGGCCGGGCAGTAGCGCTGCGCCGGTTCGTCGTACAGCGGCAGGTTCTTCGCCAGCGGGATCGACGCGTCGGCCAGCTTCAGGTGGCAGGGCTGGTCTTCCTCGTGGTTGGTGTTGGAGAGGAACACCGAGGACAGCTTGTCGAAGCTGAGCTTGCCGTCGGGCTTGGGGTAGTCGATCTTCGCGCACTGCGCGGCCGGCTTCAGGCAGGCGTAGTCCGGCTGGTTGTCGTGCAGGGTGACCGGGATCTTGCCGCCGAACAGGTTCTGGTCGACGAAGTTGAACGCGCCGCCGAGGATGGCGCCGAACTTGTGGATGGCCGCGCCGAAGTTGCGGCTGCGGAACAGCTCGTCGTACAGCCAGCTGTTCTCGAAGGCCTTGACGTAGTTGTTCAGCTCGTCGCCACCCTCGCGACCGGCGGCCAGGGCCTCGACGATGGCGTCGGCGGCCAGCATGCCGGACTTCATCGCGGTGTGGCTGCCCTTGATCTTGGCGAAGTTCAGGGTGCCGGCGTCGCAGCCGATCAGCGCGCCGCCGGGGAAGACCATCTTCGGCAGCGAGTTGAGGCCGCCCTTGCAGATGGCGCGGGCGCCGTAGGCGATGCGCTTGCCGCCTTCCAGATACTGCTTGATCACCGGGTGGTGCTTGTAGCGCTGGAATTCGTCGAACGGCGACAGGTAGGGGTTGCTGTAGGACAGGTCGACGATCAGGCCGACCACCACCTGGTTGTTCTCCAGGTGATAGAGGAAGGAGCCGCCGGGGTTCTCGTCGTTCAGCGGCCAGCCGGCGGTGTGCACCACCAGGCCCTGCTCGTGCTTGGCCGGGTCGATTTCCCACAGTTCCTTGATGCCGATGCCGTAGTGCTGGGCGTCGGCCTGGCTGTCGAGCTGGTACTTCTTGATCAGCTGCTTGCCGATATGGCCGCGGCAACCTTCGGCGAACAGGGTGTACTTGGCGCGCAGCTCCATGCCGGGGGTGTAGTAACCCTCCTTGGGGTTGCCCTCGTGGTCGACCCCCAGGTCGCCGGTGATGATGCCGCGCACCACGCCCTTGTCGTCGATCAGCGCTTCCTGGGCGGCGAAGCCCGGGTAGATCTCCACGCCCAGGCCTTCGGCCTGCTGGGCCAGCCAGCGGCACAGGTTGCCCAGGGAGATGATGTAGTTGCCTTCGTTGTGCATGGTCTTGGGCACAAGGAAGTCGGGGATCTTGCTGGCGGCCTCGCCGCTCTTGAGCAGGTAGATGTCGTCGCGCTTGACCGGGGTGTTCAGCGGGGCGCCGAGGGCCTTCCAGTCGGGGAACAGTTCGGTGAGCGCGCGCGGCTCGAACACGGCGCCGGAGAGGATGTGGGCGCCCACTTCGGAACCTTTCTCCACCACGCAGACGCTGAGCTCCTGGCCGGCCTCGGCGGCCTTCTGCTTCAGGCGGCAGGCGGCGGAGAGACCGGCGGGGCCCGCTCCGACGACGACGACGTCGAATTCCATGTATTCGCGTTCCACTCTCTAATCTCCTAACTCAAGGCTGACAATCTGCTTGTTGGAATCCGCAGGCGCGGTTTTTGTGCAGCGCAATATATTTACGATGTTAAGCAGGGCCGGTACAAGCGTTTGTTTGAACGCGGGCCAAAGGTGTTTATTTTAAGGGGAGGCACTGGCGCAGTGGAAGTTTTGTCGTATTGACCGAGGTAGGGGATGCGGTCAATATGCGATGTTTTTGCTGGTCGCGGCACCGCTGTCGTCGGCTCCATCCGACGGGCAGCCCGGCCTGGTATGCCTCCTGGCGATACCGTATCAACTCACCGGAGAACACGAGGAATCCATGAAGATTCTGGTAGCTGTCAAACGAGTGGTCGACTACAACGTCAAGGTCCGCGTCAAGGCGGACAACTCCGGCGTCGACCTCGCCAACGTCAAGATGTCGATGAACCCGTTCTGCGAGATCGCCGTGGAAGAGGCGGTGCGTCTGAAGGAGAAGGGCGTCGCCACCGAGATCGTCGCCGTCTCCGTCGGCCCGGCCCAGGCCCAGGAGCAACTGCGTACCGCCCTGGCCCTCGGTGTCGACCGCGCGATCCTGGTCGAGACCGCCGAGGAGCTCACCTCCCTGGCCGTGGCCAAGCTGCTCAAGGCCGTCGTGGACAAGGAGCAGCCGCAGCTGGTCATCACCGGCAAGCAGGCGATCGACAGCGACAACAACCAGACCGGCCAGATGCTCGCCGCGCTGACCGGTTTCGCCCAAGGCACCTTCGCCTCCAAGGTGGAAGTCGCCGGCGACCAGCTCAACGTCACCCGCGAGATCGACGGCGGCCTGCAGACCGTGGCCCTCAAGCTGCCGGCCATCGTCACCACCGACCTGCGCCTCAACGAGCCGCGCTACGCTTCGCTGCCGAACATCATGAAGGCCAAGAAGAAGCCGCTCGATGTGGTCACTCCGGACGCGCTGGGCGTGTCTACCGCCTCCACCGTGAAGACCCTCAAGGTCGAAGCGCCGGCCGCGCGTAGCGCCGGCATCAAGGTCAAGTCGGTGGCCGAGCTGGTCGAGAAACTGAAGAACGAAGCGAAGGTGATCTGATGGCTATCCTGGTTATCGCTGAGCACAACAATGCCGCGCTGGCTGCGGCGACCCTGAACACCGTCGCGGCGGCCCAGGCCATCGGCGGCGACATCCACGTGCTGGTTGCCGGCAGCGGTTGCGCCGCCGTCGCCGAAGCCGCCGCCAAGGTCGCCGGCGTGAGCAAGGTGCTGGTCGCCGACAACGCCGCCCAGGCCAATCAGTTGCCGGAAAACCTCGCCCCGCTGGTCGCCGAGCTGGGCAAGGGCTACAGCCACGTGCTGGCCGCCGCCACCACCAACGGCAAGAACCTGCTGCCGCGGGTCGCCGCCCTGCTGGACGTCGACCAGATCTCCGAGATCATCAAGGTGGTCAGCCCGGACACCTTCCAGCGTCCGATCTACGCCGGCAACGCCATCGCCACCGTGCAGTCCTCGGCGGCGGTCAAGGTGATCACCGTGCGCACCACCGGCTTCGACGCCGTGGCGGCCGAAGGCGGCAGCGCGGCCATCGAGGCGGTGGCTGGCGGCAGCGACGCCGGCCTGTCGCGCTTCGTCAGCGAGGAGCTGGCCAAGTCCGAGCGTCCCGAGCTGACCTCGGCCAAGGTCATCGTCTCCGGTGGTCGCGGCATGCAGAGCGGCGACAACTTTGCCCTGCTGTACAAGCTGGCCGACAAGCTCGGTGCGGCCGTCGGTGCCTCGCGCGCCGCGGTGGATGCCGGCTTCGTGCCGAACGACCTGCAGGTCGGCCAGACCGGCAAGATCGTCGCGCCGCAGCTGTACATCGCCGTGGGCATCTCCGGTGCCATCCAGCACCTGGCCGGCATGAAGGACTCCAAGGTGATCGTCGCGATCAACAAGGACGAGGAGGCACCGATCTTCCAGGTGGCCGACTACGGTCTGGTCGGCGACCTGTTCGAGGTCGTGCCGGAGCTGGAAAAGGCCCTGTAAGCGCCTGTCCTGCTCGACAAGAACCCGCTCCCCGGAGCGGGTTTTTTGTGCCCGCAGGAAATCCCCTTGCCGGCGGCCGGCCGCTCTGGCCTAAACTAGCCGCCGACTTTTTCCGGCGCGGCCGGCATCGACCTGCGAGGTTATCCATGACCCTCCGTTCCTCCCTGACCCGCCTGGGGCTGGCGCTGCTGGTCCTGGCCGGCGCGAGCCCGCTCATGGCCGCCGGCAAGTGCGAGCGGTTGATCGCCACCGGCAACCCCGATCAGCCGCCCTATCTCTGGCGCGATCCGCAGGAGCCGCAGCATCTGGTCGGCGCCAGCGCCGACCTGCTCAAGGAGCTGGGCACGGCGCTGGGGGTGAAGGTCGAGGTGATCGACGCCGGCAAGCGCAGCGTCGCCGAGGCCGATGCGGTCAGCGGCCGGGTCGACCTGCTGGCCGGCAGCTACCTGACGGCGGAGCGTCTGGAGCAGTTCGACTTCATCCATCCTGCCTATCTCGAGGTGCCGGTGCACGTCTGGGTGCGGCGCGACCAGGCGCGGCAGTACGCCAGCCTGACCGATCTGGCCAGTCACCGCGGCCTGGCGGTCGGTGCGGGCGGCTTCGCTGCGCCGCTCGTCGCGCAGGTCGAGGCGCTCAAGCTCAAGCGTACGGCCAAGGCCGAGGAAGCCCTGCAGCAACTGCAGCAGGGCAAGGTCGACTACCTGCTGCTCGAGCGCCACGCGGGGCAGGCGCTGGCCGAGCGCCTGAAGCTGGCCGGCAGCCTGCAGGCGCTCGAGCCGGCGCTGGGCAGCGAGCCGCTGTACCTGGCGCTGTCGCACGACTCGGCGTGCAACGATCCCTGGCTGCGCGGACAGCTGGCGAAAAAAATGACAGAATTCGTCGCCGCCGGCCTGCCGCAGACCCTGCTGCAGCGCAACCGGGAACGCTGGAAGCAGCAGCCCCGACAGCCGGCGACCCCCTGAGGCAGGATGGTTATTCGATGAGACAACGCATTTTCGCCCTGCTGGCGTTGCTGCTATTGGCCGGTTGCGCCAGCAGCGACCCGGCGCCGACCGCGCAGCTCAAGCTCACCGAGCAGGCTGTGGAGCAGGCGCGCGCCGTGGGCGCCGGCAGCGAGCAGGCGGAGCTGCGCCTGGCCGAGGAGGAGCTGGATGCCGCGCACAAGGCCTTCCAGCGCCAGCGCTTTCGCAAGGCGCGCATGCTCGCCGAGCGCGCCGAGCTGGATGCCCGCCTGGCCGAGGCGCAGACCCTGAGCGGCAAGAGTCGGGCGCAGCTCGACGAACTGAAGGCCAACATCGTGCGCCTGCGCAAAGAGCTGAGGGACCTGCAGTGAGCCAACCCGTCTTTCGTACCGTCCTGTGGCTGGGCGCCTTCGTCCTGCTGGCGGGCTGCAGCACCCGGCAGGATGCGCTGCAGGCGCTGGCCGAGGCGCGCAGCAGCTACAAGGCGCTGGCCGGCGACACCGCGGTGCAGGCTGCCGCGCCTAAGGACGTGGCGCGCGCCGGCGACTCCCTGGCGCGCGCCGAGCAGTTGTCCGACTACTGGGGCAGCGACGAGGATGTCGCGCATTTCGCCTACCTTTCCCAGCGCTACGGCGCGATTGCCCGCGAGCATGCCGTGCTGGCCGCGGAGCAGCGCCAGCTCGAGCGCCTGCAGCTCGAGCGCGAGCGCCTGGAGCTGGCCCTGCGCGAGACCCGCTTGCAGGGCCTGCAGCCGGGCGGCTCGCCCGAGGAGCAATTGGTCAACCTGGCCGCGACCGAGACCGAGCGCGGCCTGGTGGTGAGCCTGGGCGATGTGCTGTTCGACAGCGGTCGCGCCGTGCTCAAGCCCGGCGGCAACCGCATCGTCCTCAAGCTCTATCGTTTTCTCCAGCTCAACCCCCAGCGCAAGGTGCGTATCGAGGGCTATACCGACAGCCGGGGCACGGCCGACGACAACCTGCAGTTGTCCCGCGCGCGGGCGCAGATGGTGGCCGACGTGCTGACCGACCTGGGCATCGACGCCCAGCGCATCGAAGTGCGTGGCTACGGCGAGGCCTTCCCGCTGGCGGCCAATGCCTCGTCCTATGGCCGTGCGCAGAATCGTCGGGTCGAGATCGTCTTCTCCGATGCGCAGGGCAAGCTGGGCCCCGAGCGCGAGTAAGCCGGCCATGTCGTTCCCGACCCTGTGCCGGCGGCGTGACGGGCGCTGGCCGTCGCAATCGCTAGGTGGCCGCATGGCCAGGGGGCGCGCGTGAGATTCTGGATGACGGGTGGGCGCTGTTTCGCGGTCCTGCTGCTGGCGCTGGGCCTGGTGGCCTGCGACTCCGGGCGGGACCCGGCGCCGGGACCGCAGCCGCCGTCGGTGGCGCAGCCCGCGGCCGAGGCGGTGCAGCCCGCGGCGGCGCCGACTCAACCGTCGGTACCGCTGCCGGCCGCCGCGGGCGAGGTCGAGCACCGCCCGCCGCTGCGCCTGGAACCTGCGCCGCACGGTGGAGCGCAGCACAAGGCGGTCGAGCGGCACCGCCCGGCGGTGGTGAAGTCGGCCGCGCCGCAGCCGCTGGACCTCAGTCCGCCCGGCGACGCGGCTGAGGATCTGGCTGGGGCGGGCGCCGGCGCCGCGCCGCTGGGCGAGCCGCAGGCCCTGTTGCCGCCGCTGTTCGCGCCCCGGGACAAGGCGGCTTCCGGCAATGTCCAGATGGCCGGTCGGCTGCTCACCAACCCGCGCTCGACGGCAGGCAAGGACTATTGGGAGACGGTGGAGGGCGCGGAGCTGCAATTGCAGTTCCGGCGCTGAGCCCTCGCTACTCGTCCTCGTCGTCGTCCTTGCGCGCCTGGGCCTCCAGCTCGGCGTTGCGCTCGCGCATGCGCTGCAGCTTGTCCTCGTCGATGGGCATCTTGTCGGCACTGTCGCGCAGCAGCAGCAGACTGCCGGCCACCGCGCCGAAGGCCAGGGCCAGAAACAACCAGGCGAACCAGGGCATGGGATTCTCCACAAGTGATGGATGTGACCACCATAGCGCCGCCCTGCGCGCTTGTCTCGTCCCCGGCCCGCTGCGCCGTTGCGCTACAATGCGCGGCGTTTCGTCCTGCCGAGAGAGCCCCATGTCCTGCCAGACCCCGATCATCGTCGCCCTGGATTTCCCCAATCGTGAAGCCGCGCTGGCCCTGGCCGAGCGCCTCGACCCGCAGCTGTGCCGGGTCAAGGTCGGCAAGGAGCTGTTCACCCGCTGCGGTCCGCAGATCGTCGAGACCCTGGCCGGCAAGGGCTTCGAGGTGTTCCTCGACCTGAAATTCCACGACATCCCCAACACCACGGCGATGGCGGTGAAGGCCGCCGCCGAGCTGGGCGTGTGGATGGTCAACGTGCACTGCTCCGGCGGCCTGCGCATGATGGCGGCCTGCCGCGAGACCCTCGACGCGCTGAGCGGCCCCAAGCCACTGCTGATCGGCGTGACCGTGCTGACCAGCATGGAGCGCGAGGACCTGGCCGGCATCGGCCTGGACGTCGAGCCGCAGGCCCAGGTGCTGCGCCTGGCCGGTCTGGCCGCCGCGGCCGGTCTCGACGGGTTGGTCTGCTCGGCCCAGGAAGCCCCGGCGCTCAAGGCTGCCCAGCCGCAGCTGCAGCTGGTCACCCCGGGCATCCGCCCGGCCGGCAGCGCCCAGGACGACCAGCGGCGCATCCTCACCCCGCGCCAGGCGCTGGACGCCGGCTCCGACTACCTGGTGATCGGCCGGCCGATCAGCCAGGCCGCCGACCCGGCCGCCGCGCTGGCCGCGGTGGTCGCCGAACTGCGCGGCTGACGCGCCGTCCGCCGCGGGGGAGGGCGCCGATGGCCGACTACGATCCCTACCGGCCGCCGCAGGCGGCGCTGCTCGAGGAGTCGCTGCCGGCCGCCTTCGCCAGCGGCGATTGGAGCCGCGGCCAGCTGCGCGTGCTCGGCGCCCTGGCCCTCGGCTTCCTGTTTGGCCTCGGCGTGCTGCTGGTGCAGAGCCTGTGGCCGCTGCTCTACCCGCAGTTCGCCCCGCTGGCCACCGCCCATCTGTTGCGCCTGGCGCTGGTGCTGCTGTGGGGCTATCTGCTGCTGCGCCTGCACGGCCTGCTGGCCTGCCGCTTCGGCCTGCGCGGTGGGCCGGGCTGGGCGCTGGCGCTGCAGGTCGGCCTGGCCCTGCTGGCCACCGGCTTCGGTGCCTGGTTGGACGAGGGTGGCGCGCTGCGCGCCGATCTGCTGGAACCCGGCAAGTTCGCCCTGTGCGTGGCGCTCGGCCTCGGCGTGCTGGGCTTCGCCCTGCGCCTGCTGCGCCTGCGCCGCGGCTATCCGGCGCTGCGCCTGTTCGCCTGGCTGCTGGCGCTCGCCGGCGCGGCCTGCGCCAGCGTGGTCCTGCTGCTGCCGGCGCTGCTGCTGGTGCTGGCGGCCAGCGCGGCGCTGGCCCGGGTGTTCTTCAACGCCGCCGGCGAGCTGCCGGCGGGCTGACCGACGCTATTCGTCGCGCCCTTCCAGCATGGTGCGCTTGAGCAGCACGTAGACCGCGCCGGTGCCGCCGTGCTTGGCCAGGCAGGAGGCGAAGCCGAGCACCTGCGGGTGCTGGCGCAGCCAGGTGTTGACGTGGCTCTTGACCATCGGCCGGCGGCCGTCGGTGCGCGCCGCCTTGCCGTGGGTGACGCGCACGCAGCGCACCTCGAAGCGCGCCGCCTCGGCGAGGAAGTCCCACAGGGTGGCGCGCGCCGTCTCCACCGTCATGCCGTGCAGGTCGAGGCTGCCCTCGAAGGGGATCTGCCCGGCCTTGAGCTTGCGCATCTGGCCCTCCTGCACGCCGTCGCGCGCCCAGTACAGCTCGTCCTCGGCGCCGACGTCGATGACGAACAGGTCGGAGAGGCCGTCCACCGTGGTGGTCTGCTGGGTGAGGATGGCGTTCTGCTGGCGCTGGGCGACCTGCTGGTGGTCGGCCCTGGGTTTGCCGGTGTCGGCGCGTTCCTCGACCTTGATGCGCTTGACCCCGCGCATTTCGCTGTGGAACAGGGAAAAATCGTCGTCTTGCATGCTCGCTCTCCGCAACAGACGCACGATTCTAACGGAACGCGCGGCGCTGCGGAGAGCGGGCTGCGTCCTCAAGCGCCGAGGGCCGCGGCGTCGGCCACCACGGTGGCGAACAGGTCGGCCAGCGCGGCCAGCTCGACGCGGTGCAGGGTGGCGGCGTCCACCACGCTGCCGTCGCTGCCCGGCAGGTCGCGGGTGGCGCAGGCGGCGGCGACCACCGTGCTGCGGTAGCCGAGATCCTTGGCGGCGCGCACCGTGGCGCTCACGCACATGTGGGTCATGAAACCGCAGACGATGAGCTGTTCGCGGCCCAGCTCGCGCAGCACGCGATCCAGCTCGCTGCGAGCGAAGGAGTTGGGCAGCGGCTTGCGCACCACCGCCTCGCCGGACAGCGGCGTCAGCTCCGCGAAGATCGCGCCACGCGGGCCTTCGGGGTCGAACAGGTAACCGGGCACGCCGATGTGCTGCACGTGCACCACCGGCGCGCCGGCGGCGCGCGCGGCTTCCAGCAGGCGGCGGATCTGCGCGGCCGCGGCCTCGACGCCGGGCAGGCGCAGGTCGCCGCTGCGGTACTCGTTCTGTGCGTCGATGATCAGCAGGGTGGCCTGCTGGAGGTCGGCAGCCGGGTGGCTGCTGCCGGTCAGTTCGAACAGGGTCTTGGCGTCGCTCATGCTGTACTCCGGTAGGGGATGGACGCGACCATTGTGGGCATGACGGCGGCGGCGCTGAAGCGACATGCTTGCCGTCCGACAATGCATTTTTGCAGGGAGCCGGCGATGGCCTTCGACTGGAACGACATTCCCGTGCTGCTGGCGCTGGAGCGCCACGGCACCCTGGCCGCGGCGGCGCGCGCGCTGGCGTTCAACCCGACCACGGTGAGCCGGCGTCTGCAGGCCGCCGAGCGGGCGCTGCAGGTGCGCCTGTTCCTGCGCGACAGCGGTCGCTACCGGCCGACCCCGGCCGGCGAGGTGCTGCTGCAGCGCGCCGCGGCCCTGCAGGGCGACGTGCAGGGCATGCTGCTGGCCGCCCGCGAGGAGGCGCAGCGCGTGGCCGGCAGCGTGCGTCTGACCTCGGTGGAGTTCCTCATCGCCCACTGGCTGGTCCCGCAGCTGCCCGCGCTGCTCGAGCGCCATCCGCAGCTCGACCTGCAGCTGCTCGGCGACAACCGCGACCTGTCCTTCACCCGCCACGAGGCCGACCTCGCCCTGCGCCTGGCCCGCCCGCAGCAGGATGCCGCGCTGGTGATGCGCAAGGTCGGCGAGCTCGGTTACGCGGTGTACGGCGCAGAGCGCTTCGCCATGGCCCTGGCGGACGACTGGCGCCGCCTGCCGTGGCTGGGCTACGCCGACAGCCTCGATCCGCTGCCCGAGGCGCGCTGGCTGCGCCAGCTGGATCCCGCGGGTGGGGTGCGCCTGCGCGTCACCGCGGTGACTTCGCTGCAGCGCGCCTGCCAGGCCGGGCTGGGCCTGGCGCTGCTGCCCTGTCTGGTCGGCGAGGTGTCCGGGCTGCGCCGGCTGTCCGGCATCGAGCTGAGCCGCGAGCTGTGGCTGCTGTGCCATCGCGACCTGCGCCAGACCCTGCGCTTTCGTGCGGTGGCCGACTGGCTGGCGGAGCGGGCCGCGGCCGATGCGGCCCGTCTGAGCGGCGGCATGGGTCCCGGCGGCGCGCATGGGCTAGAATGCCCGCCCCATTCCTGAGGACCCCCCAGCCATGAGCGCCACCCCGAGCCGCCTGCAAAGCATCCGCGACCTGATCCGCTGGGGCGTCAGCCGCTTCCACGCCGCCGAGCTGTTCTTCGGCCACGGCACCGACAACGCCTGGGACGAGGCGCGTCTGCTGGTGCTCGGCGGCCTGCACCTGCCGTGGGACACCCCGGAGAGCTGGTTCGACTGCCGCCTGGAGGCCGACGAGCTGGACGCGGTGCTGGCGCTGCTCGAGCGCCGCGTCGCCGAGCGCATCCCCGCCGCCTACCTGCTCGGCGAGGCCTGGTTCTGCGGCCAGCCGTACAGCGTCGACGAGCGCGTGCTGGTGCCGCGCTCGCCGATCGCCGAGCTGATCGACAAGCGCTTCGCGCCCTGGCTCAAGCACGCGCCGGCGCGGGTCCTCGACCTGTGCACCGGCTCGGGCTGCATCGGCATCGCCTGCGCCCACGCCTTCCCCGAGGCCGAGGTGGTGCTCGGCGACCTGTCCTTCGAGGCGCTGGAGGTGGCCAACCTCAACATCGAGCGCCACCAGGTCGAGGAGCGCGTCTACACCGTGCAGGGCGACGGCTTCGACGGCCTGCCGGGGCAGCGCTTCGACCTGATCGTCTCCAACCCGCCCTACGTCGACGCCGAGGACTTCGCCGACATGCCCGCCGAGTTCCACCACGAGCCGGCCATGGGCCTGGCCTGCGGCGTCGACGGGCTCGACCTGGTGCGGCGCATGCTCGCCGAGGCCGCCGACCACCTGACCGACGACGGCCTGCTGGTGATCGAGGTGGGCAACAGCCAGGTGCACGTCGAGGAGAGCTACCCGGAAGTGGACTTCGTCTGGGTCGAGTTCGAGCGCGGCGGCCACGGCGTGTTCCTGCTCAGCGCCGAGCAGTGCCGCCGCCACCAGACGCTGTTCCGCACCCGCCAGCACGGCGAGTGACCCTCAGCGCGCGCCGGCGAGGACGAAGCGCGCCACGCCGTCGAGCAGCTCGCGCGGCAGCGGCAGGCGCGGGTCGTTGTAGCTGGCCAGCGGCGGCGCGGCGGCGGGGACGACGCGCAGCACGTGGTTCATGCCGTCGACCAGCAGCAGCTGCGCTTCCGGCTTGGCGCGCTGCAGCAGCAGCGCCTCGTCGACGTCGACCTGGAAGTCGCGGGTGCCCTGCACGATCAGCGCCGGGATGCCCAGGCGGGCGAACGCCTCGGCCGGCCGCTGGCGCAGCAGGCTGATCAGGTAGGGCTGCACGCTCGGGCGCAGCAGCACCTGCAGCGGCGCCGACACCTGCGGCACCACCCGGCCTTTCTCCAGCTCGCGCAGGATCGCCTCGGTCTCCGCCGCCAGGCGCGGCGGCAGGCGGCCCTGCAGCTGCTCGCGCAGCACGCTGCCCAGCGGATGGCCGATGCCGGCCAGGCTGACCAGCGCGTCGGCGCCGGCGTCCGCGGCGGCCAGGCTGGCGATCAGCGCGCCCTCGCTGTGGCCGAGCAGGACCAGGCGCGAGAAGCGCGGATCGCTCTTGAGCAACTGGCCCCAGGCCACCGCGTCGGCGACGTAGGCCTCGACGCTGAGCTGCTCCTCGTGCGGCGCCACCGCCGCGCTGGCGGCCACCCCGCGCTTGTCGTAGCGCAGGCTGGCGATGCCGCGCTCGGCCAGGCCCTGGGCCAGCAGCCTGAGGCTGTCGTTGTGGCCGCCTTCCGGATTGTTGCCGTCGCGGTCGGTCGGCCCCGAGCCGGCGATCAGCAGCACCACCGGCACCGGGTGGCCGGTCTCCGGCAGCAGCAGGCTGCCGTGCAGGGTGCCGCCGGGCACCACCAAGTCGGCCGGCCATTGCAGGACGCTGCCGGGCGCGGCGCGCAGCGCGGCGCAGCAGAGCAGCAGGGCCAGCAGCAGGAGGGGGCGGAACAGGCGCAGGCGGGGCATGGCGGGGCGACTCCGGCAATCGACGAGGGCGGGGAGCGGGCGCGGCGTTTCCCCAGCGGGCGGGCGCTTGGGTATACTTTCCGGCCCTGAAATTTCCCGCCGCGGAGCATCCTGCATGTCTGGCAATACTTACGGCAAGCTGTTCACCGTCACCACCGCCGGTGAAAGCCACGGTCCGGCGCTGGTCGCCATCGTCGACGGCTGCCCGCCCGGGCTGGAGCTGTCGCTGGACGACCTGCAGCGCGACCTCGACCGCCGCAAGCCGGGCACCAGCCGCCACACCACCCAGCGCCAGGAAGCCGACGAGGTGGAGATCCTCTCCGGGGTGTTCGAGGGCAAGACCACCGGCTGCCCGATCGGCCTGCTGATCCGCAACACCGACCAGAAGTCCAAGGACTACTCGGCGATCAAGGACCTGTTCCGCCCGGCCCACGCCGACTACACCTACCACCACAAGTACGGCATCCGCGACTACCGCGGCGGCGGGCGCAGCTCGGCGCGCGAGACCGCCATGCGCGTCGCCGCCGGCGCCATCGCCAAGAAGTACCTGGCGACCCTGGGCATCACCGTGCGCGGCTTCATGAGCCAGCTCGGCCCGATCGAGATCCCGTTCAAGACCTGGGACAGCGTGGAAGAGAACGCCTTCTTCAGCCCCGACCCGGCCAAGGTGCCCGAGCTGGAGGCCTACATGGACCAGCTGCGCCGCGACCAGGACTCGGTCGGCGCGAAGATCACCGTGGTCGCCGAAGGCGTGCCGCCGGGCCTCGGCGAGCCGATCTTCGACCGCCTCGACGCCGAGCTGGCCCACGCGCTGATGAGCATCAACGCGGTGAAGGGCGTGGAGATCGGCGACGGCTTCGCCGCGGTCGCCCAGCGCGGCACCCAGCACCGCGACGAGCTGACCCCCGAGGGCTTCCTGTCCAACCATGCCGGCGGCATCCTCGGCGGCATCTCCAGCGGCCAGCCGATCGTCGCCCACCTGGCGCTCAAGCCGACCTCCAGCATCACCATCCCCGGGCGCACCATCACCGTCGACGGCCAGCCGACCGAGATGATCACCAAGGGCCGCCACGACCCGTGCGTGGGCATCCGCGCCACGCCGATCGCCGAGGCGATGATGGCCATCGTGCTGATGGACCACCTGCTGCGCCACCGCGCGCAGAACGCCGACGTGCGCGTCGCCACCCCGGTGCTGCCGCAGCTGTGAGTCCCGTCGCCGCGGGCGGTCGTGCGGCCGCCCGCGCCATCCTGCCCGCAGGTAGAACATGACCCACGCCTTGCCCTACTGGCGCCTGTCCGGCTTCTACTTCTGCTACTTCGCCCTGCTCGGGGCGACGGCGCCGTTCCTCTCGCTGTACTTCCACCACCTCGGCTTCTCCAGCGCGCGGATCGGCGAGCTGGTGGCCATCCCCATGCTGATGCGCTGCGTGGCGCCCAACCTGTGGGGCTGGCTGGGCGACCGCAGCGGCCGGCGCCTGCTGATCGTGCGGATCGGCGCGCTGTGCACCCTGTGCAGCTTCGTCGCCATCTTCTACCGCCAGGACTACGCCTGGCTGGCGCTGGTGATGGCCATGCACGCGTTCTTCTGGCACGCCGTGCTGCCGCAGTTCGAGGTCATCACCCTGGCCCACCTGCGCGAGCAGGCGGCGCGCTACAGCCAGGTGCGCCTGTGGGGCTCGATCGGCTTCATCTGCACGGTGGTCGGCCTCGGCGCGCTGTTCGAGCGGGTCAGCCTGGACGCCTATCCCTGGGCGGTGAGCGGCATCATGCTGGCCATCGCGCTGAGCAGCCTGTGGGTGCCCAACGCCCAGCCGCACAGCCATGCCGGCGAGGCCGAACGCGGCGGCTTCCTGCAGCAGCTGCGCCGGCCCGGCGTGCCGGCGTTCTACGGCGCGGTGGCGCTGATGCTGCTCAGCCACGGGCCGTACTACACCTTCATCACCCTGCACCTGGAGCACCTCGGCTACGGCCGCATGCAGATCGGCTGGCTGTGGGCGCTCGGCGTGGTCGCCGAGATCCTCGTGTTCCTGGTCATGGCGCGCCTGCTGGCGCGCTTCTCGGTGCGCCAGGTGCTGCTCGCCAGCCTGCTGCTGGCCGCGCTGCGCTGGCTGCTGCTCGGCAACCTGGCCGAGCACTGGCCGGTGCTGCTGCTGGCGCAGTGCATGCACGCCGCGACCTTCGGCAGCTTCCACGCCGCCGCCATCCACTTCGTCCGCCACAGCTTCGCCGCCCGCCAGCAGGGCCAGGGCCAGGCGCTGTACGCCGCGCTGTCCGGCACTGGCGGCGCGCTCGGCGCGCTGTACGCCGGCTACAGCTGGGGCAGCCTGGGGCCGGCGTGGACCTTCGCCATCGCCAGCCTGGCGGCGCTGCTCGCCGCCGGCCTGGTCGCCACCCGCCTGCGCGAGCCGGCGGCGGCTCCCTGAATCACCGATCTTCGAGGCACCCAGATGACCGACAAGCGCGAACTCCTCACCCGGCAGATCATCGACGCCGGCCGCTTCCTCTACGGCCGCGGCTGGTCGCCGGCCACCAGCAGCAACTACTCGGTGCGCCTGGATGCCGAGCGGGCGCTGCTCACCGTGTCCGGCAAGCACAAGGGCCAGCTGACCGAGGACGACGTGCTGGCCACCGATCTCGCCGGCAACAGCCTGGAGCCGGGCAAGAAGCCCTCGGCCGAGACCCTGCTGCACACCCAGCTGTACGCCTGGCGCGCCGGGATCGGCGCGGTGCTGCACACCCACTCGGTGAACGCCACCGTGCTGTCGCGCCTGACTGCCGGCGACCGCCTGCTGCTCGAGGACTACGAGCTGCAGAAGGCCTTCGCCGGGGTGACCACCCACGAGGGCCAGGTGGTGGTGCCGATCTTCGATAACGACCAGGACATCGCCCGCCTGGCCGGCCAGGTGCAGCAGTGGCTGGACGCCCACCCGGACTGCGTGGGCTACCTGATCCGCGGCCACGGCCTTTACACTTGGGGGCCGCAGATGAGCGATGCGCTGCGGCAGATCGAGGCCTTCGAATTCCTCTTCGAATGCGAACTGAAGACCCGCCAGGTGCTGGGTCGCTGAGCGAACCGGCCGACCGCCCCGGTCGGCCCAGAAGGAGTTGCCATGAGCTGGTTGAGCGTCTATCACGAGTCCACCCCCAACCACCCGAACAAGGTGTTGACCCACGCCGAGGACATCGCCGCCACCCTCGCCGAGGTCGGCGTGCGCTTCGAGCGCTGGCAGGCCAGTGCGCCCATCGCCCCCGGCGCCAGCCAGGACGAGGTGATCGCCGCCTACCGCCACGAGATCGACAAGCTGATGACCGAGCAGGGCTACGTCACCGTCGACGTGATCAGCCTCGACCGCAAGCACCCGCAGAAGGCCGAGCTGCGCGCCAAGTTCCTCGACGAGCACACCCACGGCGAGGACGAGGTGCGCTTCTTCGTCGCCGGCCGCGGCCTGTTCACCCTGCACATCGGCGACCACGTCTACTCGGTGCTGTGCGAGAAGAACGACCTGATCTCGGTGCCGGCCGGCACCAAGCACTGGTTCGACATGGGCGAGGAGCCGCACTTCGTCGCCATCCGCCTGTTCAACAACCCGGAAGGCTGGGTGGCGCAGTTCACCGGCGACCCCATCGCCAAGTCCTTCCCGGGCCTGGAGGACTGACGGTGCCGATCAAAGCCATCCTCACCGACATCGAAGGCACCACCAGCGCGGTCAGCTTCGTCTTCGACGTGCTGTTCCCCTACGCCGTGAAGCACCTGCCGGACTTCGTGCGCAGCCACGCCGGCGAGCCGGCGGTGGCCGCGCAGCTCGACGCGGTGCGCGCCGAGAGCGGCGAGGCGGATGCCGACGTCGAGCGGGTGATCGCCATCCTGCTGGAGTGGATCGCCGCCGACCGCAAGGCCACCCCGCTCAAGGCGCTGCAGGGCATGGTCTGGGAGCAGGGCTACCTGGCCGGCCAGCTCAAGGGCCACGTGTATGCCGACGCGGTAGCCGCGCTGCAGTACTGGAAGGCGGTGGGTTACGAACTGTACGTGTATTCTTCCGGCTCGATCCAGGCACAGAAGCTGATCTTCGGTTGCTCCGAGGCCGGCGACCTGACCCCGCTGTTCGGCGGCTACTTCGACACCACCAGCGGCGGCAAGCGCGAGGCCGAATCCTACGCGCGCATCGCCGCGGCCATCGGCCGCCCGGCCGGCGAGATCCTGTTCCTCTCCGACGTGGTGCAGGAGCTGGACGCCGCGCGCGCGGCCGGCATGGCCACCTGCGGCCTGGCCCGCGACGGCGGCGCGCTGCCCGGCCATCCGACGGTGGCCAGTTTTACCAGCATCGAGCCGGCGAGCTTCTGAGGGCGAGCTTCAGAGATCGACATCGCGGCGTCACGGCGGCGCCGCAGACTGTCGGTGACGGCCCCGCCGGCCTACAATGGCCGGCCTCCGCGGGGCCGAAACTCCCGTTTATTTTCAATGACTTACAAGGGAAAAACGCCATGAGCGACTATCAGGAAACACTCTACGACGGCTACGGTCAGCGCTTTCGCATCGACCAGATGCTGCACGAGGTGCGCACCGAGCATCAGCATCTGGTGATTTTCCAGAACGCCCGCATGGGCCGGGTGATGGCCCTGGACGGCGTGATCCAGACCACCGAGGCCGACGAGTTCATCTACCACGAGATGCTCACCCACGTACCGATCCTCGCCCACGGCCGCGCCAAGCGCGTGCTGATCATCGGCGGCGGCGACGGCGGCATGCTGCGCGAAGTGGCCAAGCACCGCAGCGTCGAGCACATCACCATGGTCGAGATCGACGGCACCGTGGTCGACATGTGCAAGCAGTTCCTGCCCAACCACTCCTGCGGCGCCTTCGACGACCCGCGCCTCAACCTGGTGATCGACGACGGCATGCGCTTCGTCGCCACCACCGCGGAGAAGTTCGACGTGATCATCTCCGACTCCACCGACCCGATCGGCCCGGGCGAGGTGCTGTTCTCGGAGAACTTCTACGAAGCCTGCCGCCGCTGCCTGAACGACGGCGGCATCCTGGTCACCCAGAACGGCACCCCGTTCATGCAGCTCGGCGAAGTGCAGACCACCGCCAGCCGCATGCACGGCCTGTTCGCCGACTGGCACTTCTACATGGCCGCGGTGCCCACCTACATCGGCGGCAGCATGACCTTCGCCTGGGGCAGCACCGACGCCGAGTACCGCCGGCTGCCGCTGGACACCCTGCGCCAGCGCTTCGCCGGCAGCGGCATCGTCACCCGCTACTACAACCCGGAGATCCACCAGGGCGCCTTCGCCCTGCCGCAGTACGTGTTGCACGCGATCAACAAGCCGAGCAACGACTGAAGTTCGGGACGCAGCAAAAGAGAAGGGGCCTGATCAGGGCCCCTTCTCGTTTCTGCGCGGGTTGCTGCCGTCGCTTGCTGACTGTGCGTTGGCCATGCCTCGCATTGCCGAGGGTTCAGGCCCGGGAGGACGGCTCGCTTCCCGATGGGCGGTGGTCACGCCGCTTTGGTCGTTGCAGCCTCCACAGGTGGCGTGCCTTCCTTCATCCCTTGCATGACCTGGTTGCGGAACTCCGGCGTGTCTTCGTAGCCGTGCACGGTACGTCCGTGCTCGACAACAGCTGCCAGCAGCTCTTCCTTGGTGTCGGCGGCCAGTGCCACTGTGCACTTCACGTCGCCCGGGTAGTCCCGGCAATCGATGTAGTACCTGGACATGATGGCGCCCTCCAGATCGCTAGGGCTGACACCTGTCTCCCGCAGGGAAACAGGGCCTGGAGTCGTCGGCTCCGGGCCTCTTGCCGTTGGCCCGGGAGTCGTTCGACTCTGTCCTGAGTATAGGCCGCCACCGACGGGCCAGACGGCGTGGCGCAGGTTTTCCGCCGAGCGGTCCGCGCTCAGTCGCGGCAGGCCTCCAGCTCGTCCATCAGCACCCGCACCAGTTCGGCGGCCGGCAGCGCGCGGGCCATCCCGGCGCCCTGGCCGGCCCACAGCGACAGGTATTCGGCGCGCCCCTGGCGGGTGGCGGCCTGGCGGATGTCGGCGGTCAGCGCGTTCTGCACCGGGTAGGCCGGCACCTGCTGCTCCTCGGCGGCGAAGCGGCGCATGAAGTCGTTGGCGATGCCGCGCGCGTAGCGGCCGGAGAAGGCGCGGGTCAGCCGCGTGCTGTCGTCGCCGGCGGCGAGGATCGCCTCCTTCCAGAGCGCCGGAATGCCCGACTCCGGGCAGCACAGGAAGGCGGTGCCGAGCTGCGCGGCCTGGGCGCCGAGCAGCAGGCTGGCGGCGATGCCGCGGCCGTCCATCAGCCCGCCGGCGGCGATCACCGGCACCTGCACCGCCGCGGCCACCTGCGGCAGCAGGGCCATGAGACCGATGTTGGCCTGCTGCGGATCGCCAAGGAAGGTGCCGCGGTGGCCGCCGGCCTCGCAGCCCTGGGCGCAGATCAGGTCGGCGCCGACCGCCTCCCAGGCGCGCGCCTCGGCCACCGTGGTCGCCGTGCCGATCACCAGGCTGCCGGCGGCGTGCAGGCGCGCCACCGTGGCGGCGTCGAGCAGGCCGAAGGTGAAGCTGACCACCGGCGGTGCCAGTTCGATGAGGGTTTCCAGCTGCGCGCGGTTGTCCTCGCAGAAGCGCGCCGGACGGCCACCGGGCGGTAGGCCCAGCTCGGCGCGCAGCGGGTCGAGGCGCGCCTGGGCGCGGGCCACTTCGTCGTCGCTCGGCGCCGGCTCGTCGAGGACGAACAGGTTGACGTTGAACGGCCGCTCGGTGAGCTGGCGCACCCGCGCCACGCCTTCGCGCATCGCCGCCGGCGACAGGGTGGCGGCGGCGAAGGAACCCAGCGCGCCGGCGTTGCTGACCGCGGCGACCAGCTCGGGGGTGGTGGCGCCGCCGGCCATGGGCGCCTGGATCAGCGGATGGCGCAGGCCGAGGAGGGTGGTGAGGGCGTTGCTGACGGGCATGGGCGGGCTTCCTGCACGGGAACGGTGCTCCAGTGTGCCCTCAATGCAGCGGCTTGACCATGTACAGCGCCGGCACCCCGTAGGAGGCCAGGTTGGCGCGCTGCTCGGCGTCCAGCGCGGCCTCCTCGCGGTAGCCCTGGCGGCTCCAGAAGCCCTGCGAGTCCTGCACCGAGACCAGCGCCGAGTGGCGCAGGCGCGCGGCGCGGCCCTGGTCGAGCAGGCGCTGCACCAGCGCGGGGCCGATGCCGCGCCCGGCGGCGCGGGCGGCCACGGCGAGGTCGTGCAGGTATAGGCAGTCGGCGTCGTCCGGCGCGGCGAAGGCGCCGCCCAGCGGCGTCACCTTGCCGGCGCGCGAGCGGTAGCCGAACAGGTAGGCGCAGACGCCGGCGGCGTCCTCGGCCAGCCAGGCCAGCTCGGGAAAGGCCAGCAGGCGCTGGCGGATGATCTCGGCGCTTTCCAGCAGTTCGCTGGCGTAGCATTCGGCCTGGATGGCCAGCACGGCAGGGATGTCCTGCTCGGCCATCGGGCGCAGGCGGTAGGTCATGGCGGTTTCGGAAGCAGCGGGGCACGCGGGCCGTCGGACCGGCCATTATTCCAGATCGGCGCCTGTCGGTGGTTTTGGCGCCGACGAACGCGGCGCCCGGGGTGGATCAATAGTCGTAGTCCAGGCGGGCGCCCTGCAGGCGGCCGTGCTCCGAGATCAGGTCGTAGGTGCGCTCCTCGTTCCTGAACTGGGCGATGGTCCGCGAGGCGAGCTTGTTGGCCGCCGTGCGCAGGCGCTGGCAGTCGGCCATCGGCGGCATGCCCTGCAGCTCTTGCTGGATCGCCTGCGCGGCCTGGCGGCCGATCTGGTGATGGCCCAGCTCGTGCTCGCGCAGTGCGCCCAGGTAGTGCGCGAAGCGCTCCTGCAGCAGCGGGCTGCCACCCTCCAGGCGGGGCAGGGTGATGGTGCTGTGCAGGTCGATGGCCACCTGGTCGATCCGGCAGTTGCCGTCGGGCTGGGTGCGCCAGCTGTAGCGCCAGCTCACCAGCCAGGTGGTGTAGGCGTGGTAGATCGTCCCGGCGTAGTGGATCGGCGAGTTCTCGTCGAGCACCCTGCCCAGCGAACCGCGATGGGCGCCCTGGACCGGGTAGTCGGTGTAGTCGAGCCGTTCGTTGATCTCGGCGTGGGTTGCCAGAGCAACAGCCAGGAGGGACGCTGCACACAGCCCGGCAGCAACTCCGCTCCACCTGCTCCGCCGTGCCGCCGTGCAATGCAGGTTGCGCATGGTGGCGTCTCATACAGGTTTCGCCTTGGCCGAAATCCCTGTCGAGGGCGCACTGTTCCGTTCCGTGGGCAAGAAACGCCACCGCCTGACACCATGTGTCGGCGGGGTGTTTTCTTGTATTTGTTGTTGACGCTAGCAGTCGGCGGGAGCTTTTTTGGGCGCGGTATATATACGTTGTCGTGATTGATGTCTGGCGGCGTTATCGAGGATTGTTTGTTGTTTTGTATTCGCCGTAAAAGTGACGGCATTAATGTTGCGCTGCGCGGCGATAGGCTTGCTAGAGCGCTGCCGGCGGCGCTGGAGCGCTGGATGGCTGCGGGGGATTGCGGGGCGGTGCCCAGCATCGAGCGTATTTATTGGCGTTGTTGTGTGGCGACTTATTGTCGGTTTCGGAGTTGCACGAGTTAACCAGTTGTCGGATTTGTCGCCGGTACGCCAGATGTTTCAAGTACTGGGAGAAAATTTCTGCTGATTTATTCGGAATGTTTCTGGTGATGGCGTCGGGCTATCGTGACGCTCGCGGATCGGCGGCGCGCCGGCGGGATTATCGGCCTGTCGCGGGGCGGCGGACCGGGGCGGCGGACTATACAGTGCCCCGGGTTTGACGCTAGTCTGAGCCAGCTGGTGAAAGTTCACATGATGGCAAGCTGAAAAGACTTAAGGAGTGCGTGCGATGGCGACGATCTCTCCGGACGATATCAGCACCACCGTTCTGCGCCGGATGAAGGAGGGCGGTTTCGATTTCGCCCAGGCTCACCCGATCGAGTTCTATGCCATTTTCCCGGACGAAGAGCGGGCACGGCAGGCGGCGAGGAGTTTTCGCGGCGAGTGCCTGAAGGCCGAGGTCAGCGAGCGCGACGGCGCCTGGCACCTGCAGGTCAGCAAGGTGATGTACGCCACCCATGCCGGAATCGACGATTTCGAGCACGACCTGGAGGAACTGGTCGGCCCGCTGGGCGGGGTGCTGGACGGCTGGGGGGTCACCCAGGAGGTGGCCGGCGGAAACCTCCAGCGGTAACACTCGGCGGCTGACGGAGTAGAAAGGAAGCCCGGCGCGGTAACGCGCCGGGCTTCTTTTTTGTGCATGCGCCGGCCGCCGCCCCGGCAGCGTTCGCCGGCGATTTGCCCTGTTTTGAGGCGATTGCTGCGCGAAGGTGCTCACCGGCCGCACTCTTTTGGCGCGATAAAGCCGGCATTCTTTCGCAACAGCTTGATTTTCAAGGAATCAGCGATGTGGCCCGGCCCTTGCAAATGTCTCTGGCAAGAGGCATTCACAGGGAGCCCATTTGCATGGTTCGCACCACCTACGACGAGATGTACGACGCCGACGGCAACTGCCGGACGCACTACCAGGCGTTCGCCCGCTGGCTGGCCGCTACCCCTGCCGAGCAGCTGGAGCAGCGGCGGCGCGAGGCGGACCTGCTGTTCCACCGCGCCGGCATCACCTTCACCCTGTACGGCGACAAGCAGGGCACCGAGCGGCTGATCCCCTTCGACACCATCCCGCGCAGCATCCCGGCGCGCGAGTGGCAGCACATCGAGCGGGGCTGCATCCAGCGCGTGCGGGCGCTCAACCTGTTCCTCGCCGACCTCTACCACGGCCAGCGCATCATCAAGGCCGGGATCATTCCCGCCGAGCAGGTGCTGGCCAACGACGGCTACCAGCTGGCCATGCAGGGCCTCGACCTGCCGCACAACCTCTACGCGCACATCGCCGGCGTCGATCTGGTGCGCGACGGCGACGGCACCTACTACGTGCTGGAGGACAACCTGCGCACCCCCAGCGGCGTCAGCTACATGCTCGAAGACCGCAAGATGATGATGCGCCTGTTCCCCGAGCTGTTCGCCGCGCAGCGCATCGCGCCGATCGACCACTACCCGAGCCTGCTGCTCGACACCCTGAAGAGCGCCAGCCTGGTCGACAACCCCAGCGTGGTGGTGCTCACCCCCGGGCGCTACAACAGCGCCTACTTCGAGCACGCCTTCCTGGCCCGCGAGATGGGCGTCGAGCTGGTCGAGGGCGCCGACCTGTTCGTCCGCGACGAGCGGGTGTTCATGCGCACCACCGCCGGGCCGATGCCGGTGGACGTGATCTACCGGCGCATCGACGACGCCTTCCTCGACCCGCTGGCCTTCAACCCCGACTCGATGCTCGGCGTGCCCGGCCTGCTCGCCGCCTACCGCAGCGGCAAGGTGATCCTCGCCAACGCCATCGGCACCGGGGTGGCCGACGACAAGTCGGTGTACCCGTACGTACCGGACATGATCCGCTTCTACCTCGACGAGGAGCCGATCCTCGCCAACGTGCCGACCTGGCAGTGCCGCAAGCCGGCCGAGCTGTCCCACGTGCTGGCCAACCTCGAACAGCTGGTGGTCAAGGAGACCCAGGGTTCCGGCGGCTACGGCATGCTGGTCGGCCCGACCGCCAGCAAGGCGGAGATCGAGGCGTTCCGCGCCCGCCTCAAGGCCAACCCGGCCGCCTACATCGCCCAGCCGACCCTCAGCCTGTCGACCTGCCCGACCTTCGTCGACAGCGGCGTGGCGCCGCGGCACATCGACCTGCGCCCGTTCGTGCTGTCCGGCCGCGAGACCCGCCTGGTGCCCGGCGGCCTGACCCGCGTGGCCCTGCGCGAGGGCTCGCTGGTGGTCAACTCGTCGCAGGGCGGCGGTACCAAGGACACCTGGGTGGTCGAGGAGCCGGCCGCCACCACCGAATTCCGCGAAGACTGAACGAGAACCCGTCATGCTGAGTCGTACTGCTGCCGATCTGTACTGGATGTCCCGATACCTGGAGCGCGCGGAAAACATGGCGCGGATGCTCGACGTCAGCCACTCGCTGTCGCTGATGCCGCAGGGCGGTCGCGGCGACGGCCTCGAGGAACTGGCCATGCCGCTGCTGATCACTGGCACCCTGGACGCCTACCTCGAACGCCACGGCGAGCTGGATGCCGAACGCCTGCTGCACTTCTTCGCCCTCGACGCCGAAAACCCGGCGAGCCTGTACAGCTGCCTGCGCGCCGCGCGCAGCAACGCCCACGCGGTGCGCGGGCGGATCACCGCCGACATGTGGGAGAACATCAACGCCACCTGGCTGGAGATGCGCCACATCGCCGAGCAGGCGCCGGCGCGGTTCAGCGCCAGCCGCTTCTGCGAGTGGGTCAAGGAGCGTTCGCACCTGTTCCGCGGTGCCACCGAGGGCACCATCATGCGGGCCAACGCCTACCGCTTCATCCGCCTCGGCACCTTCATCGAGCGCGCCGACAACACCCTGCGCCTGCTCGACGCCCGCCACCAGCTGATGGGCGACGCCCTGCCCAGCGACGCCTCGGCGCGCGCCTACTACCAGTGGAGCGCGCTGCTGCGCGCGCTGTCGGCCTACGAGGCCTACGCCGCGCTGTACCGCGGCGCGCCGCGGGTCGAGGAGGTCGCCGAGCTGCTCCTGCTGCGCCCCGACGTGCCGCGCTCGCTGCGCTCGTGCATCTGCTCGCTGAGCCAGATCCTCGCCGAACTGCCCGGCACCACCGGCCGCCCGGCCCAGCGCATGGCCGCCGAGCTGGAGGCCCGCCTGCGCTACTCCAGCATCGCCGAAGTGCTCGACGAGGGCCTGCAGCCCTGGATCCACGACTACATCTTGCTGGTGCGCCAGCTGGCCAACGCCATCCACAGTGCTTATCTGGAGGCTCTATGAAACTCGCCATCCATCACGACACTACCTACCGCTACGCCGACCGGGTGCGTGCGAGCATCCAGTACCTGCGCCTGACCCCGCAGGACAGCGCGCGCCAGCGCGTGCTCGACTGGCAGCTGGAGCTGCCGCCGTCGGTGCATGCCCAGCGCGACGGCCACGGCAACATCCTCCACGTGCTGACCCTCGACGAGCCGCACCAGTCGATCGTCATCGGCGCGCGCGGCCAGGTGGAGATCGACGAGCACTGCGAGAGCGAGTGCGGCGAAGGCTCGCCGCTGCCGTACCTGCGCAGCACCGCGCTGACCGCGCCCGACGCCGCGCTGCGCGAGTTCGCCCGCGCCTGCTGCGGCGAACGGCGCGACCGCGCGGCGCTGATCGAGCTGCTCGAGGCACTGCACCAGCGCATGCCGTTCACCCCGGGGATCACCCAGGTCGATACCCCCGCGGCGGAGGCCTTCGCCCTCGGCCTGGGCGTGTGCCAGGACCACACCCACGTGTTCCTCGCCTGCGCGCGCAGCCTGGGCATCCCGGCGCGCTACGTGTCCGGCTACCTGTGCACCGCCGGCTGCAGCGAGCTGGCCAGCCACGCCTGGGCCGAGGCGTGGATCGACGGCGCCTGGTACAGCTTCGACGTGACCAACCGCCTGACCCGCCCCTCGCGCCACCTCAAGCTGGCGGTCGGCCTCGACTACCTCGACGCCTGCCCGGTGCGCGGCATGCGCCGCGGCGGCCAGGAGCAGATGCACGCCCAGGTGCAGGAGAGCCCGCTGCTGCAGAACCAGCTGCCCAGCCAGGAGCAGTGATCCGCGCCGCGCGGCCCTCGTTCCGCGGGACGTGGCCGTCGCGCGCTGGCCTGCGCCGTGACGCCCGTCGCGCCGCGCGCCTCGGCCGCGGCGTGCAGGCCTGGCACAGGCCCCGGAAACCCGCATTCGGCCGGTAGCCCCGCCTGGTTGGCGGGCTCCGGCACAACCATTACCTACCGGGGCCAGCGCTCCGGCTCGCAGGAGTTCGCCGTGTCGATCCATGTCGCACTGCACCACGTCACCCACTACCGCTACGACCGCCTGGTCAACCTCGGCCCGCAGATCGTCCGCCTGCGCCCGGCGCCGCACAGCCGCACGCGGATCCTGTCCTACGCCCTCAAGGTGCAGCCGGAGAACCACTTCATCAACTGGCAGCAGGACCCGCAGGGCAACTACCTGGCGCGCCTGGTGTTCCCCGAGCGGACCGACGAGCTGAAGATCGAGGTCGACCTGGTCGCCGAGATGGCGGTGTTCAACCCGTTCGACTTCTTCCTCGAGCCCTACGCCGAGCAGATCCCGTTCCAGTACACCGACGGCGAGCGCGTGGAGCTGGCGCCCTACCTGCAGGCGCTGCCGGCCACCCCCTTGTTCGCCGACTACCTGGCCGGCATCGACCGTGAGCCCACGCCCAGCGTCGACTTCCTGGTCGGGCTCAACCAGCGCCTGGCGCGCGACATCCGCTATCTGATCCGCCTGGAGCCGGGCGTGCAGACGCCCGAGCAGACCCTGGAGAAGGCCAGCGGCTCGTGCCGCGACTCGGCCTGGCTGCTGGTCCAGCTGCTGCGCCACCTGGGCCTGGCCGCGCGCTTCGTCTCCGGCTACCTGATCCAGCTCACCGCCGACGTCAAGGCGCTGGATGGCCCGAGCGGCACCGACCGCGACTTCACCGACCTGCACGCCTGGTGCGAGGTGTACCTGCCGGGCGCCGGCTGGGTCGGCCTCGACCCGACTTCCGGGCTGTTCGCCGGCGAGGGGCACATCCCGGTCGCCTGCAGCCCCGAGCCGTCCTCGGCGGCGCCGATCAGCGGCGGCGTCGACAAGTGCGAGGTGGAGTTCGCCCACGAGATGCGCGTCGAGCGCATCTGGGAGGCGCCGCGCGTCACCCTGCCGTACAGCGACGACCAGTGGCAGGCCATCGATGAACTGGGCCGCCAGGTCGACGCCGACCTGCAGGCCGCCGACGTGCGCCTGACCATGGGCGGCGAGCCGACCTTCGTGGCCATCGACTACCCGGACGACCCCGAGTGGAACACCGCCGCGCTGGGGCCGCACAAGCGCCGCCTGGCCGCCGAGCTGTTCCACCGCCTGCGCGACCACTACGCGCCGCAGGGCCTGGTGCACTTCGGCCAGGGCAAGTGGTACCCCGGCGAGCAGCTGCCGCGCTGGTCGCTGAACTGCTTCTGGCGCAAGGACGGCGAGCCGGTGTGGCGCGACCGTGAGCTGCTGGCCGACGAGGGCCGCCACTACGGCGCCGACGAGCGCCTCGCCGCGCGCTTCCTCGCCACCCTGGCCGGCCATCTCGGCCTCGATGGCGAGCAGGTGTTCCCGGCCTACGAGGACTGGCTGTACTACCTGTGGCGCGAGCGCCGCCTGCCCGGCAACGTCACCCCGGAGGATGCACGCCTGGCCGACCCGCTGGAGCGCGAGCGCCTGCGCAAGGTGTTCGACCAGGGCCTCGGCCAGGTGGTCGGCCATGTCCTGCCGCTGGCGCGCAGCGTGGATGGCCGCCAGTGGCTGAGCGGCGACTGGTTCCTGCGCGACGAGCACTGCCGGCTGATCCCCGGCGACTCGCCGCTCGGCTACCGCCTGCCGCTCGACTCGCAGCCGTGGGTCAGCCAGGGCGACTACCCCTACGTGCAGGCCCAGGACCCCAACCAGGCCTTCCCGCCGCTGCCGAGCCACACCACGATCCGCCAGCAGCTGCGCTACGCGCCGGCCGCCGCGGGCTCGGCGAGCGCCGGCGCCGCTGCCGCGCCGGCCCGCTTCGAGTCCGCCGCCGGCATCGTGCGCACCGCGCTGTGCGCCGAGCCGCGCGACGGCAAGCTGTACCTGTTCATGCCGCCGCTGTCGCGCCTGGAGGACTACCTGGAGCTGGTCGCCGCCATCGAGGCGAGCGCCGCCGAGCTGCGCTGCCCGGTGCTGCTGGAGGGCTACGAGCCGCCGCAGGACCCGCGCCTGACCCATTTCCGTGTCACTCCCGACCCAGGCGTGATCGAGGTGAACATCCACCCGGCGGCCAGCTGGAGCGAGCTGGTCGAGCGCACCGAGTTCCTCTACGAGGCGGCGCGCCTGACCCGGCTGTCCTCCGAGAAGTTCATGATCGACGGCCGCCACACCGGCACCGGCGGCGGCAACCACTTCGTCCTCGGCGGCGCCACCCCGGCCGACTCGCCGTTCCTGCGCCGCCCGGACCTGTTGCGCAGCCTGATCAGCTACTGGCACAACCACCCGTCGCTGTCCTACCTGTTCAGCGGCCTGTTTATCGGCCCGACTTCTCAAGCTCCCAGAGTGGACGAGGCGCGTAACGACGCGCTGTACGAGCTGGAGATCGCCTTCGCGCAGATGCCCGCGCCGGGCGAGAGCTGCCCGCCGTGGCTGGTCGACCGCCTGCTGCGCAACCTGCTGATCGACGTCACCGGCAACACCCACCGCGCCGAGTTCTGTATCGACAAGCTGTACTCGCCGGACTCCAG
>DASQBU010000019.1:0-3761 GCA_035635035.1 Pseudomonas sp.
CTGCCGTGCAGGTCGTGGGCGTGGTCGTGCTGGTGGTGGTAGATCGCCAGGCTGCGCGCGTCGTTGCCGAACAGCGCGCGGAACGCCGGGTCGCCGCTGACCTGGTCCGGGTGGCCGGAGCAGCACACGTGGCGATTGAGACAGACCACCCGGTCGGTGGAACTCATCACCAGATGCAGGTCGTGGGAGACCATCAGCACGCCGCAGCCGTAGCGCTGGCGCAGGCGGCTGATCAGCCGATACAGCGCGCTCTGCCCGGCGACGTCGACGCCCTGCACCGGCTCGTCGAGCACCAGCAGTTCCGGCTTGCGCAGCAGGGCACGCGCCAGCAGCACGCGCTGCAGCTCGCCGCCGGAGATGCGCTGCAACGGGCTGTCGATGACCTGGGCGGCGCCGACCTCCTCCAGCGCGGCCTGGGCGCGGGCGCGGTCGACGCCGGGCACCAGGCGCAGGAAGCGCAGCACGGAGAGCGGCAGGGTCGGCTCGACGTGCAGCTTCTGCGGCATGTAGCCGATGCGCAGCCGCTCGCGGCGCCACACGCTGCCGCGGTGCGGTTGCAGCAGGCCGAGCACCACGCGCACCAGGGTGGTCTTGCCGGCGCCATTGGGGCCGATCAGGGTGACGATCTCGCCGGGCTTGAGCTCCAGCTGCACGTCCTGCAACACGGAATTGCCGGCGAAACTCACACCGACGCCGTCGAGACGGATCAGAGCGTCGCTCATGCGGCCTCCCGGCACTGGGCGCAGAGGCCGAGCACTTCCACGGTCTGGCCTTCCACGCTGAAGCCCACCTCGCCGGCGGCGGCGACGATGGCCGCGCCGATGGCCGGCTGTTCCAGCTCGATGGCGGTGCCGCACTGGCGACAGATGAGGAAATGCCCCTGGTGGGTCTGGCCCGGATGGTTGCAGCCGATGAAGGCGTTCAGCGACGCCAGGCGATGGATCAGGCCGTTTTCCAGGAGGAAGTCCAGTGCCCGGTACACGGTGGGCGGCGCGGCGCGGCGGCCGTCCTCGGCGCTCAGCACGGCGAGGATGTCGTAGGCGCCGAGCGGCCGGTGGCTCTGCCAGACCAGCTCCAGCACGCGCCGGCGCAGCGCGGTCAGGCGGGTGCCGCTGCGCGCGCACACGGCATCGGCGGCGCTCAGCGCGCCGCTCACGCAGCAGCTGTGATCGTGGGGGTGGCAGGCCAGCGGAGTGGACGTCATGGCAGACACTCCAGGGGAAAGGGATGTTATTGTATAACACTTTCCGCCCCGCGAGAGATGCCGCCGTGCTCCGACTGTCCTCCCTGCTGCCCGCCGCCGCCCTGGCCTGCCTGCTGGCCACCCCGGCGCTGGCCGAAGTCCGCGTGCTGACCAGCATCAAGCCGCTGCAGCTGATCGCCGCGGCGGTGCAGGACGGCCTGGGCGAGCCCGACGTGCTGCTGCCGCCGGGCGCCTCGCCGCACGAGTACGCCCTGCGGCCCTCGGACATGCGCCGGCTGCGCGAGGTCGACCTGTTCTACTGGGTCGGCCCGGACCTGGAGGTGTTCCTGCCGCGCGTGCTGGAAGGCCGCCCGCAGCCGAGCCTGGCGCTGCAGACGCTGGACGGCCTGCACCTGCGTCACTTCGGCACAGAAGCCGCGCCGGATGCCGAGGTGCACGCGGCCGCGGCGAGCGACGAGCACGACCAGGCCCATCGCCCCGGCAGCCTGGATGCCCACCTGTGGCTGGCGCCGGGCAACGCGCGGACCATCGCCGCGCGCATGGCCGCCGACCTGGCCGCCGCCGATCCGACCCATGCCGCGCGCTACCGGGCCAACCTGGCCGCCTTCGAGCAGCGCCTGGCCGCCACCGATGCCAAGCTCAAGGCGCGCCTGGCGCCGCTGGCGGCCAAGCCGTTCTTCGTCTTCCACGAGGCGTTCGACTACTTCGAGGAGGCCTACGGCCTGCAGCACACCGGGGTGTTCGCGGTGAGCGCCGAGGTGCAGCCGGGCGCCCGACACGTCGCCGCCATGCGCGAGCGGCTCCAGGCCGCCGGGCCGAGCTGCGTGTTCAGCGAACCGCCGCTGCGCCCGCGCCTGGCGCAGACCCTCAGCGAAGGCCTGCCGGTGCGCCTGGCCGAACTGGACGCGCTGGGCTTCGACCTGCCGGCCCAGGCGGGCAGCTACGAGCAGCTGCTGGAGCGCCTCGGCGACGGGCTGGCGGGGTGTCTGGAGCAGCTCTGAGCTTCATAGCCAGTAGCGCGGGTAGCTGTCGCGGCTGCGGGCGTTGTTGACTCCCCAGGCGACCAGCACCACGAGCAGCGAACCGGTCAGCACCGGCGTGAACAGGAAGCTCGCCGGCGCGTGGCTGGCCAGGACCACCAGCGGATTGGCGCCGGCGGGCGCGTGCAGGGTGCGCGTTTGCTGCATGAGCGCCAGGGCCAGGCCGACGGCGATGGCCCCCGCCCACCAGGCGTCGCCCAGGGTGTGCAGCACCAGCAGGCCGACCAGCGTGGCCAGCAGATGCCCGCCGACGATGTTGCGCGGCTGGGCCAGCGGCGAGTCGGGCAGGCCGAAGGCCAGTACGCAGCTGGCTCCCAATGACGCCATCAGCCATGGCGCACCCGATACCTGACTCAGCCAGCCCGCGGCACCGATGGCCAGCACGGCGCCGAGCAGCGACAGGACGGTGAAACGCAACGAGGGGGCTGGCGGCGCAGCCGATTTGAACAGGCGGGCGAGAGGCATCGGGAATCTCCGGGAGGGGAAAATGGCACGGAGGTATACTGATCGGTATACTTTGCGAGTGTCAACCGATCGGTATACTCGCATCCCCATTCCCAGGAGGCGCCGCCCATGAGCACTGCCGAGAAGATCGCCGAGTCGGCCCTGAGCCTGTTCTACCGGCAGGGCTATCACGCCACCGGCGTCGAGCAGCTCAGCCAGGTCGCCGGAGTGACCAAGAAAACGCTCTACCGGCATTTTCCCAGCAAGGACCTGCTGGTCGAGGCCGCGCTGCAGCGCCGCGACGCCGAGTTCCTGGCGCGCCTGCAGCAGGCGCTCGACGCGGCGCCGGCCGAGCAGCGGCCGCAGGCCTACATCGAGTTCATCGCGGCCTGGGCGCAGGAGGCCGACTTCAACGGCTGCGCCTTCATCAACGCCGCGGCGGAATACGCCGCCCCGGCCGAGCGGCCGCATGTCCTGGCCAAGGCGCACAAGGAAGCGCTGCTCGCCCGGCTGGTCGAGGTCTGCACCGCTGCCGGGCTGGCGCAGCCCGTCCTGGCGGCGCACCAGCTGTTCCTGATCGGCGAAGGGTTGACCGTGGCCTGCCAGGTCAACGGCGTGCAGGCGCCGACCCTCGAGGCGGCGCGGCGGATGGTGGCCTGGCTGGTCGCCGGGGCCGGCACGGCCGCCCCGGCCTGAGCCCTCGTCGTGGCATGGCGCCCGCCTAAAGCCAGCGCCTGACCCGCGCACAATAGGCGCGGTACTCGTCGCCGAACAACCGCTGCAGCGCGCGCTCCTCCGGGGCGATCTGGAAGCGACCGATGAAGGCGACGAACAGCGGCAGCAGCAGGAAGTTGCACAGATTGCCGAAGGCCAGCGCCAGGGCGAGCAGGATCAGCGCATCGCCCAGATAGATCGGGTTGCGCGAGCGGGCAAACACCCCGCCGGTCACCAGATGCGCGGCGCGCTCGGGCTTGAGCGGGTTGACCGTGGTGCGCGCGCGGAACATGGTCCAGGCCGCCACCGTCATCAGGCCGAGGCCGGCCAGCGCCACCAGCGCGGCCAGCGGCCGCTGC
>DASQBU010000020.1:0-1506 GCA_035635035.1 Pseudomonas sp.
CCGTAGGTCGGCTGGGTGGCCAGCTGGCGGGCCAGCTTGAGGGCCTCGTCCTGCAGGGCAGCGTCGTCGACGCAGCGCCAGATCATCCCCCACTGCTCGGCCTGCTCGGCACTGAGTTTATCGCCCAGCAGGGCCAGGGCCTTGGCGCGGGCCATGCCGACCGCGCGCGGCAGGGTCCAGGTGCCGCCGGAGTCCGGCACCAGGCCGATCTTGCAGAACGCCTGGATAAAGCTGGCGGAGCGGGCGGCGAGGGTGATGTCGCAGGCCAGGGCGATGTTGGCGCCGGCGCCGGCGGCCACGCCGTTGACCGCGCAGATCACCGGCATCGGCAGGTCGCGCAGGGCGCGGATCAGCGGGTTGTAGTTCTTCTCGATCGACTCGCCCAGATCCGGGGCGGCAGCGCCCGGCGCCACGTTGCGGTCGCCCAGGTCTTGCCCGGCGCAGAAGCCGCGGCCGGCGCCGGTGATCAGCAGGCAGCGCACTTCGGCGTTCTGGCGCACCTGCTTGAGCGCTTCGCGCACTTCCTGGTGCATGGCCGCGTTGAAGCTGTTGAGCTGGTCCGGGCGGTTCAGGGTCAGGCTGGCGACGCCCTGGTCGATGGTGAAGAGGATGTGTTCGAAGCTCATGGGTCAGGCGCTCTTCTTATTGGAGGAGGGGTCGCGCGGCGACCCGTGCACGGTAGTCTGGGCGGGCCGCTTGGCGGCCCTTGCCGTTCCGGTTCGGCGACCGCTCAGCGGCCCTTGAAGACCGGCCGGCGCTTTTCCTGGAAGGCACGGATGCCTTCGTTGCGGTCCTCGGTGCCGGCCAGCAGGGTGAAGGCGTGGCGCTCGAAGCGCAGGCCGCTGGCCAGGTCGGTGTCCTCGGCCTTGAGCAGGGCTTCCTTGGCCAGGCGCACGGCCAGCGGGGCCTTCTCGGCGATCTTGCGGGCGACGGCGACGGCGCGCTCGACGGTCAGCTCCGGCTGGGTGATCTCGCTGACCAGGCCGGCCGCGAGGGCGCGGCGGGCACTGATCGGCTCGCCGGTGAGGACCATCTGCATGGCCAGCGACTTGCCCACCGCGCGCAGCAGGCGCTGGGTGCCGCCGGCGCCGGGCATGATCGCCAGGTTGATTTCCGGCTGGCCGAACTGGGCGTCCTCGCCGGCGATGAGGATGTCGGCGTGCATGGCCAGTTCGCAGCCGCCGCCGAGGGCGAAGCCGTTGACCGCGGCGATCAGCGGCTTGGAGAAGCGGGCGATGCGCTGCCAGTGGGCCAGGCGCGGGTCTTCGAGGATGCCGACCAGGTCGCGCTCGGCCATCTCCTTGATGTCGGCGCCGGCGGCGAAGGCGCGGCGGCTGCCGGTGATGACCACGGCGCGGGTGTCGGCGCAGGCTTCGGCGGCGTCCAGTTCGGCGGCCAGCTCAGAGAGCAGCTGGGTGTTGAGGGCGTTGAGCGCCTCGGGGCGCTGCAGGGTGATCAGGCGCACGCCCTGTTCGGGGGGCAGGACGCTCAGGGTCTGAGGCATGG
>DASQBU010000021.1:0-5386 GCA_035635035.1 Pseudomonas sp.
GCTGGCCGCGTTCATCGCCGAGCGCATCGGCGGCGACGCCAGCCGCGCCGCGCGCGCCGGCATCCTCTCCAAGTGCGACCTGGCCAGCGAGATGGTCGGCGAGTTCCCGGAGATGCAGGGCATCGCCGGCTACTACTACGCGCTGCACGACGGCGAAGCCGAAGACGTGGCGCTGGCGCTAAACGAGCAGTACATGCCGCGCGGCGCCGGCGCCGAGCTGCCGACCACCCTGACCGGTGCTGCCGTGGCGGTGGCCGACAAGCTCGACACCCTGGTCGGCATCTTCGGCATCGGCATGCTGCCCACCGGCTCCAAGGACCCCTACGCGCTGCGCCGTGCGGCGCTCGGCGTGCGGCGCATCCTGATCGAGAAGCAGCTGGACCTCGACCTGGTGCAGGCGGTGGCCTTCGCCGTCGCGCAGTACGGCGACAAGGTCAAGGCCGACGGCCTGGCCGCCCAGGTGCTCGACTTCATCTTCGACCGCCTGCGTGCGCGCTACGAGGACGAGGGCGTCGAAGTGGCCGTGTACCAGGCCGTGCGCGCCCTGGCCCCGAGCTCGCCGCTGGACTTCGACCAGCGCGTGCAGGCCGTGCAGGCGTTCCGCCAGCTGAGCGAAGCCGCCGCGCTGGCCGCCGCCAACAAGCGGGTGTCCAACCTGCTGGCCAAGGCCGAAGGCCAGGTGCCGGCCACGCTGAACGCCGCGCTGCTGGAAGCCGGCGCCGAGCAGGCGCTGGCCGACGCGGTGGCCGCCGCCGCCGAGGCGGTCGCCCCGCTGGCCGCGGCGCGCGACTACCGCGCCGTGCTGGCGCGCCTGGCCGCGCTGCGCGAGCCGGTGGATGCGTTCTTCGAGGCGGTGCTGGTCAACGCCGACGACGCCGCGGTGCGCGCCAACCGCTACGCGCTGCTGGCCCAGCTGCGCGGGCTGTTCCTCGGCGTGGCGGACATCTCGCTGCTCGGCTGAGGCCATGTGCCTGTGGATAACGATCCCTGTCGTTATCCACAGGCCGCGAATATTTGCCCTGTGGATGGCTGTCGTCTTTTATCCACAGGCGCCAAGCGTAGGGTGGACAACGGCGCAGCCTTGTCCACCATTCGTCCCGGTGGACAAGCGCCGCGCGCGTTTTCCACCCCACGTCCGCCCCGACAGGGCCCGACCATGAAACTGCTGATTCTCGACCGCGACGGGGTCATCAACGAGGACTCCGACGCCTACATCAAGTCCGTCGCCGAATGGATTCCGATCCCCGGCTCGATCGAGGCCATTGCCCGCCTGAGCCGCGCCGGCTGGACCGTGGCGGTGGCCACCAACCAGTCCGGCCTGGCCCGCGGCTACTACGACGAGGCCACCCTCGAGGCCATGCACGCGCGGCTGCGCCAGCTGGTGGCGGAGCAGGGCGGCCAGCTCGGCCTGATCGTCCACTGCCCGCACGGCCCGGACGAGGGTTGCGCCTGCCGCAAGCCGCTGCCCGGCCTGCTGGTGCAGATCGCCGAGCACTACGACGTCGCCCTCGACGGCCGCTGGTTCGTCGGCGACAGCCCCGGCGATATCGCCGCCGCCGGCGCGGTGGGCTGCCAACCGGTGCTGGTGCGCAGCGGCAAGGGCCAGCGCACCCTGGCCAAGGGCCTGCCGGCTGGCGTCCTGGTATTCGACGATCTGGCGGCGGTCGCCGCCCACCTGCTGGCCGGGGAGGCCGACCGATGACCCTGCGTACCGCCCTGTTCTACCTGCTGCTCGGCATCAGCACCTTCTTCTGGTGCCTGCTCAGCCTGCTGATCGCCCCCTGGCTGCCGCAGAAGGCCCGCTACATCTTCATCGCCCGCACCTGGTGCCGCTTCGCCGTGTGGCTGAGCCGGGCCATGCTCGGCATCGACTACCGCCTCGAAGGGCTGGAGAACATCCCCCAGCAGCCCTGCGTGATCCTCGCCAAGCACCAGAGCGCCTGGGAAACCTTCTTCCTCACCGCCCACTTCGCACCGCTGACCCAGGTGCTCAAGCAGGAGCTGCTGCGCATCCCGTTCTACGGCTGGGCGTTCCAGCTGCTCAAGCCGATCGGCATCGACCGCAGCAACCCCAAGCAGGCGCTCAAGCAGGTCGCCAGCGTCGGCCTCGAACGCCTGCAGCAGGGCAACTGGCTGCTGATCTTCCCGGAAGGCACGCGCATTCCGGCCGGCGAGATGGGCAAGTTCTCGCGTAGCGGCGCCTCGGTGGCGGTGGCCGCCGGCGTGCCGGTGCTGCCGGTGGCGCACAACGCCGGCGAGCTGTGGCCGCGCGACAGCTGGGAGCGCCATCCGGGCACCGTCCGCGTGGTGTTCGGCCCGGCCCTGCACGCCGAGGGCGAAGGCCCGCGTGCGGTGGCCGACCTCAACCAGCGCGCCGAGACCTGGATCGGCGAAACCATGCAGAAAATCAACGGCACGGCGCGGGCAAACTAAGGCAGACTGGACGCCTGCAGCCCCTCCCGGCCACGGGCGGGGCCACACTCCTTCCCGGTCATGGAGGCAAGCGGCATGGATGTGTTTCGTTACCTGCACCTGATGGTCGAGCAGGGCGGTTCCGACCTGTTCTTCAGCGTCGGCGCGCCGCCGCAGCTCAAGCGCGAGGGGCAGAGCCTGCCGGTCGGCAAGACCCCGCTGGCCCCCGGCTCGGTGCAGCAGCTGGCCTACCAGATGATGAGCCAGAAGCAGATCGCCGAGTTCGAGCGCGACCTGGAGATGAACCTGGCCATCGGCCTGGACGGCGCCGGGCGCTTCCGCGTCAACGTCTACTACCAGCGCGGCGACGTGGCCATGGTGGTGCGCCACATCAAGAGCCAGATCCCCGGCATCGAGGAGCTCGGCCTGCCGGCCAAGCTCGAGGAGCTGGCGCTGCTCGACCGCGGCCTGATCCTGGTGGTCGGCGCCGCAGGCTCGGGCAAGTCGACCACCCTGGCGTCGATGCTCGACCTGCGCAACCGTTCGCGCGGCGGCCACATCGTGTGCATCGAGGACCCCATCGAGTTCATCCACAGCCACCAGCGCGCGATCATCGACCAGCGCGAGGTCGGCCTGGATACCCGCAGCTTCGAGCAGGCGCTGCTCAACGTGCTGCGCGAGTCGCCAGACGTGATCATGATCGGTGAGATCCGCGACCTGGCCACCATGCAGCACGCCCTGCACTACAGCGAGACCGGCCACCTGTGCCTGGCCACCCTGCACGCCACCAACACCACCCAGGCCATCGAGCGCATCTGCAACTTCTTCCCCAAGGAGGCGCGCGCCCAGGTGCTCGGCGACCTGGCGCTCAACCTGCAGGCGATCGTCGGCCAGCGCCTGGTGCCCGGCCTCGGGGAGAAGCGCGTGGCCGCCGTCGAGCTGCTGCTGAAGACCCCGTACATCGCCGACCTGATCCAGCGCGACCAGCTCGACGAGATCAAGACCGCCCTCGGCCGCGGCCAGGAACTCGGCCTGCAGACCTTCGACCAGCACCTCTACGCCCTGGTGCAGGGCGGGCGGATCAGCCTCGACGAGGCGCTGCGCCACGCCGACTCGCGCACCGACCTGACCCTGCGCACCAAGCTCGCCCGCGGCTTCCACGCCGACGACGCCGAGCTCAAGGTGATGCGCGACGCCGAGCTGCGCCTCACCCCCTGACCCGGGCGCGCAACGCGCCCTGCACCGCCCCGGCACGGCCCGCGGCCGGCCGGCGGTGGCGTGCGCGGAACATGAACGAAAGCACGCCGGCGCCCGCCTGCCGGTCACGGCATTTGGTTAACATGCCCGCTGCTCCTCCTCGCGCAAAATCAGGGAATCGCAGATGAACGAACGGCCAGACATCGAGTGGAAAGACCTCCAGCCGGAAGCCGCCGGCGCAGCTTCCGACCGCTTCCTGCCCCCCGAGGCCAACGGCCGCTGGGACGACCAGCCGATGCCCCAGGTCCGCCTGGCCGATCTCGATGCCCGGGCCCTGGCCGACTTCCGCCAGCGCGCCGCCGACGGCCAGCGCCTGGCGGGCGCGCCGGCGGAGGAGGGCGATGCCGCGCTGGTCGAGCAGCTGCAGCTGTTCCATCTCAAGCGGGCCGCCGTGCTGCTGTTCCACGCCGAGCCGGAAAAACTGGTCACCGGCGCCTACGTGCGCATCGGCCAGTTCCGCCGCGACCAGGGCCTGGTCGAGCAGCACGCCATCGGCGGCCCCCTGTTCGCCCAGTTCGAGCGGACCCTGGCGCGGCTCGAGGAGCACCTGCAGCGCGCCCCGCACGACAGCAGCGAGGCGCGGGCGCCGGCCGACTATCCGCTGCCGCTGGCCGCGCTGCGCGAGGCGCTGCTCAACGCCATCGTGCACAAGGACTACGCCAGCGGCGTGCCGATCCAGATCCGCCTCCACGACGACCGCATCAGCCTGTGGAACCCGGCGCGCCTGCCGGAGGGCTGGAGCGTCGCCAGCCTGCGCAGCCGCCACCTGTCGCGCCCCGGCAACCCGGACATCGCCAACGCCTTCTACCGGGCCGGGCTGATCGATGCCTGGGGCCTGGGCATCGACCGGCTGATCGACGCCTGCCGCAGCCACGGCATCGTCGAGCCGCTGCTGCGCCACGAGCAGGATGGCCTGTGGCTGGAGTTCGCCTTTGCCCGCGCGCTACCCCGCCATCTTCCCAGAGCCGCGGCCGGCAAAGCTCCGGGGCTGCTGGCAGGTGAAGCCAGAAGTGAAGTGAAAAGTGAAGTTGCAGGTCATGTAACAGGTGAAGATACAGGCGAAGCTGCAAGTGAAGTCACAGGCAATGCTGCAGGCGAAGTTACAGGCCATGCTGCAGGCTATGTTACAGGTGAAGTTCGGCGCCTGGTCCAGGCCTGCGACGGCGCCATGACCCGCAAGGCGCTGCAGAAGGCGCTGGGCCTGAAGAGCGACGCCAACTTCCGCACCCTGTACCTGGTGCCGGCGCTGGAGGCCGGGCTGATCGAGATGACCATCCCCGCCAAGCCCAAGAGCAGCCGCCAGCAATACCGCCTGTCCAGCGCCGGCCAGGCCCTGCGCCAGCCGCAGAAGACCCCGGCCTGACGGACCGCGCGCAACCTTGGCCGGCCGGCGCAATCCAATGGGATGCCGGCCGCAGCGCCGGCTCACGACCTGCCACGCCGGCATCCGCTGACCGCCCGGGGACACGACCATGCTGATCCAGCTTCCACCTCGCTCGCAGTGCCAGCCCTCCGAGATCACCCCGGAGGCCGTCTACCTGTCGCGCCGGCGCTTTCTCGGCGCCGCCGGCGTGGCCCTGGGCGCCGCCGCCTTGCCCGCCTGGGCGCGGGCCGACGGCGCGGACTACGCCGGGGTCGAGCCGGGCAACCCGCCGCCCTGGTTCACGGAAAAGCTGCCGACCACCCGCTGGCGGGCGGTCGCGGCGCCGGGCGAGGC
>DASQBU010000022.1:0-10143 GCA_035635035.1 Pseudomonas sp.
AGCAGCTCGTCCACCGCCGCCTGGCTGACCTTCTCCGGCGGCAGGGCAGCCGGGTCGAAGGGGATGGTCTGCACGCCGCGGAACAGCGCCGCACGGGCCTGGGTGGCGCGGTGCGGCGAGTAGGCGAAGATCGGTACCGCCGAGCGGATGCGCGACATGATCAGCGGGGTGTAGCCGCTCTCGGTGAGGGCGATGATCGCCTTGACGCCAGGGAAGTGGTTGGCGGTGTACATGGCCGCCAGGGCGATGCTCTCGTCGCAGCGCTCGAAGGTCAGGCCCATGCGGTGGCCGGACTTCTGGCTGGTCGGATGCTTCTCGGCACCGACGCAGACGCGCGCCATGGCCTTGACCGCTTCCACCGGGTAGTCGCCGGCGGCGCTCTCGGCCGACAGCATCACCGCGTCGGTATAGTCCAGCGCGGCGTTGGCCACGTCGGACACCTCGGCGCGGGTCGGCATCGGGCTGTGGATCATCGACTCCATCATCTGGGTGGCGGTGATCACCACCTTGTTCAGGGTGCGGGCGTGGGCAATGATCTTCTTCTGGATGCCGACCAGCTCGGCGTCGCCGATCTCCACGCCGAGGTCGCCGCGGGCCACCATCACCGCGTCGCTGGCGCGGATCAGGCCGTCCAGCGCCTCGTCGTCGGCCACCGCCTCGGCGCGCTCGATCTTGGCGACCAGCCAGGCGTTGCTGCCGGCCTCGTCGCGCAGGCGGCGGGCGTAGTGCATGTCGGCGGCGTCGCGGGGGAAGGACACCGCCAGGTAGTCCAGCTCCATCTCGGCGGCCAGCTTGATGTCGGCCTTGTCCTTGTCGGTCAGCGCCGGCGCGGTGAGGCCGCCGCCGCGGCGGTTGATGCCCTTGTGGTCGGACAGCGGGCCGCCGACGGTGACCCGGCAGAGCAGTTCGCTGGCGGTGACCTGCTCGACCTGCATGATCACCCGGCCGTCGTCGAGCAGCAGCTCGTCGCCGACCTTGCAGTCCTTGACCAGGTCCGGGTAGTCGATGCCGACGACTTCCTGGGTGCCGGCGTCACGCGGGTGGCTGATGGAGAAGCGGAAGGCGTCGCCTTCCTGCAGCTCGATGCGCTTGTTGGCGAACTTGGCGATGCGGATCTTCGGGCCTTGCAGGTCGCCGAGCAGGGCGACGTGACGATCGTGCTTGGCCGCCAGCTCGCGGACCAGGCGGGCGCGGGCCTTGTGCTCCTCGGGCGTGCCGTGGGAGAAGTTCAGGCGGGCGACGTTCATCCCGGCGAGGATCAGCTGCTCCAGCACTTGCGGCGAGCTGCTGGACGGGCCGAGGGTGGCGACGATCTTGGTACGGCGAAAGGGCATCAGGGTACTCCTGGGTAAGGTCTGAATAGCGCCGGCGGCGCCGCTTGTGGCGGCGCACGCCGGTGATGGTCGGCTCGCGGGGAGCCTGCGCCGTCCGTGGCGGGAATCCGTGGCAGTGATCCGGTTCAGTGGCTGGGCGCGGCCTGCGGCTTGAGCACCAGCAGGTCGCAGTCGATGCCTTCGAGCACCCGTTCGGCGGTGTGGCCGATCAGCGCGGTATCGAGGTGGCCGCGGGCGATGGCGCCCATCACCAGCAGGTCGACGGCGTTCTGCTCGACGAACTGCGGCAGGGTCTCTTCGGCGAAGCCCTGCAGCAGGTGGGTATGCGCCCGGTCGATGGGGTACTGGCCGAGCAGCTGTTCGAACGCCTCGCGGTGGCGCTCGCCGGTGCGCTCCACATAGTACTCGTAGTCGGCGACCAGTTCGGCATCGAACACCAGGGTGCGCGGCAGCGGCGCGTAGCTGTGCAGGTAGTGGGCCTCCAGGCCGAGGACGTCGTGCAGCGCCTGCGCCGCGGCGATCAGCTGGCGGTCGAGGGCGGCCGGCTTGTCCGCCTCGTGGGTCGGGTCGAGGGCGACGGCCAGGCGCTTGCCTCGCCATGCGCCGTGCGGCTTGACCAGCCACAGCGGCACCGGGCAGTAGCGGATCAGCTGCCAGCAGCTGTTGCTCAGCAGCAGGCGGTGCAGCAGGCCGTGGCTGTGCGCGGTCTTGAGCACCAGGTCGGGCTGCAGCTCGGCGACGCGGGCGATGATCATCTTGTGCAGCGGCTTGCCCCAGCGCGCCTCGAGGGTGATCTGCAGGCCTTCCTGGCGCAGCGGCGCGGCCAGTTGCTCCAGCCACTCGCGGCGGTGTGCGAGCAGGGCCTGGCGGGCCTGCTCGACCTTGGCGCTGTCGAACAGCGCGCCGGCGTCCAGCGCGGTGTTGAATTCGCACAGCAGCAGCTCGATGGCCGCGCCGGTGTGGCGGGCGATCCACGCCGCGCGCTCGAGCGCCGGTTGCGCCGGTTGGGTGGGGTCGATGACCACCAGCAGCTGCTTGTGTTGCATCTCGGACTCCTTGGCCGGATAGGGGATGCGTCGCGCGCCCTGGCGCGGCGCATTCGGCTTGTTGGCGCCCAGCCTAGCGCCAGCGCCACTACACATGCAAACCCGTGACAGAGACGTGACAGGGCCGGCTCAGAGCGTGCCGGCGCCTTTCCACTGCAGGTAGCGGCTGATCAGCTCGGGGCCCAGCTCGGCGGGGCGCACGTCGAGCACCGGCAGGCCGAGGCTGGCCAGGCGCTCGTGGAGGGCGCTGCGCGCGGCGGCGTAGTCGACGGCGCCACAGTAGTCCAGCGCCTCCTGGTAGCCCTGCACCGGTTGCTGGCGCTGGCGGTCGAGCACCTCCTCGCGCAGGCTGGCGATCAGCAGGCGGTGGCGCTGGGCGATCTGCGCGGCGGCCAGCGGCAGCTGCTGGTCGTCCTCGTCGCGCAGGTTGCCGAGCAGCACCACCAGCGCGCGGCGTGGCTGGCGGGCGAGCAGCTCGCCGGCGGCACTCTGGTAGTCGCCGGGCAGCTGGCCGGGCTGCAGGTCGTAGACCGTGTTGAGCAGGGCGTTGAGCTGCGCCTGGCCCTTGGCCGGCGGCAGGTAGCGCGGCGCCGCGGCGCCGAAGGCCAGTAGGCCGACCGCATCGCCCTGGCGCAGGGCGACGTGGGCGAGCAGCAGGCAGGCGTTGAGGGCGTGGTCGAAGTGGCTGAGGTCGCCGTCCTGGCTGCGCATGCGCCGGCCGCTGTCGAGCAGGAAGACGATCTGCTGGTCGCGCTCGTCCTGGTATTCGCGGGCGATCGGCTGGTGCTTGCGCGCGGTGGCCTTCCAGTCGATCTGCCGCAGGCTGTCGCCGCTGCGAAACTCGCGCAGCTGGTGGAATTCGCGACCGCTGCCGCGGCGCTGCTGCTGGCGAACGCCGAGGCGGCCGAGCCAGCTGTCCACCGCCATCAGCCGGGCGCCGTGCAGGCGGGCGAAGTCCGGATAGACGCGCGTGCGGCCGGGCAGCTCGACGTAGCGGCGCGCCTGCCACAGGCCCAGGCGCGACGGCAGGCCGACCTCGCAGCGGGCGAACACGCTGTCGCCGCGCCGACGCGGGCGGATGCGGTAGCGCAGCTCGACGCCGTGGCCGGGCGCCAGGGCCAGCCGCTGCGGCAGGCCCTGGCACTCCAGGTCGGCCGGCGCGTGGTCGAACAGCTCCAGCCACGGGCTGGGCGCGGCGGGGCTGACGCGCAGGACCACCTCGCTCCAGCGATCCAGCGCCAGGTGGCCGGGCAGTTCGCGCGCCAGCGCCGGCGACGGCAGGCGGCGCAGCCATAGGGCGTCGAGCAGGGCGAGCCCGCCCAGGCCGAGCAGCGCGCCGCACCACAGGCCGTGCAGCCAGTCCGGCGCGGGCCAGCCGAGCGGCGTCGCGGCGCCGAGCACGATGGCCGCCAGCAGCAGGGCGGCGACCAGGCCGAGCAGCAGGCGCGAGGGCTTCATGAGCGCGGCGCGGCCACCTGGCCGAGCACCTGGGCGAGCACGCGGTCGACCTCCTGGCCCTCGATTTCCAGCTCCGGCGCCAGGCGCACGCGGTGGCGCAGCACCGCCGGGGCGCAGGCCTTGATGTCGTCGGGGATGACGAACTCGCCGCCGCGCAGCAGGGCGCGGGCGCGCGCGCAGCGCACCAGGGCGATGGAGGCGCGCGGCCCGGCGCCGAAGCTCAGCCCCGGCCAGTCGCGGGTGGCGCGCACCAGGCGCACGGCGTAGTCGAGCACCTGGGCGTCGATCGGCAGCTCGGCGCAGATCTTCTGCAGGGTCGGCACGTCGCGCTCGCGCAGCAGCGGGCGCAGGCTGGCGACCTCGAGCATGTCGCTGCGTGCCGAGCGGGTCACCTGGCGCACCAGTTCCAGCTCCTCGTCGTGGGCGGGATAGTCCATGCGCAGCTTGAGCATGAAACGGTCCAGTTCGGCTTCCGGCAGCGGGTAGGTGCCTTCCTGCTCGATCGGGTTCTGGGTGGCCAGCACCATGAACGGCCGCGGCACCGGCAGGGCGTTGCCCTCCAGGGTGACCTGGCGCTCCTGCATCACCTCGAGCAGCGCCGCCTGGGTCTTGGCCGGCGCACGGTTGATCTCGTCGGCGAGCAGCAGGTTGGTGAACACCGGACCGCGGCGCAGCTTGAACTGCTCGCTGGCCAGGTCGTAGACGGCGTGGCCGGTGACGTCGCTGGGCATCAGGTCGGGGGTGAACTGGATGCGCGCGAACTGGCCGCCGAAGCAGCGCGCCAGGGCGCGCACCAGCAGGGTCTTGCCGAGGCCGGGGACGCCCTCGATCAGCACGTGACCGCCGGCCAGCAGGGCGCAGAGCACCTCGTCGATGACCTGCTGCTGGCCGATCAGCGCCTTGCTCAATTCCTCGCGCACGGCCTTGACCAGTTGCACGGCGCGCGGGTGGGCGCCGGCCTGGGCCTCGCGCGGTGGGGCGTCGCCGGCGGCGGGGTCGAGGGGCAGGCTGGATTCTTCGCTCATCAGAGTGCATTCCTGAGTCGTTGCAGGTGGACGACCTGCCGGGTGAATTGGGCCGGACCGAGGCGTTGCTCGCCGGGCGGACGCATGGCCTGGCCGATCTGCGCCGGCGGCAGGCGGCTGAGGCGGCCGAGCAGCTGCCACTGGGCGGTGACCGGCAGGCGTTCGAAGCCGGGGTGGCGCTGGCGGGCGCGCTGGCGCACCTCGGCCTGCAGGCGGGCGAGCAGGGCGCCGTGGCCCTGCTGGCGGCAGAGGAACTCGGCGCAGGCGCGCAGGTGCTCGCCGAGCTGGCGGCGTGCCGGCGGCGCATCGGCCTGGCGCGGGCCGTGGCGCAGGCCGTAGTGCCAGAGCAGCAGGCCGAGCAGCAGGCCCAGGCTCAGCAGCGCCTCGGGGAAGTGGCGCAGCAGCAGGCGCGTCAGCGACTCGCGCGCCGGGCGCAGCAGCAGGGTGACCTCGCTGTCCTGGGTCAGGTACCAGAGCAGCCAGGCGTGGTCGTGCTCGCCGATGCGCGCGTTGCGCCACAGGTCGCCGTCGCTGAGCACGGTGACCAGGCCGTCGCCGTAGGCCAGCTGCAGCAGGTGGGTCGACTTGGCGCTGTTGGCCCAGGCCATCGCGCGGTCGCCGCTGTCCTCGAGGTGGTAGCGGGTGTCGAAGGCGAAGTAGGCCGGGGCGTCCTCGTTCTCCAGGTACAGCTTGGTCAGCGCCGGCCAGGGATCCTGCGGCAGGTCGGCCGGCGCCTCGTCGTCCTTCAGGCTGCTGCTGGGCACCCGGCGGATCTGCAGCAGGTCGAGCAGCAGGTCGTCGCTGCGCTGGCGCTGCTCGCTCCAGTTGGCCTGGGCGGTGACCACCAGGTGGCCGCCGGCCGAGGCCCAGTCGAGCAGGCGCTGGCTCTGCGCGGCGCTCAGCTGGAGGCGCGAGCCGAGCAGCAGCAGGCTGTGGCCGGGGCCGGGGGTGTCGTCGAGAAAGCGGCTGAGGTCGTCGGTACGCGCGACGCTGAGGCCGCGCCGCTGCAGGAAGCGTTCGGCAGCCAGCCAGGGGTTGGCGCGCGCTTCTGGTGCCGGGCCGAGGTCGACGCTGTGCCGCTGCGGCTGGAGGCGGCCGGAGAGGAGGAACGCCAGCGCGGCCAGCAGCGCCAGGGCGGCGAGGATCAGCGACAGGCGTTGGCGGGGGCTCATGCGGCCTCCCCGGCGCCGTGGCCTGGAGTGTGCAGCTGGCGCCAGGCCGCGCACAGCTGCGCGCCGAGCTCGCCGGGCGGCGGCTGGCGGCCGTAGGCCAGCGCCTGCCAGGTATCGAGCAGCTGGGCGGCGAAGCAGGCCAGTTCCGGGTCGTCCAGGCCTTGCACCAGCACCAGCACCTCGCCTTCGGTATGCGCCGCGGTCAACGGCAGGCGGCGCTCGTGCAGCAGGTGGCTGAGCAGGCCGCGGTAGAGCAGCGCCAGGGCGGCGCGCGGATCGCTGCGCCACAGCCGCTCGACGGTGCCGGGCAGATCGTCCGGCAGGCTGTGCGGCGCGACGGCCAGGCCGAACAGGTGGCTGGGCAGGGCGGCCGCGGCGGGGGCCTTGCGGCTCAGGCGCTGGCTGAACAGCTGCAGCCAGTCGCGCCGCCGCCAGGCCAGCAGGACCACGGCGACGATCAGCGCCGCCCACAGCAGCCCTTCGATCAGCGCGGCGAGCGCCCGCGGCCAGGCCGGCGGTACATCAGGCCGCTTCGCGCCCTGGGGCTGCGGGGTGGCGGGCTTGCGCTGTGACCAGCCCCAGTCGAGGCGTTCCTCGGTTCGCTGGAACGGGGGCGCGGCGAGCAGGGTGCGGATCTCCTGCTGGGCCTGGCGGCTGGTGAGCGGCTGGTGGGTCAGGCGCGGGGCCTGCGAGCCGGGGTCCTCTTCGCTGGGCAGCGGGCACAGGTCGCGATCGGGATCGGCCGGCGGCGCTTCGGCCAGCGCCGGAACGCTCGGCAGGCACAGGCCGAGCGCCAGCAGCAGCACCAGGCTGGCCTGGCCGAGGCGCTCGAGCAGGCGGCGGAAGGCCAGCTCCAGGTCCCAGGCCTCCAGTTCGCTGCGCCGGTTGAGGTAGAGGGCGAAGCCGCAAGCGACATAGATCGGCTCCCAGACCACCAGCACCAGCGCGTAGCAGGCGTTGACCAGGTGCTCCAGCCACAGCTGGTCCGCCGGCGGCTGCAGCAGCAGGCGCAGCCAGTTGCGCGGCTCGTCGAACTGGGTGGGCAGCAACAGGTAGATCAGCGCCAGCAGGCTGCCCCACAGGAGCATCTCGATGTGCGCGCCAAGCAGGGTCAGCCAGCGTGCCACGCCGTTGCGCCGGCCCAGCGCCAGGAGGCGATGCTGGCGCGCCGGGCCGCGCAGGTTCTCCAGCATCAGCAGCGGCAGGGTGAAGCTGCGGCTGAGGCTGAAACGCCGCCACAGCAGGCTGGCCGCCAGCTCGCCGCGCAGCAGGCCGGGCCAGGCGCGCAGGGCCTGGCGCAGGGTCGGCGTGGCGCCGAACAGGGCGCGGGAGAGGATGTGCAGCGGCAGGCGCTCGAAGGCCGGCTTGAGCCACCAGAACAGCAGCAGGGTGATGCCCGGCCAGCGCCACAGCAGCAGGCTGAGCAGCCCCAGCAGGGGCAGGGTGAGCAGCGCCCAGCTGCCCAGTAGCAGGCCGGCATGGCGCTGCGCCAGGTGCACGCCGAGGTCGACGGCTTCCCAGGGGGTACGCGGGCGCAGGGCGGCTTCGGTGGCGCTCAGCGGCATGCCGGGCTCCGCTGGCGGGGTGGAACTGCAGTCACGACGGCTCCCTGGGTTGCGGTTCAGGCCCGGCGTCCGCCGAGCAGGAAGTAGGCGCCGACCAGCAGCCAGAGCAGGGCGCCGACGGCGTATTTGACGCCTGCGGAAAAGTCGCGGATCGACGACCAGTAGGCTTCGACGAAGGCGGCGATCAGCAGCAGGCCGATCACCCCGCAGACCAAGCCGATGCAGCCCTTGGCCGCCGCATGCAGGGCGGCGCGCCGGCTGCGGGGGCCGGGCATCAGCAGCGCCCCGCCCAGTTGCAGGCCGGCCGCGCCGGCGAAGGTTATGGCAGTCAGCTCGAATGCGCTATGACCGACGACAAAACTCAGGAAGGTCTCGTCGTAGCCGATGCGCAGCAGGTGGCCGGCGATGGCGCCGATGTTGACGCCGTTGAACAGCAGGAAGAACAGCGTGCCGACGCCCAGCAGCAGGCCGCCGGCGAAGGTCTGAAAGGCGATGCCGATGTTGTTCATGATGTAGTAGCCGAACATCAGCCAGTCGCCGCTGCTGCCGCGCTCGCCGAGCGGGCCGAGGCGACTGGCGTCCGGATCGTACATCTGCTCGATGTGGATCACCTGCGCGGGCGACAGCACGCTGTAGACCAGGTCGGGGAACAGGTTGACCAGCACCACCATGCCCAGCAGGCTGCCGTAGAACAGCAGGCTGGCGAGCAGGATGCTGCGCCAGGCGGCCCGTACCTGGCGGGGGAAGCCGGCGAGCAGGAAGCCGAGCAGGCGCGGGCCGAGGTTCTGCCGCGGACGGTAGAGTTGCTGGTGGGCGCGCAGGGTGAGCAGTTGCAGGCGCTCGATCAGGGCGGGGCCGTAGGCGCGGCTCTCGGCCAGCGCCAGCTGCTGGCACAGGCGCCGGTAGGCGGCGGCGAACTCGCCGGCCGCGGGGCCGAGCGAGCGGCCCTGCTCGAGTTGCTGCAGGTGGCCGTCCAGCGCCTGCCATTCGCCCTGGTGGAGGGCTTCGAAACGCGCCTGCTTCATGCGTCCCCCCGCAGCCCGGCCGCGATCTGCCGCAGCCGCTGCGGCGCTTCGTCCGGCGACACGCCGAGCAGCGGCGCGAGCAGGCCGGCGAGTTCCTCGCGGCGGGCCGGCGACAGCTTGTGCTGGCGCTCGTCGAAGGCCAGCAGGGCGCGTTGCTCCTCGGCGTCGAGGGCGAACGGCGCGGCCAGCGGCGTCACCGCCGAGAGGGGCGGCACGCCTGGCGGGCGCGGGCGGTGGATCACCAGGGTGCCGGCGGCCAGGTCGCCGAGGCGTTGGAAGCGCGGGCTGATCAGGCTGGCGAGCAGGCCGCAGCCGTAGCCCACCGGCAGCATGTCGACGAAGCGCAGCAGGTTGCGCAGCAGCGAGGCGCCCCAGCCGACCGGGGTGCCATCCTCGTGCACCACGCGCAGGCCGAGCAGCTGCTTGCCGGGCGTGCGGCCCTGGTTGAGCACCTCGAACAGCACCATGTACCACCAGTTGAGCAGGAACAGCAGGATCAGGCCGAGGCCCAGGCCCAGCCCGCCGAGCTTGCCGAGCAGGACCAGGCCGGCCAGGGCCACGGCGCCGCGCAGGGCCAGGTCGACGGCAAAAGCGCGCGCCCGCACCAGCGGGCCGGCCGGCGACAACAGCAGGTCGACCCCTTCCGGGGTTTCCACCCGCAGGCGGGTATCCAGCGGCGGGCTGGCGGGCTGGGCTGACGGCATGGCGGGGCGACTCGGGAGAAAAGCCGGATGCTAGCGAGGCGCGGCGGCGCGAGGCAACTGCGCGCGCCGGCCCGAGCTTCATTCCGTGGCGGGGAGCACGCCGAAGATTTCGCGGTACAGCACGCCGAGGGCGGCGACGCTTAGCGGCAGGCTCCAGATCAGCCCGATCCCCAGCGGCAGGGCACTGACGAACAGCAGCAGGGAGAGCAGCAGGAGCAGGCCGAATACCTTGAACCAGTGCTGGCTGATGGCCTTGCGCGAGACCTCCATCGCCTGCCAGGGGCTGAGGCCGCGCTCGGCCACCAGGGCCATCGCCAGCAGGTAGGCGACGGCGAGGTAGAGGCCCGGCAGGATCAACAGCAGGGTGCCGAGATAGACGAAGAGCGTCATCAGTATGCCGGTCACCAGCAGCGGCAGGCTGCGGCTGAAATAGGCGAACACCAGGCGGATGCCGACCGGCTGGCCGGCCGCGCGGCGGATGCCGATCATCTGCAGGCCGACGAAGAAGGGATAGGTGAGCACGGTGCCGAGCAGGCTGAGCGCCAGCTGCAGACCCGCTCCGACCGCGGGATTACCTGCGCCGATCAGCCCGCTGAAGGAGAGGGTGAAGACCAGGGCGAACAGGAAGACGGTCAGCGCCAGGTAGAACGCGACCATACCGCAGAAGATCGGCCCCTTGATGCCGTGGGTGTTGCGCCAGGCCTCGCCGAGCAGGTCGCCGATGGCGAAGTCGTAGCCGCGGCTGAGCGCTTCCTCGATGCTGGGCGGTGCGCCAAGGTTGGCGGGTTGGCGCAGGTCGCTGCGCGGCGGGGCG